>JBMOGJ010000024.1:0-34716 GCA_049318425.1 Phycisphaerales bacterium | reverse complement strand
GGCATGGGCATCATCAGCGAGATCATCGCGGTCCACAGCCACCGCCACATCTTCGGCTTCCGCTTCATCGCGTTCAGCTCGATCGCGATCGCCATCTTCAGCTTCCTCGTGTGGGGACACCACATGTTCACCAGCGGCCAGTCGCCGCTCATGAACGTGCTGTTCTCGGCGATCACCTTCTCGGTGGCGATCCCGTCGGCGGTGAAGGTGTTCAACTGGCTCGCGACCCTCTACAAGGGCTCGATCTCGCTGAACACGTCCATGTGGTACGGCCTCGCGTTCATCTTCCTGTTCACCATCGGCGGCCTGACGGGCATCCCGCTCGCCGTGCTCTCGACCGACATCCACCTGCACGACACCTACTTCGTGGTCGCGCACTTCCACTACGTGATGATGGGCTCCGCGCTGATCGCCATGATCGGCGGCATGCACCACTGGTGGCCGAAGATGTTCGGCGTGATGTTCAACGAGACCTGGGGCAAGATCGCCTGCGCGCTCGTCTTCATCGGCTTCAACATGACCTTCTTCACCCAGTTCATGCTGGGCTCGCAGGGCATGCCGCGCCGCTACTACATGTACAAGCCTGAGTTCCAGATCTACCACCACATCTCGACCGGCGGCTCGTACATCATGGCCCTCGGCTTCCTGGTCACCGCGATCTACCTGATCCACTCGCTCTTCGCGGGCAAGAAGGCTCCGGCCAACCCGTGGGGCGGCGCCAGCCTCGAGTGGCAGTGCACCTCGCCGCCGCCGCATGACAACTTCGCGACCACGCCGCGCGTGGGCGACTGCTGCGACTTCAGCGCCGTCAGCTGGGACGAGAAGCAGCAGGGTTACGTCGTCGATACCGAGGCGCACGTCGCCGCGGCACAACACGGAAAGGGCCACTGATCGTGTCGCACTCTGCATCCCACGCCGACTCGCACGGCCATGACCATGGCCACGGTCATGGCGATCACGCGAAGTACCCGTTCCTCGCGCACCACTTCGACACGCCGCTCCAGCAGTTCGAGTCCGGCAAGCTCGGCATGTGGGTCTTCCTCGCCACCGAAGTGCTGTTCTTCGGCGCGCTCTTCGTGATGTACGCGATCCTGCGCTTCAAGGACCCGCAGGTCTTCTCGTACGCCGCGAACTACCTCGACACCATCCTCGGCGGCATCAACACCTGCGTGCTGATCCTCTCGAGCCTCACGATGGCGGTGGCGGTGCGTGCGGCGCAGACCAACAAGAAGGGCCTGCTCTCGCTCTGTCTCGCGCTCACGCTCGCGGGCGCGATCGGCTTCCTCGTGATCAAGTACTTCGAGTACACCCACAAGTTCCACCTGAACCTGAAGTGGGGTCAGGCCTTCTACCAGCCGGCCGACGAGGCGACCGCCGCCGCCGTCAAGGTCGAGCCGAAGCCCGTCGAGAACCCGGTGCTCGCGATCGCCTCGCCGAATCCCTCGGCCGGCGCCGCTCCCGCCGCGCTCGCGACGCTGCCGCCGGCGGACAAGACCGCGATCGCGGCGCCTAAGTCCGGCCCCGATGGCGTGGCGACGGCGCAGATGGTCGCCGCCACCGACGCGACGGTGCACGCCTCGCACCCCGAGGGCGCGCACCTGATGGATCCGACGATGCCGCCGAACACGCATCGCTTCTTCGCGATCTACTACCTGATGACCGGCCTGCACGGCATCCACGTCCTCATCGGCGTCGGCGTGATCGGCTGGCTCTTCCTGGGTTCGCTCCGCGGCCGCTACAGCAGCGACTACTACACGCCCGTCGATCTGGTCGGCCTCTACTGGCACGTCGTCGACCTCGTGTGGATCTTCCTCTTCCCGCTCTTCTACCTCATCCACTGACGCGACGGCCCCTTCGGTCGAACGCGCGACAGGCCCCGGCAGGTCACCACCAGGCCCCGACAGGACTCCACCATGGCTTCCCACGCAGCTCATGATTCCCACGGTCACGGACACGGCGAAGGCCACCCCCTCGTCGGACACCTCGTGCCGTACTCGACGCTCTTCGCCACCGGCGGCGCGCTGCTCGTGCTCACGGTCATCACCGTCGCCGCGCGCTACGTCGACCTCGGCGAGGCGAACATCTACCTCGCCATCGGCATCGCGGTGGTGAAGGCGACCCTGGTGTCGCTCTTCTTCATGCACCTCCGCTGGGACCGGCCGTTCAATCTCATGGTGCTGGTCGGCTCCATGCTGTTCGTCGTCCTGATGATGGTGTTCTGCATGATGGACGTCGGCCAGAACATGGTCTCCGAGAACAAGGGCAACCCGAAGAACGTCCAGACCTATCTGGACGCCAACGCGCCGTTCGCGCCCGTGACCTCCAAGAAGTAACGCCGCCGAAGTGAAGGATCCCTCCACTCCGTTCGACGACCCGAAGGCCCGCTTCCAAGCGGGCCTTTTCGGCATGTGGCTCTTCCTCATCGCGCTCGGCGTGCTGTTCGTCGCCACCATCCTCGGCTACCTGGTGGTGCGGGTGGACAACGGCGACGCCTTCATCCCCGACGAGGCGCCGAAACTGCCCGGGCTGCTTCTCGCGAGCACCGGCGCGCTGGTCCTCTCGAGCGTGACGATGCAGAAGGCCCTGCGCGCCGGTCGAAGCGGCGATCCGCGGCAGGGGGGGCTCATGCTCGCGACCCTCGCGCTGGCGATCGCGTTCCTGGTCGCGCAAGGGTTCGCGTGGCGCGAGTTGCTCCAGCAGCAGCTGACGGTGAGCGACAGCCTCTACGGCTGGACGTTCTATGTGCTCACCGGCCTGCACGCGCTCCACGTGCTGGGAGGCCTGCCGCCGATGGTGATCACCACCGTGCGCGCCGCCCGCGCCGCCTACACACCGGAGGACCACCGCGGCATCGCCTACTGCGCGATGTACTGGCACTTCCTCGATGGCGTCTGGCTCGTGCTGTACGCGACGCTCTGGCTTGGCAGCCGGTAAGGGCGCTGCCCGGTGCGCCATGGACCGGCCTCGGCGCCCGAATCCCGCCTCACTTGGCGAGTGACCCGTCCCAAAAGCGACAGCACCATCCCTTGCGGGATGGCGCTGTGCGCCGATCTGATCTGTGCAGCCCCGGAACTCTCTTCCCCAAGGCTCGGCGGCTTCGAGAGAGACCGCCTGCATGCTTCCATGCGATATACGGGACAAAACTCCGCCCAATGAACACACGAAACTCGCAAAATAGTTCGTTCGGCCCCCGGGCTTCGAGCGTCCGAGGCCGGTGAACGTCCCGAAGCGGGGCGCATCGCGGGGCGTCGCGTATCACGGGGCGACGATCGCCACCGGCTCCCGCGGCGCCGCCACGGCCTCCAGCGCGAAGTAGAGACAGGGGACGGTCGCCAGCGGCGCGCCATCCACCCGCACCAATCGTGCGATCGCGGGACCGGCCGGCACATCGCACTGCAGCTCCACCCCGTCGACCGAGAACCGCAGCCGGCGCTCCGACTCGGCTTTGGCGACCACCGCCTCGACCGGGATCGCCTTCCAGCCCGACTCCAGGCGGAACGCGATCATGGGGCTCTTCAGCCGCAGACCCGCGGCCGCGAGCGACGCCTCGCTCGGAAGCGGCGACGCCGGATACTCCAGGTTCGGTCCCAGGAAGTACCGCGCGTACGAGATCTCCTTCATGCGGCGGATCATCGCAGGGTCCCGCAGGGTCACGGTGGTCGTCGGATGGAGCGCGAGCCAGTCTGCCCAACTGGTGATGCAGGCGCCCGGCAGCGGCTCGAGGACCGCGGCGGACTGCGCCAGCGGTCCCGCGATCGCGCGCCGCTCGAGCTGCAGGAACAGGCTCGGCACATGCGAGGCCGGATCGCCGCCCTCGACCGCCTTGTCGTAGACGACGAGGTTCGAGTCGACGAGCAGTCCGCTCACCTCGAACCGACGCGCGACGCCGCCCACGCGGCGGTCGAAGAGCAGCACCGAATCGCAGAGCGGCGAGTAGGTCGCGGCGACCGGGATGCCGGCCACCGTGTCGTTGACCACCTCGTGCGCGTTCATCATCGAGAGCGGCCACGCATGCGGCTGGCCGTTGATGACGGCGCCGATCACGCGGTCGGTGGTCACGAGGTACTTCGGGCGGTTCTGCTCGTTGTAGACCAGGACCTCCGCGCCGCGCAGATGCTTCGGATCGTCGAGCGACGGCAGGAACCCGCGCGGATTGCCCGAAGGCACGAGCTCGGCGCGATCGATGAGCATCGTCGAAAGATCGAAGCCGTAGCTCTCGACGGTGCGGCCGTCGCCGATCGGATGCCGGCCGAGCAGCGGCCCGAGCAGGCTCCAGCCGAGCAGCAGCGCCACCAGCACGCCCGCGAGTGCGATGACCCAGCCGCCACCCGCGAAGGTGAGGGTCGGTGTGCCGGGGGTATCGCGCTTCGTGTCGTCGTTCATGGTGTGCGGAGGTCCAATCAGGGGTGGATTCGCCGGCCGCGGGCCGGAGGCCACGGTCGGATCACGGCGTGGTCGCGCCACCGCCCGCCGCATCGGCGTCGGCGCCGTCGCGCGCAGGCGTCTCGCGGGATTCCTCGACGGTCACGCCGCCGCGCCCGCGGAACAGCGACTCGAGCGAGCTCGGGCCGCGGTCGAGCGTCATGGCCGCCAGCACCACCGGCAGGTAGGTGATGCTCGCGAGGAAGACGCGGCGTGCGCTGCGGTCGTCGCGGCGGTGGAAGAACGCGAAGGAAAGCCAGCAGAATCCGATGCCCGCGAGCAGCGAGACCAGCGCGCTCCAATGTCCGACCAGTCCGAGGCTGGTGGCGCTGAGCCCGAGCGGGATGAGCGGCAGCGTCGTGAGCACGACCACCTGCGCGGTGATCTCGCCGCCGTGGTCGCGCACCGGCAGCATCGCGTGGCCGCCGCGCGCGTAGTCCTCGCGGTAGAGCCAGGCCAGCGCGAGGAAGTGCGGGATCTGCCACACGAACAGCAGTCCGCCCAGGAGCCACGCGCCGGGATCGATGCTGCCCGTGACCGCGGTCCATCCGATGACCGGCGGAATCGCGCCGCAGACCGCGCCGACGAGCGTGTTGAAGGTCGTCCGCGGCTTGAGCGGCGTGTAGAGCAGCGCGTAGAGCAGGATGTTGATCGCCGCGAGCGCCGCGGGCAGCAGGCCCACGGTGAGCGCGATCAGCGCGGCGCCCGCGTAGCCGGTCAGCAGCGCCGCCGTGAACACCGCGGCGGGGTGCACCTGCTTCGCGGGCAGCGGGCGTCCGCGCGTGCGCAGCATGAGCGCATCGCGCCGACGCTCGAAGAGCTGGTTGAACAGCGAGGCGCTGGCCGCCGCGAGCGCGGTGCCCGCGCAGGTCCAGCCGAGCTGCAGCCAGTCGATCGGTCCGAGTTCCGCGAGTGCGAAGCCCACGGCGGTCGTGACCAGCACGAGCGCGTTGAGCCGCACCTTGGTGAGCTCCGCCCACACGCCGAGCACGCTGCGCGCGCGCGGAGTCGGTGCACCGCGTGGATCCGCCGCGACGGCGGGATCGACCGGTTCGTGGGCGGCGGCGGTGTTTTCGGCGGATGCGGACATGAGCGGACGCTGGGGAAATCCTACTATAGACACCCTTGCGCGGCGCGAAGCCACGCCGCAGGGCAACCGCATGATCCAGCAGCTCCTGACCACGCTTTCCCAGGCAGCCTCCACGCCGACGGCCGGCGAGGCCGCGACCGCCGGATCCACCGCGACGCTCGGCCTGCCCACGCTCATCGGACTCTTTGCCGTCGGCGCCGCGTTCGTGCTCGCCGCGACGCGCTTCATCCGCACGATGCACCTCGCGCTCGGATTCGCGACCACCGCGGCGATGTGGGCGATCGGCTACATCGCGATGATGGCGCCCGGACTCTGGTTCGGCGAGGCGCTCTTCATCGCGACGCTCGGCATGCCTGTCCTGTTCGGCGCGGTCGCGCGGCGCGCGGGCGCCTCGGCCGTCAAGGTCGGGCTCGTGTCGGCGTTCGCCAACCTGCTCATCATCGGCGCGTTCCTGCGCGACGAGCAGGGCGGCTCGCGCATCGCGCCGCTGCTCTACGTGGCCGGCCTGTTCGGCGCCAGCGCGGGACTCGCGGCGCTCGGCGGCGTGCTCGCACGCGGCGCACGCCCGCTCACGCTGCCGGCACCCGCGGGACTGTTCGCGCGCGTGTCGGCGGTCACGATCTTCCTGCTGCTCGTGACCGGCGGACTCGTGACCGGTCTCGAGAGCGGCCTCGCGGTGCCCGACTGGCCGAACTCGTTCGGCCACAACATGCTGCTGTATCCGATCAGCGAGATGAAGGGCGGCATCTACTACGAGCACGCGCACCGGCTCTTCGGCATGCTCGTGGGCACCACGGCGCTCGTGCTGGTCGGGATCGTGTTCCGCGAGGATCGCCGCACCTGGATCCGCGCGCTCTCGGTGGCGTTCCTCGGGATCGTGTGCGTGCAGGGACTGCTCGGCGGCCTGCGCGTGACCGGCAACCTGACCACCGCGACCAGCGGCATCGAACTGCAGCCGAGCACGCTCCTCGCCATCGCGCACGGGATGTTCGGGCAGATCGTGTTCGCGACCGCCTGCGTGATCGCCGTCGTGACGAGCGCTGCATGGCGGGACGCCACTCCCGCGCAGGGCATCCCCGATGCCGCGCGCGTGCGTTCGCTGCCGATCGTGCTGGTGGGCGCGCTGCTCGTGCAGCTCTTCCTCGGCGCGAGCTACCGGCACCTCCAGATCCCGCCGCACGACGGACACGCCGCCGTGCACCCGGCGTGGCCGATCTGGGGGCATGTCGCCGGCGCCTTCGTGATCCTCGTGCTCTCCGTGATCACGGGCGCGATCTGCTCGAGCCGCGCGCGGGAGATCCCGATCGTGCGCATCCTCGGCAAGGGCATGATCCATGCGATCGGCCTGCAGTTCGCGCTCGGCATCGCGGCGCTCGTGGTGGTGCTGATCCGCGTCGACGCCGCGATCCCGGCCTACGAGGTGATCGTGACCAGCGCCCACCAGGCGACCGGCGCGCTCATCCTGGCGATGGCGGCGATGCTCGCGGTCTCGTCGCGGCGGTTCGTCGCGCGTTGAGCACGCAACCGTCGCGCGCAGCCGATGGGTCGCCGCGCAGTTCCGTCACTCGGTGATCGCGTGCGGCTTGAGCGCTTCCTCGAGCGCGAGCACCGCGTAGATGGTCGCGAGCTGCTCGTTCGACTCCTCCCAGCGCTCGGTCCCGTTCTTCCACGAGCCGTCCTCGCGCTGGCGCGCGGCGAGCGCGTCGATGAGCTCGCTCCGCCAGTCGTGCGCGACCGACGCGTGGTCGGTGACGGTCGCGAGCCGCGACGCGTGCAGCGCGCGCGACATCGCGTGGATGTAGTAGTAGTAGCCCTGCTGGCCGAGGCCGGGATTCTCCGCGAAGGTGTAGTGGCGGGAGATCCACGCGAGCGCGTCCTTCACGCGCGGGTCGTCCTTCGAGAGGCCCGCGTAGAGCATGCTCTTGAAGCCGGCGTAGGTCATCGACCCGTAGCTGCGCAGGCTGCGCGTCGCCATCTTCTCGCCGTAGCGGCCCTCGCCCGCGGCGTCGCTCGCGAAGCTCTCGCCGCCGTTGGCCGGCGAGTAGACGAATCCGCCGTCGCCGCTCCCGTCCTGCGCCCACGACGCGGGGTTGCTCGCCTTGCGGTTCTGCGTGCGCGCGACGAACGCGAGGGCGCGCTGCATGGCGGGATCGTCCTGCGACACGCCGGCGTCGTGCATCGCGTCGAGCATCATCTGCGTGTTCGAGAGGTCGGGGCGCTTGCCGTTGCCGTAGCCCGCGCCGCCGTACCAGTCCTTGGTGGGATCGACGCCCTCGGCGTCGTCCCACTGGTTGTCGGTGATCCAGCGGATCGCGCGCTGCGCGCCAGCCTTCGCATCGGCGTCGCCGACAGCCGCGAGCGCGCTGGCGACCGAGCTCATCGTGTAGTTGCCCACGCCGCCGGCGGCGATGCTCTCCATGACCTTGGGATCGGACAGCGCGGCGTCGACGGCCCTGCGCGCGCGCTGGCGCGCGGCGGCGTCGCCGAGTTCGCCCGCCTGCGCGAACGCCTTCAGCGCCATCGCCGTGACCGCGACGCTCGCGGCGCGCTTGCGCGGCTCCATGTCGGTGGGCTCGACCTCCTCGTTCTCGAACCAGGTTCCGCGCGTGGTCTGCGTCGCGGCGAGGAACGCGAGGCCACGCTCAAGCGCGGCACGCGCCTTCGCATGGCTGCCCGCGTCGAGCGGCACCGACTCCGCGCGCGACGCGATGCGGAGCACGGGCTCGGGCGCGGGCGCGCGCACCACATCGGCCACCGTCCGCACTTCGGGCGCGGGCAGCGTCGTGACGCGCTTCGGGTCGATGCGCGGATCGAGCGACGGTGGAGTCGTCGCCGTCGTCGTCGTGGTCTGAAGCGCGAGGAGTCCGGCGAGCATCGGTGCGAGGAGCATCCACGCATCGTAGTCCCGCGTGGCAGTCACTCACGAGGGAGCTGGGGTCGTCGAGGCCCAAAACGAACAGCGCCCATCCGCAAGATGCGACGGATGGGCGCAGAAAGGAAAGAACGCGTTGAAGCGTCGTCCGATCGGTGTCACCGGCGGGCGGTGAGCATGCTGTTCGAGGTCTCGCCGAGACCCACCGCGGCGTTGGCCGCGGTCTCGGGAGTCGAGCGGGCGATGTTGAGGAGGTTCGCCGTCGGGAGCGCCGCGACGATGGCGGGCTCGCGCGCGATCAGGATCTGGAGCAGCACCTCGTTGGTGATGTCCTGCTCGGTGCGGCTGTCGCTGATCTGCACCCGTTGGCCACGGCGCACGATGGCAAGCACTTCATCGTGCGTCAGGTGCGTCGAGCGGCTGGTGTCGTAGAGACGGCGATTCGGGTACTTGCGAATCCGGATCACGTCGTGCGAGTTGGCGGTGAGGATCATGGTGCCGAGGCTTCGCGGAGTTCTCGTCGTGGATTCGCCACCGCGTGAGATCCCGCTCGAAGCGTCATGCGTCCGCACTACGCCCGAGAATGCCTTAGCGGCAAACGCCGTAGATCCAGAGATCCGAGGTCTTGCTCCCTGCGCCGAACTGGCAGCGGAACAGGAACGGTCCCTTGGCCACGCCCACCGGCAGCAGCGCGGCCTTCACCAGCAGGCCGTCTCCATCGGACACCTGCTCGCCGAGGGTCGCCTGCCACTCCTTGTGCTGCGCGGCGACCCGGTCGACCCGCGTCGCGCCCGCGTGCTTGATCTGCACCTCGAACGGCGCGGGCGTCCCATTGGTCACAACGCCGAGGTTCTCGCGGAACTCGGCGAAGCTCAGCACCGGCGAGATGCGCGTCGTCTCGTGGCGGACCCGCAGGTCGAGCACCGGGCACTTCGGGTGGTCGGTCTCGACGATGAGGAAGGGAGGAACCCCATTCGGGTTGAGCCCGGGGGTCGTGAGGTCGTACTTCACCACCTGCCGCACGGCCGGCTTCATGACGGAGCCGTCCGCGGTCTGCGCGGGCTTGCCGTCGACGGTCTTGACCGTGAAGGGCTGTCCATCCCCCGAGATCAGCTCGAAGAAGCCCTTCATGCGGACCGGATCGAGCGCGTCGATGTGCGGCGGATTCGCCCGCACGGCGTAGGCGGTCTCCGCGTCGAGCTTGACCACGAGCGGCACGCTCACCCCCTCGAAGACGAGCGTGACCTGCGCGCCCTTCTTGCCGACGGAGTGGGCCGTCTTCATCGACATCGGCATCTCGAGGAAGCCCTTCGCCGGGATGACCTTGCCCTTCATGTCGACGGTCGTGCAGGTACAGCTCGGCTTGGCCTCGACGATCCGCACGGGGCGGTCGAACGGGTTGATCAGCTTGATGGTCGAGGCGACGACCGTTCCCGGGTCGACCACGCCGAAGTCGGCGCCCGGGGGATCCGCGACGATGGGGCAGGGCGGCGTCTGCGGCTGGGAAGGCTGGGCAGCGGCAGGGGGCCTCACTGGGGTCCGACCTTGGGCCGGCGCCGCCGGCTGCTGGGCGAAGGCGCCGCTGCTCGGAGCAAGGCAAAGGCAGGTGCCGAAGAGGATCGCGGAGACGCGCTGAAGCAGTGATGCCATGGTCGCGATGATACGGGGTGCCCTCGGCGCCGCTGCGAATCCGTACACTCGGGGGATGCGAGCGATCACCATCCAGCGGCAGGGCAATCCCGTACTTCCGAACGTTGCGACCGTCACCGATTTTCCGGAGCCGACGGCTGGTCCCGGGGAGGCGCTCGTCCGCACCGAGGCGGCGGCGCTCAACCATCTCGACCTGTGGGTCGGACGGGGGCTGCCCGGCATCGACATCCGCTACCCAGCCATCTCGGGCTCTGACGGCTGCGGCATCATCGAGTCGGTCGGCACGGGCGTCGACGCCTCGTGGATCGGGAAGCGCGTGCTGCTCAACGCGGCGGTGCCGAAGGCCGATCCGATCCGGCCGGGCGTCCGGCCCAGCCCGGCGGACATCTTCATGATCGGCGAGCACGGCCCCGGCTGCCTCGGCGAGAAGTTCACGGCGCCCATCGCCAACCTGCTTGAAGTAGGTGATTCAGACCCAATTCAGGCGGCTGCGTTCGGGCTGACCCATCTCACCGCGTGGAGAATGATGGTCACCCAGGCCGGATTGTGTGCCGGCATGCAGGTTTTGATCACTGGAATCGGCGGAGGAGTCGCTTTGGCTTCATTGGCGATCGCTCGCCACTTTGGTTGTGAAGTCATTGTGACAAGCCGGCATGCGTGGAAGCTCGATGCCGCCAAGAAGCTCGGGGCGCACCATGGCGTGCTCGATCAAGGGCAGGACTGGTCGCGGGAGGTTCGGCAGCTCACCGGTCGGCGCGGCGTCGATCTGTGCGTCGACAGCGTTGGAAAGTCGATTCACGGTGCGTGCATCAAGAGCCTCGCGCGGGGCGGGGCCTTTGCAACCTGCGGCGCGACGACCGGCCCGGACGCCACCACCGACCTGACCCGCATCTTCTGGAATCAGCTCCGTCTGGTCGGGTCCACGATGGGCGATATGCGTGAATTCCGCGAGGTGGTGTCGCTGTTCCGCAGCGGCGCCATCGCGCCGACCGTCGACCGCGTGTTCGCCCCGTCCCAGGGTGCCGCGGCCTTCGAGCGGCTCGAAGCGGGGGAGCAGTTTGGCAAGCTGGTCGTCGATTGGCGAATGGAGTGAGTCCGCGTTGTGTTTTCGTTGGACTTTCGAGGATGGGTGCTGTGATGGCGCACTTCTCGCCTATACTCGCCGCCTGTCTGAGGTGACGCCCTGATGACCCAACCGTCTGCACCGGCACCGACTCGCCCAACCCCGTCGCCCAAGAAGCCGACGGAGGCGCTGCCTCCGTGGAACGTGCTGCTTCACAACGACGAGGTGAACGACATGGGATTCGTTATCGAGTCCCTCTGTCGGTTCGCGCGGCTGAGCGTTCCGGCGGCCACCCGGTGCACCATGGAGGCCCACAAGAAGGGTCTCTCGCTGGTGCTCGCGACCCATCGCGAGCACGCAGAACTCGTGGCGGAGCAGCTCACTTCGCTGCGCCTGACCGTGACCATCGAGCCCGCCAACTGAGCGGGTTTTGCACTTCCGATCAGTGCGGCAGGCACCATAAACAGTCAACTCTGTTGGACAGGGCCGTTTTCTTCTGCGGACGCGGGAGTTCTCGGACGTTCCAATAACGTTTTCCGAGACTTTCTAGCCTCGCGGGCGCAACCGAACCGAAGAGATGTTTCGGAATTGTGAGAACTGCCCAAGATTCCGTTTGGATCGTCCGATCACGGAACTAGATTGGAAAATCGCGTCGCCATCGCCCGCTGTCTCCAAAACAGCGCGCGACCCAGACGCGAGAAGCGACGCGAACCCGTCCGTTTCGGTGTTCGTGCAGAGTCCCGGGTTGCGGTCGTGTGACTGCAGCACCATCAGGCGTGGCCCCGAAACGGGGTCCTTTTTAGGAGCGATGCGATGAAGAATCTTTGTGGTACGAGCCTGCTCGTGACCAGCGTCCTTGCGACGGCTGGCTTCACGACGCTGGCGATGGGCCAGGTTGCGAACGACGAGTGCTCGACCGCCACGGTCGTCACTGCGGGCGTTCCCGTGGCGTTCACCAACGTCGGCGCGACCTCGTCGGCCAACCCGGCTCCCGTCGACACCTTCTGCACGGGCACCTTCCTCGACTGGGGAACCACCGGCAATCCGGACGTCTGGTTCCGCTTCACGCCGGCCGAGAACGGCGTTGCCGACATCTCGACCTGCGACATCGCCGGCTTCGACACCTCGATGGCGCTCTACAGCGGTAGCTGCGGCGCCCTCGTCCAGGTCGGCTGCAACGGCGACGCTCCGGCGGACGCTTCCTGCCAGAACTTCTTCTCGAAGATCACTGGCTTCGCGATGACCTCGGGCACGACCTACTACATCCGCGTCGGCGGTTGGAACGGCGTCGAGACCGGCAGCGCGACCCTCAACGTCACCTTCACCCCGGCGGCCGTCGGCTGCCCGGCGACCGGTGGCTGCGGCGTCGTCCACGCGACCCCGGGTTGCGAGGACGCGAACTGCTGCACCGCGGTCTGCGCTGCGAACCCGCTCTGCTGCGAAATCGGCTGGGACGAGACCTGCGTGCAGGGCGCCGTCGCTGCCTGCGGCATCTTCGTCTACCAGTGCCTCACGCCGAATCCGGCCGTGGCCAACGACTGCGCGACCAACGCGACCGTCGTGACCGCTGACGGTTCGTTCGCGATCAACAACAACGGTTGCAACACCGACGGTCCGAACCACGCTGCGGCGACCTGCTCGTCGGGCAACGACTTCTTCCTGAACGACGTGTGGTACCGCGTCCAGGCCCCGGCGAACGGCTCGATGCGCGTCGCCACCTGCAACGCCTCGACCTTCGACACCAAGGTCGCGGTCTACGCGATGGGCACCAACCCGGCCGCCTTCGACTACAACACCCTGAACACCACGCTCGTTGGCTGCAACGACGACGGTGGCACGGAGTGCCAGGTCGGCGCGACCTTCGCGTCGGAGCTCAGCGTCAACGTGACCCAGGCCAACTGGTACCTCGTCCGTTGCGCCACCTACGACATCCCCGGCACCTGCACCCTGACCATCGACCTCCCGGCTCCGTGCGCCCTCCCGGCGCAGACCGGCGTCGAGTCCGAGGCCTGCGGTTCGGCCACCAACAACGGCTGCAACGCGCTCGGCGAGGTTGAGGACATCGTCCTCGGCTCGCGCATCAAGGGCACCTTCTGGGCCGATGCCGACACCCGCGACACCGACTTCTACCGCCTCACCGTGACCGCGGACAGCCAGGTCACCGTGAACGTGAGCTCGGGTCAGTTCGTGACCACCCTCGTGCTCGGTGGCGACATCAGCGTCGCCGCCTGCGCGGGCATCTCGGTCCTCAGCACCGGCGCGGGCAACTGCCCGTCGACGGCCTCGGTGTGCCTCAACCCGGGCACCTACTACGTGTTCGTCGCTCCGGCGGTCTTCACCGGCGCTCCGTGCGGCTCGGGCTTCCTCAACGACTACGTCGTCGAGGTCACCTCGGCTCCGGCCACCTGCCCGGACATCATCAACGGCGTCTGCAACGCTCCTGGTCCGAACACCGCCACCATCAACTCGGCGAACACGGCTGCCAACGGCCTCGTCCGCTGCGCGGCTCAGCCGGCCTTCCCGAACTGCGCCCAGGGTGGCAGCACCGCCAACAGCTACGCTCGTAGCCTCCCGGTTGGCGCGGTTTCCGGCACCATCAGCTGCGTCAACTTCGGCGTCTGGTCGGTCGCTCGCGACACCAACGGCGCGGCCTGCGGTCTGTTCCTCTCGGATCTCCCGCTCCCCGCGACCGTCGGCGTCTACCGCGACATCGACGGCGGCAACCCGAGGAACAAGATCGTCACCGCCGGCGACGGCAACGACCTCGAGCTCATCGATTCGCGTCAGGTCCTGATCCCCGGCGTCGCCGCGGTCCAGACCCTGAACTTCGATCCGCCGCTCTGCGTCGACTCGGCCGCTGCCAACAACCTCGTGATCATCCTTGACTTCCCGAACATGCAGGACGGCTCGACCGGTATCCCGGCGAACGCCGGCTACCAGCAGCTCGCTGGCGGCAACACTGCTGATCCGAGCAGCGCGACGTTCATCCGTCTCGCCTGCGCCGACGCGGCCCTCGCCTACGTCGTCGCCGAGAGCCTCGGCGCGACCTTCACGGCGCGTTGGTACGTCGACGTCAACGGTGACTTCTCGGGCTGCGGCACCCCGTGCCCGACCGACCTCAACGGCGACGGCGTCACCGGTTCGGCTGACCTCTCCATCCTCCTCAACGGATGGGGTGGCACGAGCCCTGACCTCAACGCCGACGGCACCGTCGGTTCGGCCGACCTCTCGGTCCTCCTGAACGGCTGGGGCGCCTGCCCGTAATCCGAAAGGATTGCGACAGACGACCTGAGCAATCAGGATCAGTGTGACATCACGCGGACCCCCGGCTTCGGCCGGGGGTCCGCTGCTTTTTGGGTCGCTGGATCCGGTCACGGCAGGTCCTGCGCGGTGGTTGTCTTTTTAGGGCGATCCGCAACCCGTGGAAAGGGTTTCGGAATACGCTCGCCTTCCCGCGGCGCGCCCTGCGCCGTCGGTACAGGGAGTCCGACCTCGTGCGCAAGTTCCTGATCGTGGTGGCCGTCGTGCTGGGTGTGACCGTGGTGGCGCTTGTCGTCGCCGGACCCTCGGCGCTGGCAGTGCTGCCGTCCTTCGGCGGTGGCAACGACACCTTGGCGGTGCGCATCGCGACCATCTCCACGCGCGAGCTGGTCGAGACGGTGTCCGCGCCGGGCGAGCTCGACCCGGAGGTCAAGGTCGATGTGTCGGCCGAGGTGAGCGCGCGCATCCTCGAGCTGCCGTTCCGCGAGGGCGCGACCGTGCGGCAGGGCGAGGTGATCGTGAAGCTCGACGACCGCGATCTGAAGGCGTCGCTCGACGCGCAGGTCGCGCAGCGCGATGGCGAGCGGTTCCGCCTGCGCAGCGAGCAGGAGCGGCTCGCGAGCCCCAATTCGCAGCTGGCCAACGCGCGCTCGGCGCTCGAGCGCCAGGAGGCGCTCTTCAAGACCGGCGACGTGAGCCGGGCCGACCTCGACAACGCGATCGCGCGGGTGCGCGACCTCGAGGCGCAGATCGCCTCCGCGAAGGAGGGCCTCTCGGTGATCGAGAGCTCGCTCGCCGCCGCCGAGGCCAACATCGAGCGCGCCCGCCAGCTGCTCAAGAAGACGACCATCACCGCGCCCATCGACGGCCAGATCACCGAGCTCAACGCGGAGGCGGGCGAACTGGTGGTCGTGGGCACGATGAACAACGCGGGCACCAAGATCCTCACGATCGCCGACCTCGGTTCGGTGCGCCTCAAGTCGAAGGTGGCCGAGAGCGATGTCGCCCGCGTCAAGGCGGGGCAGGCGGCGACCGTGCGCGTGAACGCCTACCGCAACCGCGAGTTCAAGGGCACCGTCGAGCGCGTCGCGCTGGCGCGTGGCACCGAGCAGTCGTTCGGCTCCACCTCGGGCGCGACGGGCAGCGGGCAGGGCGGCTGGTTCAAGTGCGAGGTGAAGCTCGACCTCACGGACGGCGAGACGCTGCTCTCGGGACTCGCGGCGAACGTCGACATCGTGGTCGAGTCGACGAAGGGCCTGCTGGTGCCGAGCCAGGCGCTGCTCGAGAAGAAGCTCGACGACCTGCCGAAGGACATCGCGGAGTCGCCGCTGGTCGACCAGGTGCGCAAGAAGGCGATCATCGTCTTCCGCATGGTGGACGGGAAGGCGGTCGCGACGCCGATCCGCACCGGCAACTCCAACCTGAGCGACACGATGGTGCTCGAGGGCCTGGGCGAGGGCGATGTGGTCGTGACCGGACCGTACCGGGTGCTGGAGCGGCTCAAGACGGGCGACCGGATCCGCGAGGAGACCGCGCAGGATGCGCTCAAGGCCGCGGCGCCGACGGGAAGCTCGAATGGCTGAGTCGAGCTCCGGCGCGGGCGACCGCCCGCTGATCCAGGTCGTGGGCCTCACGAAGATCTACCGCGTCGGCGTGGAGACGATCCATGCGCTGCGCGGTCTCGACCTGACGATCGGACGCAACGAGATGGTCGCGATCATGGGCTCGTCGGGCTCGGGCAAGAGCACGCTGATGAACATGCTCGGCTGCCTCGACCGGCCGACCTCGGGCGCGTACATGCTCAACGGCCGCGATGTGAGCCGCATGGGCGCGAAGGAACTGGCGCAGGTCCGCAACGAGGAGATCGGCTTCGTGTTCCAGAGCTTCGAGCTGCTGCCGCGGCAGACCGCGCTCGAGAACGTGGAGCTGCCGCTGATCTACGCGCAGGGCGGATGGCGCGGGCGCCGGCAGCGCGCGCTCGCGGCGCTCGACCGCGTCGGACTGGCCAAGCGCGTCGACCACCGTCCCAACCAACTGTCGGGCGGACAGCGCCAGCGCGTTGCGATCGCGCGGGCGATCCTGAACAAGCCGTCGATCCTGCTCGCCGACGAACCGACCGGCAACCTCGACAGCGCCACCACGGCGGAGATCCTGTCGCTGTTCCGGCAGATCCACGGCGAGGGGCAGACGGTCGTGATCGTGACCCACGAGGATGAGGTCGCCGCGCACTGCCAGCGCGTCGTGCGGCTGCGCGACGGCCGCGTGCTCAGCGACCTGCCGATCGAGCGGGACATCGCGGGGCGGCATCTGCCCGGGGTGCACGCGGCGGCGTCGGCCGCCGGGAAGGGCGGCGCCTGATGCTCAATCCGCTCTTCTGGCTGCAGGCGATCACGCTCGCGTTCTCGCAGATCTGGGCGAACAAGTCGCGCGCCTTCCTGACGGCGCTCGGCATCATCGTCGGCGTGGCGAGCACGACCGCGGTCATCGCGGCGCTCACCGGCCTCAAGTCGAAGGTGCTGAGCGAGTTCGAGTCGGTCGGCGCGAGCAAGTTCTTCGTCTTCCCCGACCGGCCGGACAACGCGCCGCGCAACATGTACCCGTGGGAGAAGATCCTGCTGAAGCCCGCCGAGGTGAAGGCGATCCGCGACGAGTGCACGCTGGTGAAGGCGGTCACGCCGATCACCGAGGTGGGCCTGGACGTCGAGAGCGGCGACAAGCGCATCGAGGGCATCACGGTGGCGGGCATCTGGCCGGACTGGCACGAGGTGCAGAACCGGTTCGTGCAGGAGGGGCGGCCCTTCTCGCAGATCGACGTCGACAGCGAGCGGCAGGTGTGCCTCATCAACGAGGACGCGATCCGCGAGCTCGACCTGCCTGCGAACCCGGTGGGCGAGGCGGTGCTGATCGGCGGCCGGCGCTTCATGATCGTCGGCATCGTCGAGACGACGCAGGCGCGCTTCTTCGGCATGAACACGTCGAGCGCGGAGATCTTCATCCCGTTCTCGGTGGCGGAGAAGATGCAGGACCGCAACTTCTTCATGCGCATCGAGGGGCTGTTCGCGAGCCCCGAGACCGCGCAGGAGGGCGAGGACGAGGTGCGCTTCGTGCTGCGGCGGGTGCGCGGACTGTCGCCGGGCGAGCCGCAGACCTTCCAGGTCGCGGCGATCGACCGGTTCATCGAGCAGTTCAAGGCGCTCGCGGCGGGCATCACGGCGATCGCGGGCGGCATCGTCGGCATCTCGCTGCTCGTCGGCGGCATCGGCATCATGAACATCATGCTGGTGTCGGTGAGCGAGCGCACGCGCGAGATCGGACTCCGCAAGGCGGTCGGCGCGACGCCGATGGCGATCCTGATGCAGTTCCTGCTGGAGGCGGTGACGCTCTGCCTGGTGGGCGGGTTCATCGGCATCGCGTTCGGGCGGCTCGCGGCGTTCGGGCTCACGCGCATCCCCGGCGCGCAGCTCGAGCAGGCCGACATCCCGTTCTGGGCGGTCGTGCTGAGCTTCGCGTTCAGCGCGCTGACCGGCATCGTGTTCGGCATGTTCCCGGCGATCAAGGCTTCGCGGCTCGACCCGATCGAGGCGCTCCGGCACGAGTGAGGGGCTGGTTGGACCATGGCCATGCGACACACGCGGTTGAATCTCGTTCGTACGCTCTCGCTCGCCGCGCTGGTGGCGCTCGTTCCCGGCTGCAAGGCGGGGATCTTCGACAACGACGATGAGCGGTGGCGCGCGAGCGACGAGCAGCTGAAGCGGATCGATGCGCTCGATCCCGCCGCGGCGTCGACGGCGCCGGCGGTCTCTCTCGAGGCGGCGGCGAAGCAGACGCTCGACGAGATCAAGGTCGCCGAGCCGCCGAAGGACCCGGTGGCGCTCTCGCTGGCCGAGGTGCGTTCGTCGGTGCTGGCGCGCAACCTCGAGCTGCGGACGCAGCTCATCGATCCGGCGATCGCGCGCGAGAACCTCTCGGCCGAGGAGGCCAAGTTCGAGGGCGTGTTCTTCGCGAGCGCGCGGCGCAACGACAACAGCGTGTTCGCCGACATCGCGCAGGGCAACGACGCGAGCCAGGACTCGTTCGAGGCCGGCTTCTCGCTGCCGCTCGCGACGGGCGGCGACATCACCATCTCGAGCCCGCTCACCCGCGGGGCGAACGGGATCTCGTTCGGCGCGCCGGACGAGGATTGGCTCGCGGAGCTCTCGTTCTCGATGAGCCAGCCGCTGCTGCGCGGCGCGGGCGTGAAGGCGAACACCCACTCGATCCGCGTGGCGGACTGGCAGGGGCAGATCGCCGATGCGCGCACCAAGCTCGAGGCGATCCGCGTGGTGGCCAACGCCGACACGGCGTACTGGAACCTGTACTCGGCGTTCCGCGAGCTCGATGTGCGGAGGGCGCAGTACGACGTGGCGATCAAGCAGCTCGAGCGCGCGCGGCGGCGCGTGTCGCAGGGCGAGGCGCCGGAGATCGAGGTGATCCGCGCCGAGAGCGGCGTGGGACGCACGCTCGAGCAGATCATCGTGGCCGATTCGGTGCTGCGCATCCGGCAGCGCGCGGTGAAGCGGCTGATGAACCGCGAGGATCTACCCGTGTCGAGCGCGACGCCGCTGAAGCCGGCGACCGATCCGAACCCGGTGGGACTCACGCTCGACGGCGGCACGCTCGCCGAGCAGGCGGTGGCGAACCGCATGGAGATGCTCGAGCTGGAGCTGCAGCTGGCGATCGACTCGAGCGAGGTCGACTTCCGCCGCAACGCGGCGCTGCCGCTGTTCGTGGTGGACTACGGCTACAACGCGCAGGGACCGGGCACCGACGTGCAGGGCGCGTACGGGGCCATCGGCGATGCCGATGCGTTCAACGTCGGGCTGCGCGCAGAGATCCCGCTGGGCAACGAGGCGGCGAAGTCGCGCGTGGGCGCTGCGATCCTGCAGCGGGTGCAGCGGCTGGCCACGCGCGAGGCGCGCCGGCAGGCGATCCGCACCGAGGTGTTCGACGCGCTCGACGCGCTCGCGCAGAGCTGGCAGCGCATCCTCGCGGCGCGGCTGGAGACGGTGCTCGCGGCGCGCACGCTCGCGGCCGAGGAGCGGCAGTTCGACGTGGGGCTGCGGACAAGCACCGATGTGCTCGACGCCAGCGCGAGCCTCGCCGATGCGCAGAGCCGCGAGGTGGCGGCGCTGTCGAGCTACCAGATCGCGCTGGTCGACCTCGCGTTCGCGACCGGCACCTCGCTGGGCGCGGCGGGGATCCGCTTCGAGGCGTTCAGCGAGGAGGAGCTCGACGCGCTGGAGAAGGCGAACGACGCGGTGCTGCCGGTCGGCGGCGCGCATATCGAGGAAAGCAAGTAGTTCCGCTGGCTTCGGGGTCGGGCGATTCGTATACTCGCCCTTGTCTTTCACAATCGGGGCCGACCAGAATCGACCGGACGCAACCGGTCCATCGTTGCGAGCCGTGGAGCATGCAGGCCACGTAAAAAGTATGCAAACCATAACTGCCAACACGCAGTACGCTCTCGCGGCCTAATCCCCGCGACGTGGAGCGGATCCGACGCCCGGTAGGATCCGCCCGCGCAAAAAACCGGGCTGGTTCCAAGGCGATGCCTTACCGCTGAGGAACGAGAACACAGTCAGGCTGGCTTGGGTTTGGCGCCCGCCGTCCGCGGATGACCCAGGTGAGATCGAAAGAACGGAAACGCTCGTTGACGCGGTGGGCAGGACGTATCGGGACGGGGGTGCGAATCCCCCCGGCTCCAGTATTTTCCGATGCGACTGTCGTTGGCGGCCCTGAACGGGCCGCCAACATCTTCGCATCGGGGTGTGTGAGACGCAGCAAGCGGGCTTTGGGCCCGCTTGCTTTGTTTTTGGCGGTGGCGGGCGATGCGGGGGAGAAATGTGGCGATTGGTTGGGCGGCTGCGGGCGATTGCGTACCTTGATGCAGCGCGCGGATGGGCGCGGGATGGCCAATGGCGAAGCAGTCGAATCCATCGATGACCCAGACGAACTGGGAGCTGATCCGCGATGCGGCGAGTGGCTCCGCGACCGCGCGGGCGAGTCTCGACGCGGTGATGAAGCGCGCGTGGCCCGCGGTGTATGCGTACATCCGAGCGTCGGGGCGTCGCAGCGAGGAGGCCACCGAACTGACGCAGGCGTTCATCTGCGATGTGATGCTCGCGCGGCGGCTGCTGGAGAAGGCCGATCAGGGGCGGGGGCGCTTCCGCACGCTGCTGCTCGGCGCGGTGCGCAACTACCTCGCCGATGTCCACCGGCGGCAGACCGCGCAATCGCGTGCGCCGCGCACGGGCCTGGTTGCGATCGATGCGGGCGACGAGGGCTCCGGTGCGCTGGTCGGCGAGGCGTCGTCGGGGCAGGAGTCGACCTCGCCCGAGCGTGCGTTCCATGCGCGCTACGTGGCGGGGCTGATCCGTAGCGCGAGCGAGCGGCTCCAGCGCGAGTTGGAGGCGGACGGCGACGCGGCGTCGTGGGAGATCTTCCGGCTGCGGGTGCTGCAGGGGGCGTTCCAGGGGATGGCGCCCTCGTACGAGGAGATCGCGCCTCGGCTTGGGCTCGACCGCGGTCAGTGCGCGGCGAAGCTGCTGGTGACGAAGCGGCGGTTCGCGTCGATCCTGATGGACGAGCTGCGCGCGACGATGGTCGATCCGGCGGAACTGAAGAGCGAGGTCGCGGACCTCCTGGCACTGCTCACGGAGGGGCGATGAACCCGATGCAGGACACGCACGACACTCCCGATCCGTCGCCCGACCAGGGCGGCACGCACGAGGCGCAGGCGCTCGGGAACACGCTGCGCTGGGCGTTCGAGCTCGACGAGTCGCCCGCGATCGCGGGGGCGACGTTCCTGACGCGGGAGATCATCCCGGGTGCGCGTGATCCGTTCGACGCGATCACCCATGGCGCCGCGACGGTGCGGCAGCTGGAGGACCTCAAGAACGCGTACAAGATGCTGCGGACCACGGGTGCGACCGCGCCCGAGCGGAGCCTGGCGGCGCGGCTCTACGCCGCGACCATCGCGGCGGCGATCGTGCGCCACGGCGCGATGATCACGCGGCAGACGCCGTTCGCGCTGGCGCGCGCGTTCGAGGAACTCGCGGGTGACCCCGACATGCCGGAGCGGATCCGCGACCTCGGGTCGCTCGCGGCCGACGCGCTTGGTCGGATGAAGTGAACACAGCGGGAGGCGCGCGGGCGGTGTCGTGCGGTGTTCGTGCTGCGCGGTGCTGGGTTCGTGCCGCGCCGTGCGGCGCTGAGCCGGGCTCAGCCGCCGCGCATGTGGTTCGACGCGCTGTAGGCGGCGACCTTGTAGCACTCGGCGAGCGTCGGGTAGTTGAACACGCTCTCGAGGAAGTAGTCGAGTCCGCCGCCGAGCGAGAGCACGGCCTGGCCGATGTGGATGAGCTCGGTCGCCTGCGTGCCGATGCAGTGCACGCCGAGCAGCCTGCGCGTCTCGCGGTGGAAGATCATCTTGAAGAAGCCGCTCGAGTCGCCGAGGATCTGGCCGCGCGCGATCTCCTCGTAGCGCGCCACGCCGACCTCGTAGGGCACCTTCTGCGCCGTGAGCTCCTGCTCGGTCGCGCCGACCATCGAGATCTCCGGGATCGCGTAGATGCCGTAGGGGAAGCCGGCCGGGGTCGGCTTGGCCTCGACGCCGAACATGCTGCAGACCGCGAGTCGGCCCTGCTCGGAACTGGTCGAGGCGAGTGCGGGGAATCCGATCACGTCGCCGGCGGCGGAGATGTGATCGACCGAGGTCTGGAAGCGCTCGTTGACCTTGAGGCGGCCGCGGTCGTCGGCGGTGAGGCCCGCCTTGTCGAGCCCGAGCTGCTTGGTGGCGCCGATGCGTCCGATCGAGAAGAGCGCGGCGTCGACCTCGATGTGCTTGCTGCTGTCGAGGTCGATGGCCGCGCCGTGGGTGCCGCCGTTGGCGCCGCCGTCCAGCGGACGGATCCGGTGGACGGTCTCGCCGAGGCGGAAGGTGACGCGCTTCTGGCGCATCTGGTGCATGAGTTCGTCGACGATCTCGTGGTCGCAGAACTCGAGCGGGCGCGCGTTGCGGTCGATGAGCGTGACCTCGACGCCGAGCTCGGCGAACATCGAGGCGTACTCGATGCCGATCACGCCGCCGCCGATGACGGCGAGCGAGCGCGGCAGCTTGGGGAGTCGGATGATGTCGTCGCTGGTGAGGATCGTCTCGTGGTCGGCGTCGACCGGCGGCGGGGCGGGGACGCTCCCGCAGGCGATGAGGATGTGCTCGGCGGTGGCCTGGCGCTCGAGGGGCCCGCCGTTGATCGAGATCCGGTGCGGGTCGAGGAACCGCGCGGTGCCGGCGATGAGGTCGATGCCGTTGCGCGAGAGCTGGCGGGCGACGACATCGAGCTCGCGCTCGATCACGGTGTTCACGCGGTGGAGCAGCTCCTTCATCGTGGGGCGTGGACGCTCGACGGGTGTGCCGCGCGAGAGTATCGGCACATGGGTGAGCGAGAGCACCGCCTCGCGGAAGGTCTTGCTCGGCACGGTGCCGGTGTGGAGGCAGACGCCGCCGACCATGCGCGATCGCTCGACGAGGCCGACGCGCTTGCCGAGCTTCGCGGCCTGCACGGCGGCGCGCTGTCCCGCGGGACCGCTGCCGAGGACGAGGAGGTCGTAGTCGAAGGCCGTGGGGTCGGACGCCATGGAGGGCGGAGTGTAGCGGTCGCGGCGCTACACTCGCCGCATGAGCAGCGCGCGCGAGCCGTTTCGCATCGTCTTCATCTGCACCGGGAACATCTGCCGGAGTCCAGCGGCGGAGAACATCTTCCGCGAGCACGCGCGGCGTGCGGGAATCCTGCCTGATCTCGCGATCGATTCGGCGGGAACCGGTGACTGGCACGAGGGCGAGGATCCCGACGTGCGTTCGGCGGTGGCGCTGCGCGCGGCGGGATACGCGGCCGAGGGCAGGGCGCGCGGGCTGCGGAAGAGCGAGTCGTCGCACCACGACTTGCTCGTGTGCATGGACCGGTCGCACGTGCGCGAGCTGCTCGCGAATGGCGCGCCCAGGGAGCGCGTGGTGCTCGTGCGGCACTTCGATGCGGGGCGCGGCGACGACGAGGTGCCCGATCCGTACTACGGCGGGCCCGAGGGATTCGCCGAGATGATCGCGATGCTCGAGGCCGCGATGGACGGCCTGGTGTCGCATGTGCGCGCCGAAGCGGCGCGGAAGTGCGGAGGTGCGTGATGGAGTTCGATGTGTCGTCGATGCCGATGGGGCTTCGGTACAACCTGCTGCTGGGTGCCGTGGTGCCGCGGCCGATCGCGGTGATCGGCACGATGAACGCGGCGGGGCAGCACAACCTGGCGCCGTTCTCGTTCTTCAACGCGGTGTCGAGCGAGCCGATGGTGGTGATGTTCTGTCCGGTGAGCCGCGGCGATGGCTGCGAGAACGACTCGATGCGCAACGCGAAGCCGGTCGCCGAGGGTGGCGCGGGCTGCTTCTCGGTGAGCCTGGCGACCGAGGACAACATCCGGCAGGTCGTCGCCTGCGCGGCCAACCTGCCGTACGGCGAGAGCGAGTTCGAGCACGCGGGCCTGACGCCGAGGATGTGCACGCGGATCCGTGCGCCGTACATGGCGGAGAGCCCGGTGCACTTCGAGTGCGAGACCATCGAGGTGAAGCGCTTCGCGCCCGGCGTGCCGTTCGGCGGCAACATGGTGCTCGGGCGGGTGGTGCACGCGCGCGTCGACGATGCGCTGGCGCATCCGAGGATGTACATCGATCCGGAGAGGCTGCGCGCCGTCGGGCGGATGGGCGGCAACTGGTATGCGCGGACGGGGGACCGGTTCGAGCTCGAGCGCGGATGAGGGTGCGGGAGTTTCCGCCGCAGAAATCGTGTGCTTTCGGCAGCGGTTGGCTCGGTCGTCCGTCTGGAGGGGAGCGATGACGGGAAGCCCGGATCCTCTCCAGCGCGCGTGGCTCGGCGAGTTCTACCGCGCGCATCACCGCGCGCTTGCGGCCTATGCGGCGGCGCTCACGCGGTCGCGAGACGAGGCCGAGGACCTCGTGCACGAGGCGCTGGTGGGGATGCTGGCCGTGCGCGGGTCGATCGAGAATCCCGAGGCGTACGCGTACCGCGCGATCCGCAACCGGGCGTTCGATCGGATGCGGCGGGTGCCGCGGCGGGAGGTGCTGGGTTTCGAGGCTGGGCGGTCGATCGACGGGTTGGGCGGTTCGCCTGCGGATGCGTCGGATTCATCGGCGTTGCAGGGTGCGCTCGCGTCGCTCGCGCCGGCGGCGGCCGAAGTCGTGGTGCTCCATGCCCGTTCGGGGCTGAGTTTCCCGCAGATCGCGGCGGTGCTCGACGAGCCCGTGGGGACGGTGTCGGCGCGGTACTCGCGCGCGCTGGCGGAGATGCGGGTGTACCTGGCGAAGGAGGAGCAGCATGGATGAGCGGGCGATCGAGCGGGCGCTGCGCGCGGCGGCGGGACCGGCGTTCCGTGCGGGCCATGAGGCGCGGTTTGAGGCGCGGTGTGCCACGCGGTGGGGTGCGACGCAGCGCGGGCGCGCAACCGTGTGGCGCGCGGTCGCGGCGCTGGTCGCGCTTGTCGGTGCGGTGTGGCTGATCGTCGCGTGGAGCGGCGGTCGCCCAAGGGCGGTGGCGCGCGTGACGGCGGTGCCGGTCTATTGGAGTCGCGATGGGGAGGCGGTGCGGTTGGACATCCGCCGCTGGACCTGCGACGGTTGCGTGACGGATTCATCGGAGCGGCCGACGCGCCGCGAAGGAGTGAGGCCATGAACGGGACAGGCATGAACTGGACGGGTATGCGTTGGCGCGGCATGCGGAGTGCGATGCTGGCGCTTGGCTGCACGACGGTCGCGGCGGCGGGGGTCATCGAGAATGGTGCGGTCGAAGGCGTCGCGGTTGGGGTTCGCACGCATGATGTGGCACCTCCCGCTGCGCCAGCCGAGTCGCAGATCATGGTGACGCTGCGCGTCTTCCAGCTGCGAACCAGCGGCGAAGCTGCGGCGGTTGAAGGCGGGGATGCAGGCGCGGCTGCGGGGCGTCCGCAGATACCGACACTCCAGGTGCCGTTCCTCAAGGATCTGCCGTTCGTCGCGGCGAAGGATGCGCCCGAGGTGCGGGTCGCGGTGGGCGGCAAGGAGATCGACCGGCTTGCGGCGGAGGCGGCGGAGCATTGCATCTCGGCGCCGAGGCTGTTCGTGCGGTCGGGTCAGGAGGCCGCGGTGCAGATCGGCCGCGAGGTGGCGGTCGAGTCGATGCAGCCGACGGGCGAGGCCGGCGTCTTCCGCCTGGTGCGCGGCGAGCCGCAGTTCGAGGGGATGCGCTTCGAGGTCCTCGCGGAGGCGGGGAGCGGCGGAAGCGTGACCGTCCGCAAGCTCGTCATGAAGTTCGACCAGATGGTGGGGCGCGAGGCGGTCGAGGGCACGTCGCTCGAGGTGGGCGCGCCGATCATGCGGTCGCGCGCGTCGACGCACGCGCTCACGCTGAAGGCGGGTCAGCGCGCGGTGCTGTCGGCGCCGGCGCTCGATGAAAGCGGCGAGACGCTGCTCGTCGTGCTCGAGGCGGCGGTGGTGGAGAGTCCCGGCGAGGAGTCGAAGCCGGACACGAAGGGTGGCGGCGGGCGGTAGGTGCGGGACTTCGTGCGGCCCGTGCAAGCGGTCTTGAATTGGGGCGTCGAGCGTTCCGCAGACTGCGTCTGCGGGCACTCACGACGGGGGCGCCCCGAGTTGGTCGTGCGGCATCAGCCGTTCTTGCGGGCGAAGTCGGCCATGAAGTCGGCGAGGAGTTCGCAGCCCTTCACGGGGAACGCGTTGTAGATCGACGCGCGCATGCCGCCGGCCTCGCGGTGGCCGAGGAGGCCGAAGAGGCCGTGCTTCTCGGCTTCGGCGACGAACTTGGCGTCGAGGTCGGCCTTCGGCGTCTTGAAGCAGACGTTGAGGTGCGAGCGGCACCACTTCTCGGCGGGCCAGGAGTAGAAGCCGCCGGAGTTGTCGACGGCGTCCCAGATGAGGTTCGCCTTGTAGGCGTTGTTCTTGGCGATCGCCTCGGGGCCGCCGACCTTGAGCGTCCACTCGGCCATGAGGCCCATCACGCGCACGGCGAAGGTGGGCGGCGTGTTGAGGATCGACTTGGCGTTGGCGTGGTCCTCGAAGCGGAGGATCTGCGGGAGCTTCTGCGTGGCGCTGGCGATGAAGTCCTTGCGCGCGACGATCAGGCTCGCGCCCGAGGCGCCGAGGTTCTTCTGGCCTGCGGCGAGCACCATCGCGTGCTTGGTGAAGTCCCAGGGGCGCGAGAAGATGTCGCTGGTCGCGTCGCCGATGAGCGGGAGGCTCGTCTCGGGCGGGGCCCAGAAGGTCGTGCCTTCGACCGTGTTGTTCTGGCAGTAGAGGAGGTACTTCGCGCCCTTCGGCTCGGTGAACTCGCCGTTCTTGGGGACGCGCGAGTACTTGGCGGGGAGCGCGCGGCCGTCGAAGGCGATGGCCGCGGTGCGGCAGCGCGCCGCCTCGGTGTAGGCCTTGTAGGACCAGATCGAGGTGTCGATGTAGGCGGCGGTCTCGTGCTCGCCCACGAAGTTGAGCGGCAGCAGGCCGAACTGCATGGTGGCGCCGCCGGGCATGAAGAAGACGGCGTAGTCGCTGCCGACGCCCGCGGCCTTGCGGCAGGCGGCCTCGGCCTCGTTGTTGATCGCGTCGTAGAGGGCGCCGCGGTGCGAGAGCTCGAGGAGGCCGATGCCGCCGCCGCGGCAGTCGATGAGCTCGTCGCGGAGCTGCTCGAGCACGCTCTCCGGCATGCAGGCGGGACCCGCGCTGAAGTTGTAGACCCGGCCCTTGGAGGGGGTCTGCGGGAACAGCGTGCGGGCGATCGTCGCGGCGGAGTTGGTCATGGTGGTCACGGCGTGCCTTTCGGAAGACGCGAGTCGTTCGATGACGCGGGGTCGCGATGGTAGCAGCGAGGGGTGCGGCGGCTGCCGAGGGAGCGTCGGGGGAGATCTGCGGGTCCGCCCGTTGATGGACGGTCGGGATATCGGAACCCGGGCGGCGGGATCGCTGGGCTGCGGCGGGAACGCTGGGCTGCGGCGGAAACGCGGGGCCGCCGAGGCGTCAGACGGGCGCTGTGTGGAGCCCGACCACGAGTCCGTCGGGGAGTTCGACGATGTCGCCCGCGAAGACGACGGCGATCGAGGCCGTGGGCGCGCTGGCGGGTGCGAGGGCCGCGATCGCACCAAGGATGGCGGCGCCGGACTGCGCCTCGAACCCGCTGTAGGTGATGCCTTCGGGCGTCATGCCGTGGAACACGGGGCGCTGCTTGGCCTCGGCTTCGAGCAGGGCGCGGAAGTCGGCGGCGCGCTCGGCGGAAGTGTCGGTCGCGATGAGGGTTGGATGCGAGGCGAGGCCGGCGCGGGCGGGGGGCTCGGTGCCGGCGCCGTCGATCGCGACCACGGCGCCGTACGCGCGGGTGCCGTTGCGGCTCACCCGCAGCACCAGGACGCGCTGCGCGAGCACGGTGTAGATGCCTTCGACGATGAGCTCCTCGAAGGCGCCGCGGAAGGCCTCGTCGCCGAGGGCCGAGAGGGCGCCGAAGCGGCGCGCGTCGGTCGCGTCGTCGCCCGTCGATTCGCGCATCACCACGGTGGCGGCGGCGGTGCCGGTGGGGACTGCGAATCGCGCGACGGGCACGGCCTTCATGGAGGGTTTATACCGCGAGGGCGGCAGGGGGTGGGATTCTCAAGTCCCGCGGCGCGAAGTGCCGACGTGGTGACTCGTCCCATGCCTGCCGTCGCCAGCGTGCTTCCCACTCCGACCACCGCGAGCCGCGGTCCGCTCGGGGCGTGGTGGCCGGGCCGCGAGCGGCTGGAGCCGGCGTTCCGGCTGAACCGTCGACGCTCCGAGCGCTGGTCGCTGCGGGGCACGGCGACGCTGCTGTCGCTGGGCGCCGACCTCGGGGTCCTCATCGAACTCGATCGACTCGACTGCGCGCCGTGGTGGCTCGCGGGCGACTCGATCACGCCCATCACGGTGGGCGCGCGGGTCAGCATCGGGTTCAGCGACCCGGCGTGCCGTCCCGCGATCGCGGTGGTTCGGCGGTGCGAACGTACATCGGCGGGACGCTATCGCGTGGCGGTCCGCTTCGATGGCGCTTCGCCCTGCTGAGCCCGCGTTCGGCGCGCGGCGCCGCCGTCCCGGTTCCACCTGTGCGGATTGGTGCGGCGCGTGACGCCTGTGACGCCCCGTGAAGCGCCGGCACGCCGAGGAATGGGGCAAGGAACTGAAGGTTGACCGTGGGAGGGACGATCTTCATGGCGTTCAGGTCCTTGGTCTTGGCGCCGGAGGGACGTCAGGGCCTCAGGGAGGGATCCGAGCACAGCCGTTGTGGGCACCTCGTCCGCAACGGCATTTCAAGGGGCTCGCGTGAGCCAATGGATAGTTCGGCGACCGAGTGCCACCTCGGATCGAGTCGCCCGGATGGCACGGTCACCGAGGGAAGTGAGGAACTCATGTCTTCTATCAAGCGTTCGGTTCGTCGTGGATTTACGCTCATCGAAATTCTCATCGTCGTCGTCATCCTCGGCATCCTCGCCGCCATCGTGATCCCGCAGTTCACGAACGCGTCGCAGGAGGCGGCTGAGAGCTCGGTCAAGAGCCAGCTCCAGACGGTCCGCAGCCAGGTCGAGCTCTTCCGTGTGCGCAACAACGGCAACCTGCCGGCCGACTTCAACGACCTGATGACTCCTCCGAACGGCGAGGATCCGTACCTCCAGAAGACTCCGACCCTGCCCACCGGCTACGAGTTCGTCTGGGGTGACAACGCCGGCACCACCAACATCGAGACCATCTACGTCACCTTCACCGGTGGCACGCTCCCCGAGGGCCTCACCCTCGCCGAGATCGAGAGCTGGTAATTCGCAGCTGATCGAACCATCCCGGGCTGCACGGAGAAATCCGTGCAGCCCGCTTCGCGAGTCACACAGTCGAACCCCGCGGCCAACGTCCTGGCCGCCAACTGCGAGAAGTACGCATGTCCAAACTCAACCGACGCGGCTTTACCCTTATCGAAATCCTGATCGTGGTGGTGATCATCGGACTCCTTGCGGCCCTCGTCGTGCCCAACATCACGACGACCGCGGAGGACGCGGCCCGGAGCACGGCCCGCTCGCAGCTCGCTGCGGTGCGCAGCCAGATCGAGCTCTACAAGCTCCGCTACAACGGCACCATCCCGCCCGCCTCGGGCACGGACGGCACCGAGCAGCTCTGGCCGGCCATGACCACCGCCTACAACGGCGGCGCGCCGTTCCTGATGAAGGAACCCCGCCTCCCCGTGGGCTACAACTGGAACTGGAACGGTGCCAAGCTGACCATCAGCTACGCGGGCGCCGACACCGACACCGCGGCCGACGCGCCGAACTGGTGATCCGGGCACCGGTCCCACCGGTGGAGTGAAACGAACACGACGGAGGCAGGGCCCGCAAGCCCTGCCTTCGCTTCCAACGGGCGCCTTCGACGAAAGTCGGCGGCACGGATGGCCGAAACGCGGGACGGAGGGAACAGCCCATGCGCGCAGCAACACGATTCTTCCCCAAGGTCTGCCACGGCGTGCGCCGCGGGTACACGCTCATCGAGGTGCTGATCGTCGTGACGATCCTCGGCCTCGCGGGCGCGCTGCTCGTGCCGTACCTGTCGAGCAAGGGCGACTTCGACACCCAGGCCGCGGTGCGCACGCTGATCGCGGACATCTCGTTCGCGCAGAGCGATGCGCTGGCGAACCAGGGTTTCCGGCGGATCCACTTCTTCGAGGATGGAACGGGCTGGGCGCTGGTGCGCGTCGACGAGGACCAGCTCGGCGAGTCCTACGACCCCGCGACCGCGGACTACGTGTACGACCCGCTGGCGCGCAACGCCGAGCGCGGCGCGTACGTCGTCGATCTGCGCGACCGGCAGCAGTTCTCGTCGGTGCGCGTCTACGCGGCGAGCATCGACTCGGGCAAGCGCGCGCTGACCTTCGACGAGCTCGGCGGCACCATCGGCGCCGGCGGAATTCCGGGCACGGGCGGATACATCATCCTGACCTCGCCGCAGGCGAGCTACCGCCTCGACATCGCGGGAGTCACGGGCAAGATCCGCGTGACCCGGCTCACGACGCTGCCGCCGCTGTGATGCGGCGCGCGCGCTGCGGCGCGGCGGACGCGCGACCGGGTTTCCCGACGCGCTGCACACGAACATGACGCACGGTCGCCCGTCCCAGGTGGGGCGGGCGATTTCCCATCGGTCCGCGAACAACGCGAAAGCGGAGTGCGCGAAACGCCGACGAACACGAGGTGGCGGGCCTGTCCCGCCGCGATGGAGGCCTCGATGTCGTATTGGCGAATGCCCTGGAATCGCAACATCGGTCCGATCGGACTCGACCTCGGTGCGGAAGCACCGCGGCTGATGCAGGTCCGTCACGGGATCGATGCGCCGCGCATGGCGCTGCCGGTGCGCTGCGAGCCCGGCGACGGGCTGGTGCAGCGCGCACTCGCGGCGGTGCACGCGATGCGCAAGGCGCGTTTCGTGGGACGCGAGGTCGTGATCGGACTTCCCTCGAGCTTCGCGCGCATGCATGTCGCGCGGCTGCCGGCGATCGCGGGCGCGGATGCGCGCGAGGCGATCGCGTGGGAGGCCGCGGAGCGCAACGCGATGGCGCGCGAGTCGATCGTGGCGGACGCGATCCCCACGGGTGCGCCCGCGCCGCACGGCGATGCCAAGGAGGAGCAACTGGTGGTGGCGGCGCCCGCGGACGAGCTCGAGCAGGCGCTCGGCGCGCTCGTCGACGCGGGCTTCGAGCCGATCGCGGTCGAGCCGCGCTTCATGGCGATCGCGCGGGCGATGAGCCGGCGCGCGCGGCGCGATGCCGACGTGACGAACGTGCGCGCGATCCTGCATGTCGAGCAGCATGGCTCGTGCATCATGGTGCTGCGCGGCGACCGGATCGCGTTCTGCCGCGAGATTCCCGTCGGCGGCGAGACGCTCGACCTCGCGGTCGCGTCGCGGCTCTCGGTGCCGATCGAGGCGGCGGCGACGCTGCGCGCTCACCGCATCGCGGCGGCGCGCGGCATGGCGCCCGCGGTCGACGCGGTGGCCGAGGAATCGGCGCTCGCGGCGACGCGCGCGACCATCGACGCGCTCGCCGGCGAGGTCGCGCTCTGCCTGCGCTACTACGGAGTGACGTTCCGCGGCGGCCAGCCTGGTCGCGTGGTGGTGTCGGGCCCGCATGGAGCGGAGCCGCGCCTCGCGGAGATCGTGGCCGAGACCACGCGGGCCGAGGTCGTCCCGTTCGACCGCGAGCTGCCATCGGCGGCCGCGGAGGGCGGCGACGTGCGGCTGGGTGCCGGTGAGTTCGCGTCGTGGCTCGCGGCCTACGGCCTCGCGTGCCGCGGGCGAGAGGAGCATGGCGCGGCGCGCGGCGGCAGGCACGGCGCGACGACGACGCAGCACGGACAGCACGGAACGAACGCCTCGCAGGGGAGGGCCGCCGCATGAGCAGGAACGAACTCAATCTCGTCCCCCGGTCGATCGTGGAGCGCGTGATGCGCGGACGGGCCTCGCGGCGCGTGCTGTGGGCCGCGGGTGCGCTCGGCGCGGTCGCGCTGGGGCTCACCGCGTCGGCGCGCTGGATCGACCAGCGTTCGGCGGCGCAGCTCGCCGCGGCGCGGGCTTCGAGCGGGCCGGTGATCGCGCTCGAGGAGGAGATCGCGGGCCTGCGCGCCGAGCGCCGCACGCTCGAGCAGTCGCTCGAGACGCAGCGCGCGGTCGGGGTGGCCATCCCGGCGAGCGCCGTGGTGCGCGCGGTGGCGGCGTCGCTGCCGACGGGTGCCGTGCTCGAGCGCATCGACCTCGACTACGCCAACGTGCAGGGCACGAACAAGAAGATCCGCCGCGCGGGTCGCGACGAGCAGGTGCAGCGCGAGCTGCGCGGCGAGATCGCGGGCATCGCGGCCAACGAGTCGGATGTCGGGCGCATCGTGGACAGCCTCGCCGCGCTGACGCCGGTCGCGCAGGTGAGCCTCGAGTCGAGCCGCAGCCGCGAGTTCCGCGGACGCAACGCGCGCGAGTTCCGCATCCAGTTCAAGGTCGATCTCGAGAAGCGGTGGAAGCTGCCGGAGATCGCGACGGTCGATGCCCAGGCGCAGGAACGGATCGACGCGGCGAAGGAGGGCATGCGATGAGCGGGGGAAACGACATGAAGCATCACACCCAGGACAAGGGTCACGCTGCTGCGTCCGGCCATGCCTTCGCGCGTTCGGCCTCGGTCTTCGCAGCGACCAAGGGTTCGCTTTCCGTGCTCGGGCTCTCGGTGCTCGCGGTCGCGGGCGCGGCGGGCATGCTGCTCTGGCCGGCCGTGGTCGCGTCGGAGGAGCGTGCCGCCGAGTGCGGTCGCCTGCTCTCGCAGGTCGAGCGCCATGACGCCATCGCCGCCGAGCGCGACGCGATGCGGGCCGACCTCGCGTCGGCGCGCGTGGCCGCGGCGCGCGTGCTGCGCACCATTCCGCAGGGCGCGGACCAGGCGCACCTGATGCGGATGCTGGCGGTCGGCACCGGCCCCGACATGGGTACGCAGACGATCGTCGCGGGCGAGCCGGTTCCGGCGACGCCGGCGGGTGCGGCGCCGAATCCGACGAATGCGGCCGCGAATGCGACCACGAATGCAACCACGGGCGCGACGCGCGTCCGCACCGACGCGCCGCTGCGCGCGGTGCCCGTGATCGTCGAGATGCGCGCGTCGTTCGAGCGCGTGATGGAGGTGCTCGCGCGCGCCGAGGGCGACCGTCGCCTCGTGCGGCCGATCCACATCGAGATCCAGCGTCCCGACGCGGGCGCCAGCGCACGCGCGGGCGCGAGGAATGCTGGCGGCGCCGCCGCCGGCACCGACGACGGAGCGGCGACGCTCGTCGAGGCGCGCCTCGAGCTCGACGCGGTGTTCGCCGCGGCGATCGCGGGCGCGGATCTCGCGGCCACCGATGGCCAGAACGCCCCCGTCGCGAGCAACGTCGCGAGCAACGCCGCGACCAACTCCACTGGAATCACCACCGCCGCCGCGCAGTCGACCGGCGGCGCCGCAGGAGACGATCAATGACCCACAAGCCGAAGCACAACATCAGCGGCAACCCGACCCCGGCCATGTACGTGGGCGCGAAGCCCGCGGCCACCGGAACGCACGGCGCCGCGCGCGGCGCCTCGGGCATGATGGCGTGGATGCGCTCCCGCAAGGGCGCGCTGACCTTCGTCGCGATGTTCGCCGTCGTCGCGTGGGCGAAGCCGATGGGCCTGCTGCTCTGGGCCCGCCTGCGCATCCTCACGAGCATCCCGAAGACCGCGATCGCCGACGATCCCGCGAAGGCGCCCGCGCAGGACGAGCCCGTGCTCGAGCTCGACAGCGGCCTGTCGCCGCAGGGCGCGCGTCTTATCGATCCGTTCAGCATCGATCCGCACACGTACCCCAGCTCGGACAACCAGACGTCATCGCGCGCAAGCATCGTCCCGTCGCAAAAGAGCGACAGCGGAAGCGCCGAAGTACCTGCGCTGGAAGTGTTTGAGGCGGCGCGGCGCGCAACGGAGCGGTTCCGATTGCAGTCGGCCGGACGGGGACTGTCCATGGCAGTGATCGACGGACGCACCCACCGAATCGGCGACGCGCTCGACAGCGCGGACGGCCTTCGGTTCGTGCTCGTCGAGGTTCTCGAGGGCGCCGCGGTGCTGGAGCACGGCGGCAAGCGCTTCGAGATCCGCATGCGTGGAGCCGGTACGGGAACAGCTCCGAGTGGGGGAGACAACAACCGGTAAGCGCAAGCGCATCCGGCAGGCCTTTCGAAACGAGTGAACCAACCATGAACAACAGCAACAACAACGCCGCACGCCGCGCCTTCTTCAACCTTACGAAGAAGGCCTCGTTCATCGCCACGCTGACCGCGTCGGGCCTCGCGCTCGCGCAGTCTCCGGCGACCGCGCCCGCCGCCGCCGCACCCGCGACCGGCAACGCGCAGGTCAAGCCGAACGCGGGCCAGGCCGCGGCGGAGACCTTCACCATCCAGTTCCAGGACACCGACATCCTGCAGGCGCTGCAGATGCTGTCGATGCAGGGCCGCCGCAACATCATCGCGTCGCGCGGCGTGCAGGGCAAGGTGAGCGCGAACCTCTACGACGTCGGCCTCTACGACGCCCTCGACGTGATCATGCGCGCCAACGACCTCCGCATGGAGGAGTCGGGCAACTTCATCTACGTCTACACCCGCCAGGAGTGGGAGGACGTCACCAAGTCGCGCCTCAAGAAGGTCAGCCGCAACTTCCCGCTCGAGTACCTGAACGCGAAGGACGCGGGCGAGTTCATC
>JBMOGJ010000023.1:0-34946 GCA_049318425.1 Phycisphaerales bacterium | reverse complement strand
GGCCCGTGGGCAGGTGGATGAGGTGCACCGCCGTCGCGACCTTGTTCACGTTCTGCCCGCCGGGACCCTGCGCGGTGGTGACCATCTCCTTGACCTCGGCGGGGTCGAGCGCGGCGTCGACCTCCTCAGGCTCGGGCATGATCGCGACGGTGGCGGTGGAGGTGTGGATGCGGCCCTGAGCCTCGGTCGCGGGCACGCGCTTCACCTGGTGGGTGCCGCCCTCGAACTGGAGCGCGGCGAACGCGCCCTGGCCCTCGACGGTGGCGATGGCGTGGGTGAGTCCGCCGGCGTCGCCGGGCTTGGTCTCGACGACCTCGATCCGCCAGCCGCGGCGCGCGGCGAGGGCGCGGTACATCTCGAAGATCTCGCCGGCCCACAGCGCCGCCTCGTCGCCGCCGACGCCCATGCGGACCTCGAGCACGAAGCTGGCGATGCGCGCCTCCTCGCCGGTGACGAGCGCCTTGACGATCTCGCCCGCGAGGTCGCGGGCGCGGGCCTCGAGCGCGGGGCGCTCGGACTTCGCCATCGCGGCCATCTCGGTGTCGCCGGAGGCGATGAGCTCGGCGAGGCCGGCGAGCTCGCGCGCGGCGCGTCGCAGCCCGTCGAGCGGCCCGAGCGTGCGGGCGAGCAGCGCGCGGCGGCGCGAGAGCTCCATCGACCTGCGGTGGTCGGCGGCGACGGCGATGTCCTCCAGCTGCGCCGCGATGCCCTGGTCCTCGGCCTGCTGGGCGGCGAGGATCCGGCGGAGGTTCTCCGGGAGGAGTTCCTCCTCGATCGCGGTGGAGTGTGCTTCGAACGCGGTCAACGGTCGCTCGGTGGTGGTGGGGGGTCAGGACGCCGGGCGGGCGGTGTTCTTGGCGATCGTCTCGAGGAGTTCGCGGAGGCGGCCCTCCTCGGAGGCGTCCCGGTGATCGCCACCCTGCACCGAGACGGTCGGCTGCACGTGGGACTCGCCGCAGATGACCAGGAGCAGGTTCGAGACGAGCCGCTCCTGCTCGGTCGGCTGCATCCGATGGCCCTTCTCCCGGAGCAGGGCGATCGCGTGGTCGACGATCTCGACCGCGCCCTCGACGATCACCTTCCGCGCGTCGACGAGCGCCTGCGCCTGCTGCCTCACCAGCATCGCCCGCGCGATCTCGGGGGCGTAGCTCAGGTCACTCAGCTCGAACGACACCACCTCGGCGCCGGCGACCTGGACCTTCGACTGCAGGATCTCGCGCATCTCGCCCGCGATGACGGCGGTCTCGCTCTTGAGGCTGGTCGCGTGCGTGGCCGATTCATACGGGTAGCGCGACGCGACCTGCTTGAGCACGGCCATGGCCTGCGTCCGCACGAAGGCCGGCGCGTCCTCGACGTCGAGCGCGGCCCGACGGGTGTCGACGAACCGGAAGGTGACGACCGCGGCGGCCAGGATCGGGTTGCCGTTTCCGTCGGCCACCACGGTCCGGTGGACCTCGATCGCCTGCTGCTTGGTGGAGATGCGGATCGCCCTGCGACCCCACAGCGTCACCCACGAGAGCCCCGGCTCGCGCATCAACCGCGAGAAGCGGCCCCAGCGGAGCAGCACGACCTCCTCCTGCGGCGAGACCACGATCCACGACCCGAGGAGGGTGATCGGGAAGAAGACGATGCTCAGGATGGTGGTCAGGACGAGCGGCATGCGGATCTCCGGGCGCGTGCGGGCGCGGCGAGGCGGCGTGGTCTCGAACGGTCCGCTCACGGGCGGTCGCCGCGCGCTCGCTGCAGGACGCGTCGGCGAGCGTATCGCGGCGCGGCGCGAAAAAGACAGGCAGCCGTCGGTGAGACGGCTGCCTGGATCGATTCGGGGAAGTGCCTACTTCTTCTTGTTCTTGTCGAAGTAGTTGCCGGCGAACTTCTTCTGGAAGCGCTCGACGCGGCCGAGGGTGTCGACGAAGGTCTTCTGACCCGTGAAGAACGGGTGCGAGCCCGACCAGATTTCGACATTCATCTCCGGCACGGTGGCGCCGACGGTCATGACGACCTCGCCGCGGAAGATGATCTTGCACTCGGGGTAGTACTTCGGGTGGGTGCTCGTCTTCATGGCTCTATCCTTCCAGCCGCTCGTTGGCGGGGGTCGACGAGTGTACAGGGAGCCGTGGAAGATGCAAGCCGCTTGGAAACCTCGGGAAACCTTGGGAAGCCTTGGGAAGCCTTGGGAAGCCTTGGGAAACTTCTCGGACGGGTCGAAGCGCGGGCGGCGAACCTTCTGCGACACTTCCGACCTCGGACGCCGCCCCGCGGCGCGCGGGCAGGCCCGGATGACCCGGGAGCCGAACGACACGCAGGAGCAACGACCCATGGCCGACGCGATCAACACCTTCCATGCCACCGCCGCCAACTTCGACAAGGAGATCGTCCAGTCGGAGGTGCCGGTCCTGATCGACTTCTGGGCGGCGTGGTGCCCGCCGTGCCGCATGCTGAAGCCCGAGCTGGCCGCGCTGGCGCCGGAGCTCGAGGGCAAGGTGCGGGTGGCGTTCGTGGATGTCGACGCCGAGCCCGACATCGCGGCGGCGTTCCAGGTGCGCGGGATTCCCGCGTTGTTCCTGATGAAGGGCGGCGAGGTCGTCGACGCGTGGACCGGCTACTCGCCGCGGGCGGCCGTGAAGCAGCGGCTCGAGCAGCATGTCGGGAAGATCGGTGGCTGAGTCGCGGAGCGGGGCGGTGCGGACGGGTGGACCGGACGCCGGGGACGGCGCAGCGGATGCCCCCGCGGATGCCACCGCGGTGACGCGCGTGCTGACCGTGGACGGCATGCACTGCGCCGCATGCGCATCGAAGGTCGAGCGCGCGGCACGCGCGGTGCCGGGCGTGCGCAGCGCGAGCGTGTCGTTCGCGACGCGGCGGATGCGGATCGAACTCGACGGCGCCGCGGGTGATGTGCTCGCGGTGGCGCGTGGCGTGGCGAAGGCGGGGTTCCGCCTCGACCTGTCGCGCGATCCGATGGCGCGCGCCGCGGCGGAGCGCGCGGAGGAGCGGGCGCTGCGGCGGCGGGTGATCGTGGGCATCGTGCTCGCGCTGCCGCTCCTCGTGATCGCGATGTCGCACGGCGCGGTGCCGGCGCTCGACGGACCTGCGATGGGATGGGTGCAGGCGTCGCTGGCGGCGCCGATCCTCCTCTACTGCGGGTGGCCGATCCACGCTGCGGCGTGGACGCGTCTGCGGGCGCGCTCGAGCGACATGAACACACTCGTCACGCTGGGCACGACGGTCGCGTTCGGCGCGAGCCTGTGGACGCTGCTGGTGACGGAGGGCGGAGCCGCGCATGCGGCGGCGCACGCGGACGCTGCGGCCGAAGCGGATGCCGCGGTCGCGCTCGGTGGCGGCGGCGGCGGGCACGCGTATCACTTCGAAGCCGCGGCGGTGATCATCGTGTTCGTGCTGGTCGGGCGGATGCTCGAGGCGCGGGCGACGATGCGCGCGGGTGATGCGGTGCGCGCGCTCGCGGCGCTGGCGGTGCCGCGGGTGCGGGTGATCGCGTCGGGCGCAGTCGCCGGCGACGACGAGCGCGAGATCGCCGCCGACGAGGTCGAGCGCGGCATGCGCGTGCGGGTGCGCCCCGGCGAGCGCGTGCCCGTCGACGGCGTCGTGGTGTCGGGAGCGAGCGAGGTCGATGAGTCGATGCTCACCGGCGAACCTGCGCCGCAGGTGCGCCGCGCGGGGGACCGCGTGGTCGCGGGCACGATGAACACGCTCGGGGCGCTCGAGGTCGAGGCGTCGTGCGGGGCCGCCGAGACGGTGCTCGCGCGCGTGGTGGCGATGGTCGACGAGGCGCAGGCGACGAAGGCGGGGATCGCGCGCGTCGCCGACCGGGTGGCGGCGGTGTTCGTGCCGGTGGTGCTCGTGATCGCGGCGGGCGCGTGCGCGGCGTGGCTCGTGTTCGGTCCGGCGGAGGTACGCGGCGGACTCGCGGTGCAGGCGCTCGTCAGCGTGCTGGTGGTGGCGTGCCCGTGTGCGCTCGGGCTCGCGACGCCGGTGGCGATCCTCGTCGCCTCGGGTCGCGCGGCGCGCATGGGTGTCCTGTTCCGCCGTGCGGCGGGGTTCGAGCTGCTCGCCGAGGTGCGCGAGGTCGTGTTCGACAAGACTGGGACGCTGACGGCGGGGCGTCCGCGGGTGGTGGCGGTGCATGCCGCGGGTGGAGTCGCCGAGTCGCGCGTGGTCGCCCTCGCGGCCGCCGTCGAGGCGTCGAGCGAGCATCCGGTCGCGCGTGGCATCGTGGAAAGCGCGCGGGCGCGCGCGGTGGCGGTCGGGCGAGCCAGTGGATTCGAGGCGATCGCGGGATGCGGCGTGCGGGCGATGGTCGAGGAGGGCAAGGGCAAGGGCGAGGCCGAGGCCGAGGCTGAGGCTGAGGCCGAGGCCGTCGCCGACGCCGCGCGGCTCGTCGAGGTCGGCACGGCGGCCTGGCTCGCGGAGCGGGGCGTGGCGGTGTCGGGGCTCGATCGGGGAATCACCGCCAAGGCGCGCGGCACGCTGGTCTTCGTCGCCGTCGACAGCGCGTGCATCGGAGCGATCGAACTCGCCGACACGCTGCGGGACGATGCGCGCGAGGCGGTCGACGGACTGCGCGCGATGGGCGTGCGCGGCGGGATCGCGAGCGGCGACGCACAGCGGGTGGTGGACGCCGTGGCGGAGACGCTCGGGATCGACGCGGCCCGCGCGCACGGCGCGCTGACGCCCGCCGAGAAAGCCTCGCTGCTCGCCGAGCGCGGACGCGGCGTCGCCTTCGTGGGCGACGGAATCAACGACGCACCGGCGCTGGCCGCGGCGCGGCCCGGCATCGCGATGGCGGGCGGCACCGATGTCGCGCGCTCGAGTGCGGATGTCCTGCTGGTCGCGCCGGATCTCCGCAGGATTCCCGAGGCGATCGCGCTGTCGCGCCGCACGCTTGCCGTGATCCGGCAGAACCTCGCGTGGGCGTTCGGCTACAACGCGGTGCTCATCCCGCTGGCCGCGGGCGCGCTCTGGCCGTGGACCGGCTGGATGCTCCCGCCGATCGCGGCGAGCGCGGCGATGGCGCTGTCGAGCGTGAGCGTGGTGGCGAACAGCCTGCGGCTGCGGCGCGGGTAGCAGCACGCATCGAAGCGGCGCGAGCGCTCACGCCGGCTGCGTCGGCGCGCCCTCGTAGCGCGCGCCGCCGGGCAGCACCTCGCGCTTCATGACCACCGAGTGCGGTGCGACCACGGCGCGCGGTCCCACATCGGCGCCGTACAGCAGCACCGAGTTGGAGCCGATCGTGCAGCCGTCGCGCAGGTGGACATGGTCGACCTTGAGCACGCGGTCCTCGAAGGTGTGGGCCTGGAAGAGCGCGTCGACCGTGACATCGTCGCCGAAGCGCAGCATGTCGGGATCGACGACATGCGCGAAGCCGCCGCCGAGGAGCGCGCGGCGGCCGATCCGGCAGCCGATCATCCGCAGGTACATCGGCAGCAGCAGCGTGCCCTCGAGGAAGGTCAGCGGCATCGACGCCCACATGCCCCACGCGACGTAGAGGAAGTCCCATCGGCTGCACCAGCAGCTCCAGAGCGCGTGGGTGCCGGGCTTCACCCGTCCGATGAGGATCCACTTCATCGCGACGATCGAGAGCGCGAGCGCCGCGAGGGCGGCGAGCGTCGCGATGGGCAGCGCGACGAGCCGGAACGCGACCGGATCGAGCGCGGGTTCCGCGAGCTCGAGCGCGCGGAACCATGCGAGCCCGACGAACACCGGGCCGATCGGCAGCGCGAAGCGCGCGACCTCCCACAGCCAGCGGTTGAGGCGGCGCACCGCGGGCGGCTCGTGGGTGAGTTCGCGCGGCATCGCCACGATCTCGCGGTTCGGCAGGCGGAAGGGCGGATGTCCGAACCACGAGGCGTCGGCCTCGTGCGGGAGCGCGTCGGCGCGCGTCGAGATGCCCACGAGGGTGCCGCGCGCGAGGTGCGTTCCCGACGGCAGCACGGCGTGGTTGCCCACGAAGCACGACTCGGCGAGCGCGACCGGCTCGACCTGCGCGGTGCCCGCGTGGAGCCGCGGGCCGCCGAGGTAGATGCCGTCGGCGAAGAAGGTCTCGCGGCCGATCGCGACGCTCGACGGGATCACGTCGGTCACGGTCGAGATCTCGCAGCCGCGGCCGATGCGCGCGCCCGCGAGGTTGAGCCACATCGGCCACATGAGCGTGCCCGAGAGCCACTTGCCCGCGGCCTCGACGAGCGTCGACTGGAGCGACATGCGGGTCGCCGCGAACGATCCCAGCGAGTACGGCCCGCGCGGCGCCCTTCCGAGCAGCCGCACGAGCAGCGCCTGCAGCAGCACGGTGAGGATGCCCGCAAGCGCCACCGCGCCGGTGAGCAGGGCGAGTCCGCGCAGCGTCGGCACCACCGAGGACGGCGCGAAGAGGACATCGTGCAGCGTCGCGTCTGCGTGGAGCCCGAAGGCCGCGAACGCGAGGATCCAGGGCGCGACCAGCGCCGCGACCACCGACAGGAAGAGCGCGGCGGAGGTGAGGATCTGCAGCGGGCGGTTCTCGTCGGTCGGCAGCGACGGCGTGGCGGGCGCGGCGCCCGCGGGCTCGGCCGGGATGCCGTCGAGGATCGTGCGCGCGTGCACGCGTCCCGCGCGCAGGTTCGAGAGGGGACGCAGGATCGAGCCCTCGCCGAGCTCTGCGCCCGGCGACATGCCCGCGCGCGTCTCGAGGGTGGCGCCGCGGCGTACCGTCACCGGTCCGAACACGAGCGTGCCCGCCTCGAGCTCGAGGGTGCGGAGGCAGGCGTCCTGTCCGATGGTCGCGTCGTCCTCGAGCGTGAGGAGGTCCCAGCCGCCCTGGTTCAGCCGCACGCCGCGATGGATGTGCACGCGGCGGCCGATCCGCGCGCCGTAGAGCCCGAGCACCGCCGGTCCGAGCCCCGCGGACTCGATGAGGTCCCACGGCGCGAGCGCCGCGAGGCGGACGACGATCCAGTGGCGCAGGTGCCAGGTGCTCCACGCCCGCACGCGCATCGGCCGGTAGCGGCCGACGAGCAGCCACTTCGCCGCGATGCCGACCGCGAGGCTGGCCAGCGTGTAGCCCGCGAGCACGAGCCCCGCGAGCGCCGTGAGGAGCACGATGCTGCCGAGCGAGCCGGCAAGCGTCTCGCCGAGCAGCGCGCCGACCCGCGGGATCCAGAGGAACTGCGACGCCGCGACCAGCAGGATCGCGAGGAACACCGCCTGCACCGTGGTGGCGAGGATGGGACGCGAGGTGCCGCGCGCGCGCTGGGCGTCGGGGGTGTCGGTGGTCGCGTCGCCGGTGCGGGGCGCGCCTTCGGGTGCCGCGGCCTCGGGGCGGGCGGCATCCGCTCCTGTGATCGCGCCTTTGCTCGCGCCTTCGCTCACGCGTGTGCCCGCGTTCGCGCGCGCCCCGTCGATCGCCGCCGCGATGGTGCGCGCGGTGCGATGCTGGTACGCGAGGCGCACGGTGACCGCGCGCGTGCGCTCATGCACGCGGAGGCGCGAGATCGCGATGGCGACGGTGAGCGAGTCGAGCCCGAGCTCGTCGAAGAGATCGGCGTCGACGGAGACCGCCTCGCTGCGACCCGTCGCGGCGGCGAGCGCGTCGGCCACGAGGCGCTCGGTCTCGGTGGCGGGCGGCGTGTGGCGGGTGCGGGCGCCGGTGGCCTCGGACGCACCGTCCTCGGCGGAGGCCTCGCGCGTGGCGCCGACATTGGCGACGATCGCGGGCAGCCGCTTCCGGTCGAGCTTTCCGCCGATCGAACGCGGCAGCGCCGCGATCACGGCGATCGCGGCGGGCACCATGTAGCGCGGCAGTTCCTCGGCGACGAAGGCGCGCAGCGCGTCGGCGTCGGGTGCGAGGCCCGTGCGCGTGACCACATGCGCGACCAGCCGCCGCTGCGCGCCGTCGCCCTCGACGGTGCACGCGGCCTCGACCACGGTCGGATGCGCGGCGAGCCTCGCCTCGATGGCGCCGAGCTCGACGCGATAGCCGCGCAGCTTGACCTGCGCGTCGATGCGGCCGTGGTAGTGGAAGACGCCGTCGGCGTCGCGGTGGACGAGGTCGCCGGTGCGGTACACGCGGCCGAGCGTCGGATGCTCGATGAAGCGCGACGCGGTCGTCTCCGGTTGCCCGCGGTAGCCGCGTGCGAGCGACGCGCCGCCGATGGCGAGCTCGCCCTGCGCGTCGACCGGGAGTTCGCGCAGCGCCGCGTCGTCGGGATCGATCACGAAGGCGGTGGTGCCGGGGATCGGGCGCCCGATGGTGACGGGCTCGCCGGCGTGCACCGTCGCGCGCAGGCAGGTGACGGTGCACTCGGTGGGTCCGTAGCCGTTCTCGAGCCGCCGTCCGCGCGACCAGAGGTCGGCGATGTCGGGCGGGAGCGCCTCGCCGCCGACATAGAGGAGCCGGATGTGCGGTAGTTCGCGCGCGGGATCGTCGCAGGCCAGCGTGCGGAGCAGCGTGGGCGGCGGACAGAGCACGGTGACGCGCTCGCGCTGCAGCCACGGCAGCAGGTCGGGGCCGAGGCGCGCGGTCTCGTCGTCCATCACCACCGCGGTCGCGCCGGCGGCCCAGGCGAGCCAGAGTTCCTCGATGCTCGAGTCGTAGCTCGCCGACGAGCCCTGCACGACGCGGTCGTGCAGCCCGAGGCCGAACTCGGCGAGGTCGCCGGCGACGAGGTTGAGGAGCGCGCGGTGCTCGATCTCCACGCCCTTCGGACGGCCGGTCGTGCCGGAGGTGTAGATCACGTAGGCGAGTCCGCGCGGGTCGAGGGTGGCGCGGCGCGACGGCGAGGCCGCGGCGGACGGTGCGGCGAAGCTCGCGGGGGCGACCACGTCGAGTCCAGCGCCGCCGTCCGGCAGGTGCGCGGTGATCTCTGCGGCGCGCTCGGGCGTGGCGATCAGGGCGACCGCGCCCGCGTCCTGCAGGATCGCCGCGGCCTGCCGAGCGGGGAACGCCGGGTCGATCGCGACATACGCGGCGCCTGTGCGCATCACGCCGAGCATCGAGGCGTAGAGCCAGCGCTCGGTGCGCGGGAGGGCGAGCGCGATGACGGTGCCCGAGGCGGCGGGCTGCTCACCACGCGACACCACGCGCGCGGCAACCGCGTCGGCCATCGCGTCGAGCTCGGCGTAGGTCGTCTGCGAGTGATGCGGGATGTCGAGTGCGCAGCCGCGCGGGTGCGCGGCGCGGGCGCGGTCGAAGAGGTCGAGCACGGTCCGGTCGGGGGCGTGGCCGTCCGACGGCGTCGCGGGGCTGGTCATGCCGCGCTCGCCATTCACCGCTCGTGCTGCGGAACCAACGCGACCAGGTGCGGCGCGATGCGGCCAGCGCGCGCGCGCTGCGCCGCGGGCGAGAGGTGGGCGTACCCGCGCACCAGCCCGACGCAGCCAGACGTGCCGCAGAGGCACTGGAACGGCTCCGCCATGTCGAGCTCGGTGGTGGTGTAGTCGAAGGTGATCTGCTCGCCGTGGGCGATGGCGCGGCGCGCGACGAGCGTGCGGCCCTGGACGCGCGCGTTCGGATCGCAGCAGTGGTTGAGGAACCGCCAGGGGTGGCGCTCGCGCATCTCGTCATCGGGCAGCGACGCGTCGGCCTCGATGTGCAGGTCGGCGTCGAGCTGGATCGAGTAGCGCGTCGGATGGCGCTGCAGCGCGCCGTGGATGTGGAGGATCACCGCGCCCGCGTCGACGGCGCGCGTGGCGAAGAGCCCCACGCCGTGACCGACATCGCGGACGGTGCAGGCGGCGGAACTGGTTGATGCGTCGGAGGTGATGGCTGCGGCGGACACGGGTCGGATTCCGTGAAGGGTGCGTGCGGCCCCGCAGCGTACGCGAAAGCGGATGGAGAGGGGAGACTTACCGCTTGACGGCGATGATCTCAAGCACCGTCGGCGTGATGAAGACGGAGGTATCGTCGCGCTCGGCCGCATCGATCGCCGCGATCACCTCGCGTCCCCACGCGGCGTCGCGGAGTCCGAGCTCGACGAGGCGTGGCACGTTGGTGCGCACGAATCCCACCGGCCAGTTCCAGAGGCGCTCCGACGGTCGCGCGGCCCGCGCGATCGGCCGCACATGCGTGATCGAAAGGCCCGCGTCGGCGAGCATCCGCGGCAGCACGCGCGCGATGTCGGGCTCGCCGCCCTGGGAGCGCCAACTCTCGAAGACCGCGGCCACGAACCCGGCCACGGCGGGCTGACGCGTCAGCAGTCCGTAGGTTCCGTACTCGGAGTACTCGTGGAAGACCACGCGGCCGCCCGGACGGAGGGCCTCGGCCATCCGCCGCACCAGCAGCGCCGCATCGGGCACGAAGCACGCGACCCAGCGGCACCAGGCGGCGTCGAACCCGCCGCCTGCGCCGGCGTGCGGCAGCGGATCGAGCATGAGGTCGAGCTCGGCGGTGGCGACCTGCGTCAGGCCGCGGGCACGGACCTCGGCGTCGAGGAGGTCGAGGAAGCGGCGGCTGCGCTCGACCGCGACCACGCGCCCGGAATCACCGACGAGTTCGGCGAGATCGAGCGACGCGAAGCCGGGACCGGCGCCGATGTCGAGCACGCGCGCGCCGGCGCCGATGCCCGCGGACTGCCACGCGCGCAGGACCTCCTCGCGCCAGACCGAGTGCTGGAAGGCGAGGCGCTCGACCTCGGCGTCGTGGGTGCCGAGGACGTACTCCCGCTCGCCCCTGGAGGCTGTGCCCGACTCGGAGGCGGATGCGTGGTTGCCGGAGGGTTCGTTGGAGGGCACGTGGGAGGTCGTCCTGAGGGGCGAGGGAGGCATCGGAGGGGCGGGGGCGGAGACGCGGAGGCGTTGTACCACCTCCTGCGCCGAGGCTCGGGACGCCGCGTTCGCGCGGGGGAATCACCCTTCCCGGGGGAGTCCGCCGATCAGAGGCGGAAGAATGGCGTCCAGTGGGCGCCGCGGTCGGACGATGAGGAAGCCGGTGGTCCGGCGGAGCGGAGTCTGGTCGAGCATGCTTGCCAATCGCGCCCACACCCTCATCCTGCAGGCACGCCTGGCGATCTCGCTGGCGTGGGTGGCGGGCTATGTGAATGTGGTCGCGGTGATGACCTGCGGCTTCGTGGTGAGCCACGTCACCGGCAACGCGAGCACGCTCGGCCGCGAGCTGATCCTGTCGCAGTGGAGCGCGGCGGCGCTGATGGCCGTGCTGCTGCTCGCGTTCTTCGTCGGGGCGTTCGTGTCCGGGTTCGCGATCGAGCTCGGACGGCAGCGCAACTGGTCGTCGATCTACGTGCTGCCCGCCGCGATCGAGCTCCTGCTGCTGACCGCGTTCGCGATCGGCGTGCGCCTGCATGATCCGTCGGCGCCCGAGGCGGGCGCGACGCTCTGGTGGATGACGATCGTGGCGACCCTGTCGATGGGCGTGCAGAACGCGACCATCACGCGCATCTCGAGCGGCGTGGTGCGCACCACGCACCTGACCGGCATCGTGACCGACCTCGGCCACGAGTCGGCGCAACTGGCGATCGTGCGCTGGATCTTCGGGCGCGGCGTGGCGGGCGACCGTGCCCGCCGCGCGGATACGAACTCGCGGCGCGCGGGTCCGAACTCGCGGCGGGCGGGCGCCGACACGCGTGGTCCGAGCTACCAGCGCCTGTTCCTGCTGGCGTCGATCTTCGCGGCGTTCGTGGCGGGCAGCGCGTCGGGTGCGTTCATCTACCTCGAGCTGCCGCACTGGAGCATGATCGCGCCGATCGCGCTGCTCGGCTGGATCGTGGTGCAGGACCTGCGCACGCCGATCTGCGAGCTCGAGGAGGCGCAGCTCGCCGAGAGCGGAGGCGCGCTCGCGATGCTCGAGGATGTCGCGGTGTTCAAGGCGATTCCGCGCGGCGGCGACGCCCGCGAGACGCACCTGCCCGACCTCGCGTCGTGGGTCGAGGGGCTGCCGGCGGCGAAGCGGATCGTGATCCTCGATCTTTCCCGCGCGCGGGTGTTTGGCCCGCTGGCGGCCAATGCGCTGCATTCGCTGTTCGCAGCGGCGGCGCGCTCGGGGCACCGCGTGCTGATCGCCGGGCTCGATGGCGGCGAGGTCGCGACCATCAACGCGCTGTCGCGCAGCGACCTGCTGCACGCGGGGAACTCCGCTGCGGATCTCGCGGGCGCGCTGCATCTGGCCGCGGCACCGGTGCGCGAGCCGTGGCAGCGAATCGCGGACGGCGTTGAAAGCGCCGACGACACCGGCGCCGACGACGCCGGAAACACGCGGCGTTCATAGGACGCCTCGGTCACCGACCCCGACCGCCGCCATCCATCGCAGGCACCTCACGGGCGTGCGGCGAAGAGCCTCCGCGCGCTCCGCGCACGCAGCGCGCCGAGCGCCGCGACCGCGAGCGCGACGGCGCCCGCGAGGAACGCGCCCATGCTGGGCCGTCCGAGCGCGGCGCCCTCGAGGTAGACGCCGTAGAGCACGAGCGCGAGCCCGACCCCGGCGGCTGCTGCGGCGAAGGCCATCCACGCGATCGTCCGCGCGACCGCGAGCACGCCCTCCCGCAGCAGCCGCCCCTCTGTCTCGATGCGCGCCGCGAGCCGCTCCTCGGCGATGTCGAGGAGCGGCTCGAGCACGGGCACGACGAGCGACGCGAGTGCGCGCATGCGTCAGGCCTTCCGCGTGAGGCGGAGTCCCAGGATCATGCCGACCGCGAACGCAGCGGTGACGGCGAGGAAGGGGTGCGAGGCGATCTGCTTCTCGGCGCCTTCCGCAGCGGCCTTGCCCTGCGCGGCGGCGAGCTTGACCGCCTCGTTGACGCCCACGCGCGCGGTGCGCATGGCATCGCCGCCGATGCTGCCGACATCGCCGCGGAGCTGGCGGAGATCCGCCTTCAGGCGGTCGATCTCGCGGTAGAGGTCGCTGGTCTCGTCGGTCATGGTGGTGGCGCTGTTGCGGTCCATTGCGGCTCCTTGCTGCGGCGGCCGGGGCTTCGCGCGGGTCCGTCCCGCGCCGGAGTGCGGCGTGTGCTGCGGCGATTGCATGTCCCATCGTGGCGGCCGCGCGCCGTGGGTCTGCGGGGAGCCATCCCCGATGGCTGCGTGTCGCGGCGGAGCGCCGCGAGATTCGTGCGCGTAGCGGGGCGTGGGTTGTGCGGCCGGCGTCGGCGCGCCGCGCGCGGCGGTGCGCGACACGGGCGTTTCCCCGTGTTTCCGCCGTGACGCGCGCGCCACACTTCGCGCGGAGGACTCCCACGGGCCGTGGGTGCACGCAACATGAACCTCGATACCGCCGACTCCGACAACTCCGACCTCGCGACATCCGACATCGATACGCGCGACCTCGACACTCCCAACCTCGACGAACGCTCGATCGAGCTCGATGACCCGGGCACCTTCGCCGACCGCTCCGCGTCGCGGACGGACTTCGGCCATGGCCTGCGCATCGTGGTGCCCGTGGATTTCTCGCAGTCGTCGCTGCGCGCGCTCGAATGGGCGGCCGCGGTGGCCGCGGGGCGCCGCGCGCAGGTGATCGCGGTGCACGCGGTGGAGCCGACGCCGCTCACCACGCTGGCCGAGACCGCGGACGCGCTGCTCCAGCGCATCGACGAGCGCCTGCGCCGCGCGTGCATCGGCCTCACGAGCAAGGGCGTCCCCTCGCTGACCCACTGCGCGGTGGGCAAGCCGTGGCATGTGGTGCAGGGCGCCGTGCGCGAGTTCGGCGCCGACCTCGTGATCATGGGCAACCGCGGGCTCTCGCCGATCCGGCGCACGCTGCTCGGCTCGGTCGCCGACCGCGTGCTGCGCACGGTGCCGGTGCCGGTCCTCGTGCTGCATTCGGCCGACCTCCCGCGCGAGCACCTGCGCGTGCTCATCGCGACCGACTTCAGCACCGACGCGGCCGAGGCGGTCGCCGCGTTCCGCCGCGTGTTCCTGCGGTCGATGATCCGGATCGAGGTGCGCATCGTGCACGCGACCATGCCGCCCGAGCTGATCGAGGGCGTCGACGTCCCGCTGCTCGAGCGCGTCGACTGGCGCCGGCTCGACACCGAGGCCTTCGAGGCGGCCGACCGCGCCGCGGCGGAGTTCCGCGCCGACGGCGTCGACGCCGGCATCGCGCTGCTGCGCGGCACCGCGGCGCGCGCGGTGCTCGGCGAGGCGCGCGCGTGGCACGCCGACCTGGTGGTCCTCGGCCGCCGCGGGACGAGCGGCTTCGAGCGGCTCATCCTCGGCAGCACCGCCGAGCGGGTGATCCACGCGTCGCAGTGCGCGGTCTTCACCGCGCAGCGTGCGGCCGTGCCCGCCGAGCCGCGCCGCGCCGCCTACATCGCCTGACGCGCGGCGCGGACGAATCCCCGTGGAATCGCAGGCTCCGCGCGCAATCCTCGTTGCAGTCCGGACGCGCGTCCGGGCCGAACCCAATCCCAGCACGGAGCACAACATCATGACGACGGCCATCATCAAGAGCGACTCCCAGATCAAGGCGGATGTCCTCAACGAACTCAAGTGGGACTCGCGCATCGACGAGACCGACATCGGCGTGCAGGTGCGCGACGGCATCGTGACGCTGCTCGGCACGGTGGGCGTCTACGCCAAGAAGATCGCCGCGCGCGAGGCCGCGCACCGCGTGCACGGCGTGCTCGACGTGGTCGACGAGATGCAGGTGAAGGTGCCCGGCATCGGCGCCCGCACCGACTCCGACCTCGCCCGCGCGGTGCGCGACGGGCTCGAGTGGGACGCCTTCGTCCCCGACGAGAAGATCACCTCGACCGTGTCGCTCGGCATCGTGACCCTCGAGGGCCTCGTCCAGACCTGGGCGCAGCGCGCCGACGCCGAGCGCGTGGTGCGCGGCCTCGCCGGCGTGCGCGGCGTGATCAACCAGATCACCGTCGCCGCGAAGCCGGTCGACCCGACGCGCATCAAGAACGAGATCGAGGACGCGCTCGAGCGTCAGGCCGAGCGCGAGGCGCGCCGCATCGGCGTCACCGTGAAGGACGGCGTCGTCACGGTCTCGGGCCGCATCCGCTCGTGGGCGGAGAAGAACGCGATCGACCGCGTGGTCGGCTTCGCGCCCGGAGTGCGCCGCGTCGACGACCAGCTCATCGTCGACCCGTACGCCTGAACCGGCGCGCGCCGCGAGGAATGGATCACCGCGGCCCCGGGCGTTCCGGGGCCGCTTCCGCTCGGTAGGACGACAGCAGAAGGAAGGCAGGATCGCATGAGTCTCACGCTTTGGAACAGGAACCCGCTGGTCGAGGATTTCGCCCGCACCCGCGAGGAGATGGACCGCATGATCGGCCGCTTCCTCGGCGGCACCACGATGATGCCGTTCGAGGGCCGATTCGGCCGGCTCGAGGGAGGCATGCCGCAGGTGTGGCTGCCGCCCGTCGATGTCAGCGAGACCGACGACGAGGTCATCATCTCGACCGAGCTGCCCGGCATCTCGGCGCGCGAGGTCGACATCACCGTCACCGGCACCACGCTCAACATCTCGGGCAAGAAGGAGGAGAAGGAGGAGTGCGAGCAGGACAACTTCTTCCGCTGCGAGCGGCGCTTCGGCGCGTTCCGGCGCTCGATCGAGCTGCCGGAGTCGATCGACCCCGACCGCATCTCGGCCGACGCCGAGAACGGCGTGATCACCATCCGCGTCGCGAAGAAGCCCGGCCAGCGCACGCGCAAGGTCGAGATCAAGTCGACCACGCCCACCACGCGCCGCGTGACGGTCCCGGGTTGAGCGGGCGAGCACCACAGGAGAATCACCACATGTCACCAGTCGCAACCACAGGGACGATGAAGTCGCTCAGGGACCTGCTCGTCGAGCAGCTCAACGAGCTCTACAGCGCCGAGATCCACTCGGAGTCGGTGCTGGCGAAGCTCGCGGCGGCGTCGGCGTCGCCGCGGCTCGCCGAGGCGATCCGCGCGCACATCGACGAGACCAAGCAGCACCTCGCGCGGCTCGACCGCGTGTTCGGCGAGCTCGGCCTCAAGCCGAAGCGGATCGAGTCGCACGGATCGAAGGGCCTGCTCGAGGACTGCACCTCGCTCGCGGGCCGCTCGAAGATCGATCCGAGCGTGCGCGACGCCGCCATCATCGCGGCGATGCAGAGGCTCGAGCACGACGAGATCGCCGGCTACGGCTGCGCCCGCACCTGGGCGTCGCTGCTCGGCTTCCCGTCGGCGGCGAGCGAGCTGCTCAAGACGCTCACCGAGGAGCGGCGCTTCGACGAGGGCCTCACGCGCATCGCGGAGTCCCTCAACAAGTCGGCGCTCGAGCCGGCGGCGGCGGCGGCGGTCGCCGCGCGCTGACGGCCGGCGGTCCCGCCCGCCTGCGGGCGGATGGGAGGCCGGCCCGAGGCGCGGACCGTGGGAAAGGCGTTGGGAGGGGAACGGGGAGAGGAACGCGCAGGCGGCGGGGTCCACGGACTCCGCCGCTTGTCATTTGGCGCGGCGCGGGACCGCAGCGCGCACCGCGACCGCGCCCAGGCGAACGGGTCGGCTCGGGTCAACGTGCGCGCGGGGCGGGTTCGTCGCCCGATCAAACGAAAAACGCCGCCGCCGCACCTGCTTCCGGGTGCGGCGGCGGCTCGGGCGGTGGGAGCCGCCCACGGGAGGGGAGTCTGGGGGATCTGGGGAGCGGTTGAGGCGCGTCGCGGGCCGTCAGAGCCCGAACGGATACGTCTCCGGCGCGCCCGCGAGCTGCGACTCGACCACGCCGGCCGGGACGACCGCGCTGGTCTCGTCGATCCAGATCCACTCGTCGAACTGCATCGGCAGCGTCGCCTGGAAGTAGTGGCTCACCAGCTCGGTGTCGGGCCGATAGATCACGCCGATGGCGCGCTGGAGACGCGGCTCGAGCAACGCCGTCCGCATGCCGAGCGAGTGCGGCTTGCGCAGGGGGAGGAAGAACTTCGCGTTGCCCGAGCCGTGGAAGACATGCTCGTAGCTGTCGGGATGCGATGGCCGGACCTCCTTGACCTCGACCGCTCCGTCCCAGTTGCTCGCCGCGGCGACGGTGCCGTGGTCGGTGCCGAAGCCGATCGCGTAGGCGCGCTCGCCGAACTTCTCGCGGACGAGCTGGCCGAGGTTGAGCTCGCCCTGCATCGACATCTCGGTGGCGGTCGCGTTGCCGACGTGGGAGTTGTGCGCCCAGACCACCGCGCGCGAGTCGGGCCCGCGGTGCTCGAGCAGCGCGAGCAGGGTCTCGTACATGTGGCGGTCGCGCATGTTCCACGACTCGCGCGCGCCGCGGAACATCGCGCGGTAGTAGCGCTCGGCCTCGCTCACCACGGTGGCGTTGCGCGCGGCGTCGAAGAAGCGGTCGCCGTCGGTCTTCGAGTAGCGGAGGCGCTCCTCGAGCAGCGTCTTGAGCGCGCCGAGGGCCTCCTTCTCGCAGCCCGCGAGCCGGCCTGCGGTGACCGCGCGCCCGTAGGTGGTGGGGTCGCGCTCCCAGGGCGTGAAGCATGAATACAGCTCGCGCGCCCGCTCGGACGCGATCGGATCGATGCGGTCGAGGTACTCGAGCACCGCGCCGATCGAGTTGTTGAGGCTGTAGATGTCGAGGCCGTGCACGCTCGCCTGCTGCGTCGGGTCGGCGAGCGCGCCGTTGCGCCGGCGCAGCCAGTCGATGAACGCGCTGACCTCGCGGTTGCGCCACATCCAGGTGGGGAAGCGCGAGAACGGTGGATCGCGCAGCGGCGTGACGGGGCGGCCGCGGACCTGCTGGTCGAGCGACGCCGTGTCGGGCCAGTCGGCCTCGAGCGCGACGATGTTGAAGCCCTTCCGCGCGACCAGCGCCTCGGTGATGCGGGCGCGCATGCGGTAGAAGTCGGCGGTGCCGTGCGTGCTCTCGCCGATCAGGACGATGCGCGCCGTGCCGATCCGGTCGAGCAGCGGCTCGAGCGGCGCGTGGGTGATGGTGTCGAACGGCTCGCAGCCCTCGGCGACGAGCTGCTCGAGCCGCCGCTCCTCGCGCGCGCCGATGCGGATCGGGCGGCGCGCGCGGTGCGGCTCGAGGTGCGCGTGGTCGAGCGACCAGCCCTCGCTGCCCACGAGCGGCACGAACTGCACGCTGCCGAGCGAGCGCCGGTCGTAGGCGTGGTCGCCGGTGCGGGTGATCACCATGAGCTCCTGCAGCCGCGGCTCGGTGCCGACGGGGATCACCAGCCGTCCGCCGATCGCGAGCTGCGCGAGCAGCGGGGCGGGCACATCCGGTCCGCCCGCCGAGACCACGATGGCGTTGAACGGCGCGCGGTCTGGCCAGCCGAGCGTGCCGTCGCCGCGCATGACGCGCGCGTTGGCGCATTCGAGCGCCTCGAGACGCGCCTTCGCGAGCGAGGCGAGCGCCTCGTGCCACTCGATGCCGGAGACCTCCTTCGCCAGCCGCGAGATCAGCGCGGTCACGTAGCCGGACCCGACCCCGACCTCGAGCACGCGGTCGTTGGCGCCGATCTCGGCGGCCTCGAGCATGAGCGCCACGATGTACGGCTGCGAGATGGTCTGCCCCTCCTCGATGGGCAGGGGCGAGTCGTCGTAGGACAGGTCGTGGTGGCGCGACGGCACGAACCGCTCGCGCGGCACCTCGCCCATCGCCGCGAGGACGCGGGCGTCCTTGATCCCGCGCCCCTTGAGCTGGTGCTCCACCATGTGTTCCCGCAGTTCCTTGATCGATGCCATGTGATAGCCCTCATGCGACTCTTCGTGCAGGTTCTCGTGCAATCGCTCGTGCGACATCTCGCGCAATCCCGAGCGCAATCCCGCGCGCAATCCATCGCGCTGCTCCGTGTGCAAATCCCCGCGCCCGCCTCACGCGCCCGCCTCATGCGCGCGCCGCAGGTGCCTCCGCCCGGGCGCCAGGCACCAGCGACTGCACGCGCGGATGCTCCGCGATCTCGTGCGCGCGCAGTCCCGACAGTTCGCCGCGCACGAGCTCCGCGGCCAGCGGCTGCCCGGAGCGCGCGATCTCCTCCCGCAGGTGGCCGAGGAAACGCGGCGCCACGAACACGTGGAATGGCGTTCCAGGAAGCTCGGCACCCTTGCGGGCGATCCACGCGACCACCTCCCGCGCGAAGCGGCGCGCGAGCTCCTCGGGTTCGCGATGCTCGTCGGCGAAGTGTTGCGCGGCGTTGGCGCTCGGCCCCATGCCGAGGCGCGACGGGCGGCCGTGCTCGTGAAAGTCCTCCCACGCGTTTGAAAGCGAGGCGACTTCGGTCGCGTGCACCTGGCCACCCGGCGCGATGCCTGTCTCAAACAGCCTGGCGCTGCGGTTGTCGCAGGCGGCGATCAGCGCGGTGGTCGGTGGCTTCTGGTTCGGCATTCGAATTCTCCTTCGAAATATGAATGGAAACGGGGAGGGTCAGGCCGCGCCAGGCGGTCCCGAGCAGCTGGTCGAGTCGTGCCTCGGCCTCGAGTCGGTCGAGCACGGCGTTGCCGCCGGAGATGTGCGATATCTCGGCGGCCAGCGCGTCGAGAAGGCACTCGGTGACATCGATGCACACCTGCGGGTTGGAGAGAGGTCTCACGATCGCGCGCATGTCCGTGCTCCTTTCGGCACTGGTGGGAAGCGCACATCGTGGCGTTGACAAGCGCATATGCCACGCGGAGGACTGCTCGATTGCGAATTCGTCTATCGGGGAAGAGTCCCTAGCCATTCGCTCTTGGCATCGGCGCGCGTTCGGTTAGCGTTTCGATGCCGCGGGAATTCGTCTTGCCGCAAGAAGGGAACAGCGCATGGATCTTCCGGGAAGCCCAGTGGTGGGTGCCATCGGTGGAGATGGTCTGTCCGAGCTGAAGTACACGCGGGACAGCGCCGGCATCGCCGAGCGTGTCGAGCAATTCGACGAGCTGCTGCGGAGCGGCGACGTCGACGCCATGCTCGGCGGCTTCGTCGAGCTGGTACGCGACGTGTGCACCGCGCGTGGAGCCGCGTTGCTCATCGAGCGCGATCCCGGGACGCCGTCGGGCGTCCTGCGCCACGCGCGGCTGCTGGGCGTGAGCGAGGAGCTCGCCCTCGAACTGGGCGTCACCGTGCAGGCGGGCGGGCTTCCCGCGGCGCCGCGCCATCACGTCGAGTGCATCGCCACCCATCCACGGTTCGGCGGGACGTTTCTGGCCTCGACGCTCGAGGACCTCGGCGTGGTCGCCATCGACACCATCGAGTTCGGCTGCGAGAAGTGCCTGTGGAACGGCGTGGTCACGCTGCTGCTGCCGCGACGGCAGCTGCTGTCGGAATTCTCGGCGCGCGTGGTGCGGCTGGTCGCGAACCGGATGATCACGGTGCTCGAGCACCTCCGGGTGCTGCGCGATGCCGAGCAGGGCGAGGCGCGGCTCCGCGCGGTGCTCGATGGTGCCTACGACTCCGTGGTGAGCATCGACCGCGAGGGGCGGATCCTGTCGATGAACCGCGCGACCGAGCGGATGTTCGGCTACGGGCCTTCGGAGCTCATCGGGCAGAACGTCATGATGCTCATGCACGAGCCCGACCGCGATGCGGCCCGGTGGGGGCTCGCGAGGGTCGCGGCGGGCGGCCCGGGGCGCATGACGAGCGCCACCCACGAGGTGGAGGGACGGCGCAAGGACGGTTCGTCGCTCACCCTCGACCTCGCGGTGAACGCCATCGAGGGCGGGCTTGGCTTCACCGGCATCATGCGCGACGTCACCGCGCGCAAGGCGGCCGAGGCGCGCATGCGCGAGACCGACCGGCTCGCCGTGATCGGCGCGCTCGCGGCCGGCCTCGGGCACGACATGAACAACGTGCTCTTCCCGATCCGCGCGCACCTGAATGCGCTGGCCGCGGGCGCCGAGCGGATGCAACCCGAGCGGCGCGAAGAGCACATCGCGCAGATCCGCGGCAGCGTCGCCTACCTCCAGCACCTCGCCGACTCGCTGCACTCGCTCGCGCTCGACCCCGACGGCGAGGGCGAGGGCATCCAGAACACCGAGCTCCGCGAGTGGTGGGCGCAGTGCGGCCCGCTGCTGATGAAGGCGCTGCACCGCAAGGCCGACCTCGAGGCGATCATCCCGTCGGGCCTCCCGCCCGTCGCGGTGCCGCCCCACGCGCTGACCCGCGCGATGCTCAACCTCCTGGTGAACGCGGGCGAGGCCATGCCGAAGGACCGCGCGCGCGAGCTCTGCAAGGTGGTCATCCGCGCCGGGATCGACGCCGCGGGCGAGTGCGTGACGCTCGAGGTGATGGACAACGGGACAGGCATGGACGAGAGCACGCGCCGCCGCGCGTTCGACATGTTCTTCACCACCAAGATCCGCGGGCTGGGCACCGGGCTCGGCCTGCCGCTCGTGCGCCGCGTCGCCGAGCGCGCCGGCGGCAGCGTCGAGATCCAGTCGCGCCCAGGGCTCGGCGCCACCATCCGCATGCGGTTTCCCGTGATGAAGGAGCTGCCTGCGTCGCCGTCGATCGTCGCGGGCCTGCAGGTGGAGGACGGGCGGCTCGCCGCCGTGGTGCGCGGGTACCTCGAGTCGCGCGGCGTCTACATGGACGGCGACGCGACGCTCGACGATGTCGACCTGCTCGTCGTCGACGCCGGCCGCGTGGTGTCGTGCGGCGCGCGGCACTGGGCCAAGATCCATCCGCCGGAACGGCTCGTCGTGCTCGGCAGGCCGACCGCGGCCGAGATGCGCCGCTTCGCCGAGCTCGGCGTGACCGTGATCGAGGACGTTCATGACATTTCGGCGCTCGAGCAAGGGCTCGAGAGCGCCATCGCATTCCAGCAGAAGGAGATCCAACATGGCTGACATGACCGCACCCGATTCCACCGCGACCTCGGTGGAGACCTTCGCGCCGCCGCGCGAACTCGCCCGGCGCCGCACCAACGACACGCCGATCGGACAGCCGCAGCAGCGGGAGGCGCAGCGCGCGACCGTCCGCGTGATCTGCGTCGACGACCATTCGGTGCTCATCGAGGGCCTGCGCGCGCAGTTCGCCGTCGACGGACAGGTGCGCTGCGTCGCGTCGCTCAGCTCGGCCGAGGAACTGCTGGACGCGGTCGCCGAGCACCGCCCCGATGTGGTCGTGCTCGACATCGAGATGCCCGGACCCGATGTGTTCGAGGTCGCCGACCGCATGCGGCACCTGCATCCGGCGACGCGGTTCGTCTTCCTGAGCGCGCACATCCGCGACGGCTTCCTCGCGTCGGCCTACCGCTGCGGCGCGTCGGGCTACTTCGCCAAGGGCGACGAGCTCGAGGAGATCGTCGACGGGCTCAAGCGCGTCGCGCGCTGCGCCGAAGGCACCTTCGTGATGGGCAGCAAGGTGCGCGCACGCTGCCAGCCGCCCAAGAAGACCGCCGCGCGCGGCAACGGCACCGCGTCGTCGAAGTCGGTGCCGGCCGGGCCTCCGAACACGCTGCTCGACTCGCTCACCCAGCGCGAGCTCGAGGTGCTGCGGCTGATCGGCAAGGGGCTCTCGCGCGGCGAGATCGGCGAGGAGCTCGCCCGCAGCCCGAAGACCATCGACGGACACCAGGAGCGCATCATGAAGAAGCTGCGCGTGTTCACGCGCGCAGAGCTCATGCGCTTCGCGATCCGCGAGGGGCTGGCGCAGGCCTGAGGCGGAGCGGCCGGCGGCCCGCGCGGATCACGGTTTCGGCGGCGTGCGATGGTGGCACGCCGCGGCAACCGTCCCGCCGGGGCCGGCGCGCATCCCCGCGGAGTATTCCGTGCGGACGCGTGACCGATCGCATCGGAGTCGACGCGCAGGCGCGCGCGCCGCTGGATACGGCGCGCGCGCCTTCTAGCATCGGTCGAGCACCGTGCATCGCGCGCGGCGCACGCATACGCAGCAGGACGGAACAGGAGCAAGACATGCATCACGAGATCAAGCGCGCCATGTACGCCGCGGTGTTCGCCACCGTGTTCGGCTGCGCCTACGGGCTCAGCGGGATGGGGATGGGCGAGCCGCCCGCGACGAAGCCCGCGACGCCGCCCGCGAAGGACACCGTGAAGGAGACCGCGAAGCCGACGCTTCCCGGTTCGAAGCCCGTCGACACCAAGTCGACGCAGGGCGTCGAGACGCCCGCGGTCGGTCAGGCCACGCCGCCCGCGCATCACGACACGCTCGAGCCGGTGCTCGATCTGTCGCAGGTCGCTGGGATCGACCTCGGCTGCTGGTCGGAGCTCCGCACGCGGCGGATCTACTTCGCGCACCAGGCCGTCGGCAGCGACATGATCGCGGGACTGCACGAGGTCATGCGGCTCAAGCCCGAGTCGCGCATGTCGGTCATCGCCTACGCAGAACCCGACAAGACCGACGCGGCCGCGCAGTCGGCGTTCGACGCGCCGGCGATCGTCGAGGGCATCGCGGGCCGCCGCGGCGATCCCGAGAAGAAGATCGACGAGTTCGCGCGCTTCCTGCGCAGCGACGAGGGTTCGAAGATCGACATCGCGGTGCTGAAGCTCTGCTTCGGCGACATCGGACGCAACACCGATGCGGCCGCGCTCGCCGCGCGCTACCAGAAGGCGGTCGACGAGATCCGCCGCGAGCGCCCGAACATCCGCTTCATCCACTGCACCGTGCCGCTCAAGGCCGAGGAGCCGGGCACCCGCGGCCGCATGAAGCGCCTCGTCGGCGCCGGCAGCAACGCGTCGAACGCGGTGCGCGCGCGCTACAACGAGGAGATCCGCCGGCGCTTCCCCGCGGAGCAGGTCTTCGACATCGCGGCCGTCGAGTCGCGCCGCCCGGACGGCAGCGAGGCGACCGTCGAGGTGAACGGCAAGCGCGTGCAGGCGCTCGCCGCCGAGTACACCGAGGACGGCGCGCAGCTCAACCGCGTCGGGCGCATGATCCTCGCGCGCGAGTTCCTCGTGACGCTCTCGCACCAGTGCGGCGGCGTGGCGGCGAAGGAGTCCGGCATCGCGACGGGCGCCAGCGCGGGCGAGCCGGGCGGGAAGTGATCGCCCGCGGCGGCGCCGCGCGGGTCCGCATCGGCGGACGGGCGGCGCGGCGCGAGGCGGAGTAGGGAGCGGGATGACGGGAGGTCCGCGGGGCCCAGGTTCGATTGCCGGGTCGGTTGCAGGGTCCGATTGCAGGATCTGTGCGACCCGTGCGACCTCCCTCCACGCGGCGCAGCGCGGGCGACGGCGGATTTCCGCCCGCCCGCGCCGTCGCCGCTTGTGCGGTGGTGCGCGTGGTGTAGGCTCTGCCCATGCGGAGCGTTCTCGCCACATGTCCTGCGGTCGCGTGCCTTGCGGGCGCGACGCTGTGGGCGTCACTTTCGATGCCGCTCTGGATGCACGGGACCGCGCATGCCGGCGACGCCGGGTATGCCGACGTACCGCGCGTGACCGCGGTCGATCCGGCGTTCTTCCGCGGACGGCTCGAGGCCGCGCGCACCGGCATGGTGCGGATCGCGATGTTCGGCGACTCGCAGGAGACCGCGCCCTGGGGCTGGGGGCAGCACTACATCGCGGCGCTCAACGCGCGCTTCGCGAAGGTCTTCGGGCCCGCCGGCGAGTCGCAGCTCTTCACCAACCACACGGCGGTCGACCCGCCCCTCTGGCTCGCCACCATGCGCGAGAGCCCTGCGGCGGGACCGTCGGCGATCGCGGCCGACGCGGTGCCGCCCGCCGTGACGGCACAGGCGCTCCGTGCCGGCGGCGCCTCGCGCACGGTGTTCCTGCATGACGCGTCGTACTGCTCGTCCGACGCGCTCGAGGGTGGCGCGTGGTTCGACCGGACCGGACCGTTCGTGGCCGAGGTGCTCGCGGCGATTCCGCCCGCGTCGATCGGCCTGCGCTGGAGCAACGCGCCGACCGCGGGCGATGTGCCCGAGGATGCGGCGCCGGTGGTGCAGACGGGTGTGTTCGTCGCCGACCCGAAGGGTGGCGGCGGCGGAGGAGGTTCGGGGCGCGCCGCGCCGCTGCGCTGGTGGACGACGCCCGCGCTCGCGTTCAACGGTCTGCGCCATGTCCAGCTCGCGCTCGAGGGTGTGTCGCCGAAGACCGGGGCCGATGTCGTCGGAGTGCGCTTCCGCAGCGTGGGCGCGCATCGCGGTGTGGTGCTGCAGTCGTTCGCCCGCGGCGGTATGCGGCTGCCCCACTTGACCGCCGAGCACGGCGCGAGCGGCCCGGTGCTGCGCGCGCTCGGTCCGAGCATCGCAGTGCTGCACTACGGAACCAATGACTCAGGGAATCTGCCTCCTGGCGCCGCGGGTCTCGCGGAGTGGCGTGCGCTGCTACTCAAGACCATCGCGTGGATTCGGACAGAGCTTGGCGATCCGACGTTTCCGGTGATCATCGCCACCGAGATCCAGTGCAACAACGGTCCGGCGATCGACGCGGTCATCAACGCGATGCCAGTCATCGCCCACGAGATTGCGCTGACCGACGCTCGGGTCTTGGCGCTCAATCTCCGGCGCGTGACCGAAGAGGAGTACGGTTGGGGACGCTCCCGCCGATATCTCGCCGATATCGTCCACTTCCTTCCCTACGCGCAGTCGATGCTCGGCGAGGCCTTCGTCGGGGAGCTCGTGCGTGCGCTTTCCATCGAGGACCCTGCGTGCAGCGCCGGCCACTGGGCCGACTGCGTGCGCACCTGGGGCGCATCGTGCCAGCAGGGCGGTTGCCGCATGGAGCCCGACTTCGAGGTCCTGCAGCACGGCCTGCCGTGGCAGGGCGCGGGAACCACCTGCGCCGACGCCGATGGCGACGGATTCAGCGACGAGTGCCCGCCCGGCGGTCCCGCGGACTTCAACCGCGACGGCTATGTCGACGCGGCCGACCTCGCATTCCTGCTCGCGTCGTGGGGCGAGGCCGGCGGTGCCGCCGACCTCGACGGCAACGGCGTGGTGGGGGGTGCCGATCTCGCGGCGTTCCTCGCGGCGTGGGGCGCGTAGCGGCGGTCACTCGTCGCCGAGCGACGGCAGCCGCGCGGCGATGTCGGCGCGACGTGGCTCGTACTGCGGCGGCAGCCTGAGCGCGCGTCCCAGCGCACCCGCCGGTTCGTCGACCGCGAAACCGGGTCCGTCGGTCGCGATCTCGAACAGCACGCCGCCCGGGATGCGGAAGTAGATCGAGCGGAAGTACTGGCGGTCGCGCACCTCGGTCACCGCGACGCCCGCGGCGAGGAGCGCGCGTCGCGCCGCATCCTGCGCGGCGTCGTCGGGCACGCGCCAGGCGACGTGATGCACGCTGCCGGCGGCGATCTGCGCGGGCCGCAGCTCGGGCGCATGCACGACATCGATCTCGCGGCCGCTGCCGCCGTCGCCGTGGCCTTCACCGCCGCCTTCACCGTCGCCTTCACCGTCACCTTCAATGAGGGCGAGGCGGAGCACGCGGTCCTCCCGCGCGGTCTCGCGGAAGCCGAACACGGACTCGAGGAACGCGCTCGTCTCGCGCGCGTCGGGTACATGCAGCGCCACGCGCGCGACCTCGGCCGCGGCGTCCGGCTGCTGTCGCCGTGCGTGCTCCTCGATGCGCAGCGCCATGCCGTCGGGGTCGACGAGCATCAGGCCTTCGCGCCCGAACGCGGTCGTGGTCGTCGCCGCGACCCCGCGCGACGCGAGGCGATCGCGCACCGCGCCGAGCGTGCCCGGCGCGACCGCCATGGTGACGAGCCCGATCTCGCGCCCAGCGAGACGTGTGCGTGGGGGCGCGTCCGCACCGTCCCCGTCTGCGCCGGGGAAGTGCGTCAGCAGCGTCCCCGGCGCGCCGCCCGCGAGCCCGTAGTAGAGGTGCCACATCGTCGGCGCATCGAAGTTCACCGTGCGCTTGACGAGGTCGAGGCCGAGGGCATCGGTGTAGAAGCGCCGATGCCGCGCGGCCTCGCCGGCGAACGCGGTCACATGGTGGATGCCCGTGATGGCCACGCGCGCGGTGCTCGCCGGTTCCATGCGTGCCTCTCCTGTGCTCGGTGACCCCTCGACGCGCGGTCAGGCCATCGCGGGGTAGTCGGTGTAGCCCTTCGCACCCGGCGAGTAGAAGGTCGAGGGATCGGGGGCGTTGAGCGGGGCCTTCGCCTTGATGCGGGCGGGCAGGTCGGGATTCGCGAGGAAGGTCGTGCCGAACGCGACCGCATCGACCGCGCCCGAGGCGACCGCCTGCTCGGCCTCGTCGGGGGTGTAGCCCATGTTCGCGACGATCGCGCCCTTGAACGCGCGGCGCGCGACGCCGAGCACATCGCCGTGCTGCTTGCCGTAGAAGTCGGCGCGCATGACGTGGAGGTAGCCGAGCCCGCGCCCGTTGAGCGCACCCGCGAGGTACTCGGTGAGCGCCGCCGGATCGCTGTCCTGCATGCTGTTGTAGCTGTTGAGCGGCGAGATGCGGAGGCCGACGCGGCCCGCGCCGAGCACCGCCACCGCGGCGTCGACGACCTCGAGCATGAGCCGCGCGCGGTTGGCGATCGAGCCGCCGTACGGGCCGCTGCGCTGGTTGCTGCCGTCGCGCAGGAACTGGTCGAGCAGGTAGCCGTTGGCGCCGTGCACCTCGACGCCGTCGAAGCCGGCGCGGCGCGCGTTCTCGAAGGCCGCGCGGAAGCCCGCGACGATGCCGGGGATCTCGTCGTCGGCGAGCGCGCGCGGGGTCTCGTAGGGCTTCATGCCCTCGGCGGTGTAGATCTCGCTGCCGGTGATCGCGATCGCGCTCGGCGCGACCGGCTGCCGGCCGCCGTTGAGCAGCGAGTGGCACGCGCGTCCGCCGTGCCAGACCTGGAGGTAGATGCGTCCGCCGCGCGCGTGCACCGCGTCGGTGACCTTGCGCCAGCCCGCGACCTGCGCCTCGGAGTGGACGCCGGGCGCGCCGAGGAACGCGCAGTTCCCCGCGATCGCCATGGTGGCCTCGGCGATGAGGAGTCCGGCGCTCGCGCGCTGCGCGTAATGGGTGGCGATGAGCTCGCCCGGCACATCGCCCGCCTCGGCGCGGCAGCGGGTGAGCGGCGCCATCAGGATGCGGTTGGGGATCTCGAGCGAACCGAGCTGGAGCGGGGTGAAGAGCGTGGGCATGGGAAGCGTGTCGGGGAGAGTGCCGTGCCGGGCGCGTCGAGGAGGAGTTCCGGCGCGCGTCCGAGTCCGCAAATGTAGACGAGCCACCACGCGGAGGCGAGCAGGCGCGCGCGTGCCGCGACGGATGCGCCGAGAACCTTGCGCCATCGCCATCGACCATGCGCCATAGACCACGCGCCATCAGCGATGAGCCACGAACCATCGGCGCCGCGCGTCGTGTCTCACGCGCCCTGCAGGCCGCGATCGGGTACCGTGCGCGGATGAAGGACACCTTTGCGGAACTCGGCTTCGGCCCCGAACTGCTCGCCGAGCTGACGACCCTGGGCTACGAAGAGCCCACCCCCATCCAGAAGGCCGCCGCGCCGCCGCTCCTCGAGGGCAAGGATCTCCTCGGACAGGCCGCGACCGGCACCGGCAAGACCGCCGCCTTCGCGCTGCCGCTGCTCCAGCGCGTGAGCACGATGAAGCCCGCGCCCGGGCAGCCGCTCGTCCTGGTGCTTGTTCCCACCCGCGAGCTCGCCGTCCAGGTGTCGGAGGCGTTCCACCGCTACGGCCGCGGGCTCGGCATCTCGGTGGCGCCGATCTACGGCGGGCAGGACTTCCACCGCCAGATCATGGCGCTCAAGCGCGGCGCGCATGTCGTGATCGCGACCCCGGGCCGCGTGCTCGACCACATGCGCCGCGGCACCATCGACCTCAGCGGGCTGGTCTCGGTCGTGCTCGACGAGGCCGACGAGATGCTCGACATGGGCTTCGCGGAGGACCTCGAGCTCATCCTCGAGGCCGCGCCCGAGACGCGCCAGACCGCGCTCTTCTCCGCCACGCTGCCGCCGCGCATCGCGGGCATCGCCGAGCGGCACCTGAAGGAGCCGGTGCGCGTGCTCATCCCGCGCGACACCGCCCAGAAGGGCTCGATGCCCAAGGTGCGGCAGACCGCGTACGTGGTGCCGCGCGCCCACAAGATCGCCGCGCTCGGCCGCGTGCTCGACCTCGAGAGCCCGACGCTCGCCATCATCTTCTGCCGCACGCGCCTCGAGGTCGACGAGCTCGCCGAGCGGCTCGTCGGCCGCGGCTACAGCGTCGAGGCGCTCCACGGCGGCATGTCGCAGAGCGAGCGCGACCGCGTGATGCGCAAGGCGCGCGCCGCGACCGTCGACCTCCTGGTCGCGACCGATGTCGCCGCGCGCGGCATCGACATCGAGCACATCTCGCACGTGGTGAACTTCGACGTGCCGTCGTCGCCCGAGTCGTACGTGCACCGCATCGGCCGCACCGGCCGCGCGGGGCGCGAGGGCGTGGCCATCACGCTCGCGGAGCCGCGCGAGCACCGCCTCGTGCGCAACATCGAGTGGATCACCAAGCAGAAGATCGAGATCGCGACCGTGCCCACGCCGCACGACGTGAAGGCGCGGCGGCTCGATCTCACGAAGGGCACCCTCCGCGAGACGGTGATCGCGGGCGAGCTCGACGGCTTCCGCACCGTGGTCGAGTCGCTCGCGGGCGAGTACGACCTCATGGATGTCGCCGCGGCCGCGGTGAAGCTCGCGCACGAGGCGCTCGCGGGCGCCGCGGCGGCGGAGGACGACGTCCACATCCCGACCTACGACAGCTTCTCGCGGCCCGACCGCGCGCCGCAGCGCGGGTTCGGCGAGGGTGGCGGTGGCGGCCGCGACTTCGGTCCGCGCGGTGGCGGCGGCGGCGCGTTTGGTCGCGGCGGTGCGCCGCGCGCGCGTCCCTTCTGGGAGACGCAGCAGCAGGGTGGCTCCGGTGGTGGGCCCGGTGGTGGCGTCGGACACGGCGGCGCGGGCGCGCGCGACTGGCAGGCTGAGCGGGCCGACGAAGGTCCGCGCGTCCAGCGGCGCGGGGACGCTCCGCGCGAGGACGGCGAGCGCGGCGGCGATGCCGGCGCCTCGAACCCGTACGGACAGGGATTCCCGCCCCGGCCGCCGCAGCAGCGTGCGCCCCGCGGCCGGGAGTTCGACGCGCGCGACATGGTGCGCGTCTACATCGGCGCCGGCCGCAACCTCGGCATGCGCCCGGCCGACATCGTCGGCGCGATCGCGAACGAGGCGAACGTGAACCCGCGCGGCATCGGCGATGTCGAGATCGGCGACCGCTTCACGCTCGTCGAGCTGCCCGCGTCGGACGCGGGGCAGGTCGTCGAGGCGCTGCGCGGCGCGACGCTGCGTGGCCGCAAGGTGACGGTGCGGATCGACGACGGGCGGCGCACGAAGCGCTGACGCCGCCGCGCGGCTTCGGTGGACGGTCCATGCGAATCCGAGCACTGTCATCCGAGCACTGTCATCCGAGCACGTGCATCCGAGCACGTGCATCCGAACACGTGAATCCGAGAGAGGTGCAGCCAATGTCGAGCTCCTGGTGCGTGGTGCGTCGCTGGTCGCTGGCCGCGCGAATCGGTGCGGTGTCGCTGGTGGTCTTGGCAGGGGCGGCAAGCGCCGCGCCGACGGGCACGCCGGTGGTCGCCTCGTCGTCGTTCGCGGCTCGATCTGCGTCTCCGTTACCGGCGATCGCAGCGGTCCGCCCGGCGCGCGCCGCCGACGACGCTTCGCCGCCCGACCTGACGCGCGGCGGCACGAAGAACGGCGTTCCCGACTGGAACCTCGGTGCGACCGGCGCCTCGGGCTGGATCTTCGCGCGCGACTTCGACACCTCGGAGGCGCGGCAGATCCTGATCGGTGCCGTCGCCGAGGGCTCTCCGGCGTACGGCGTGCTCCGGCCAGGCGATGTGATCGTGGGCTCGGGCGGGGTGCCGTTCGACACCGACGCGCGCCGTGCGCTCGCGGAGGCGATCGCCGACGCGGAGTCGTCACCCGCGGGCGACCCGGCGCGCGCCGCGCGGCTCGCGCTCCTCGTGTGGCGCGCCGGTGAGACGCTGGAGCTGTCGGTCCCGCTCGCGCCGATGCCCGCGTACGCGGCGACCGCGCCGTGGGATTGCGGGAAGTCGCGCGCGATCCTGCAGGCGGGCTGCGCGGCCATCGCGCGCCGCGGCTTCCCGGGCGGCGGCATCGACGCGCCGGTGCGCGGCGGCAACTGGGACCCCGACCTGCTGAACTCCGTCAACGCGCTCGCGCTGCTGGCGGCGGGTGATCCGCAGTACGACGCGCTGGTGCGCGACTACGCGCGGCGCGTCGGGCCGAAGGACCTCGACCTCGTGCTGCGCGAGGGTCTCTACGCATGGACCTGGGGCTACGCGCAGCTCTTCCTCACCGAGTACTTCCTCGCGACCCGCGACGCCGAGGTGCTCCCCGCGATCCGCGAGTACGCGCACAAGATCGCGATCGGCCAGAGCGAGGTCGGCACCTGGGGCCACGGCTTCCGGGTCGAGGGCAACAACGGGACGCTGGGCGGCTACGGGGCGATCAACCAGTGCGGCCTCGTCTGCTGGATCTCGCTCATCCTCGCCGAGAAGTGCGGCGTCGACGATCCGGCGGTGCGGGCGGCGATCGCACGCTCCCACGAATTCTTCGGCTTCTACGTGGGCAAGGGCTCGGTGCCGTACGGCGACCATCCTCCGTACTGGCTGCACGACGACAACGGCAAGAGCGCCGCGGCCGCCGTCGCCTTCGACCTGATGGGCGACGAGCGCGGCGCGCGCTTCTTCTCCCGCATGGCGACGGCCGCCTACGGCGAGAAGGAGCTCGGTCACACCGGCAACTTCCTCGGGTTGCTCTGGGGTGCGCTTGGGGCGAACCGCGCCGGTCCTGCGGCGGCGGCGGCGTTCCTCGGCGAGCAGCGCTGGTTCCTCGACCTCGCGCGCCGCTGGGACGGCGGCTTCTTCACCAACAGCCGCGACAACTACGGCTGGGACATGACGGGCATCTTCGTGCTGCACCACGCGCTGCCGCTGCGCCGGCTCATGATCACCGGGCGCGGCATGGACGACTCGGACGCGCTGCGCGTCGACGAACTCGCGCGCGTGCTCGCGAGCGGCCGCGGGTTCCCGCTCGGGCGTCGGGACGCCCGCTTCGCCGACATGGACGAGCAGGGGCTGGTCGCGGCGCTCTCCGACTGGTCGCCGAGCGTGCGCGTGCGCGCGGCGCGGGCGCTGGGAGCGCGGAAGCAGTCCTCGGACGCGGACGACGCGCTCGTGCGCGCGCTGATCGCGATGCTCGGATCCGATCGCCGCGAGAAGGATCTCGAGACGAGCCGCGAGAAGAACCTCCATGCGAAGCTCGGCGCCTGCGTCGCGCTCGAGCATCTCGAGGAGCGCGCCGCGCCCGCCGTCGATGCGCTGATCGCGCAGCTCTCGGCGGACGACATGTGGCTGCGCATCCGCGCCGCGTTCGCGCTCAGCCAGATCGGCCGGCCCGCGATGAAGGCGGTGCCCGAGATGCTCCGCATGGCGGCGCGCGAGGATCCGCGCGATCCGCGCGGCATCGAGGCGAAGTACCTGTCGTTCGCGCTGTTCCGCGCAGACTTCGTCGACCAGGTCCCGCCGCGTCCCGGACTGGTCGCGGGTTCGCTCGAGGGCGTCGACCGCTCGCTCGCGCTGCCCGTGATCGCGCGCATGCTCGCGTGCGACGATGGGCTCGGGACGGTCTCGGTCCGTTCGGTGTTCCGGACGCTCGGCGACGACGAGCTGCGCGCGATGCTGCCGTCGATCGTCGCCGCGGCGGGCACCACGCCGCCGAGCGGCGAGATGTTCGCGCAGGAGATCCGCGTCGAGGCGCTGCGCTACATGGCCGAGCGGCGCATCGTCGAGGGCCTGCCGGTGTTCATCGAGTACGCGCGCACGCAGAACGGCTGGGGCAGCCGGACCCGCGAGATCCTGCCGCTCCTGGAGAGGTACGGCGCCGAGGCGCGGCGCGTGCTGCCCGAGCTGCGCGAACTCCGGCGCTCGTGGGCCGAGGACGACGCGCGGCGCAACGAACCGTCGACCGAGCGGACGAAGGCGCAGGTCGCCGAGGACGTGATCCGCGCGATCGAGGCCGCGGGGTGACGTGCTCGCCGCGCGCGTCGCGCAACCACGCGGCGCGCGCAGCGACACCACGCCGCGCGCGCAGCGCAATCACGCCGCGCGCGAAGCGCAACCACTCCGCGCGCTCAGCGCACGCCGAGCGCGGCGCGCTTGCCGTCGACGAACTTCAGGTGATGGTCGACGTGGTTCGCGTAGATCCCCACGATCTGCTCCAGCGTGACCTTGCCGCGCTGCGTGTGCACGCCGGTGCGGGCGAAGTCCTCGGCGGCGAGCGAGCGCAGCCAGCGCGCGGTGAAGCGGCGGTTCGCCTCGAAGAGGTCGAGGATCTCGGCGATGTCGGCCTTGGCCGCGGGGATGCGCGCGATGAAGCGGTCCTCGTCGTAGGCGATGAGCAGCGGGTTCTCCTCGGCGACGATGCGGCGCTTGCGGTGCGTCGACGCGAGGTCGCTGTCGAGGAGGTGCACCATCACCTCCTGGACGCTCCAGGTGCCGGGACCGATGCGGGTGTTCAGCTGCTCGCGCGTGAGGCCCGCGCAGGCGGCGCGGATCTTCGCGGGACCGGATTCGTAGGAGGCGATCGCGTGCTCGATGGCGTCGGGGAGGGTGGTCGGCATGGGGGTCCTGCTGGGCTGGTCGCGTGCGGCCTCGGTGGCCGTGGGCGGCGAGTGTAGGCCGCGCGTCGGACGGCGCGTCGGATGGCGCGATGGACGGCGCGATGGATGGAGCGGGGGATGGAGCGGGGGACGGCCCGCGCGCCCGAACGGGGGCGTGCGCAGGGGGGCGGCGCGGGCCGGCCGGGGGATTCCCCGCGCGGCCGCGCGCGACGCGATTTCGTACACTGCCGCGCCCGCTTCGGCGGGCTCTCCACCATCATCCAGAGGTACGAACGATGTCCGCCAACCCGACGATCATCTACACGCACACCGACGAGGCGCCGATGCTGGCGACCTACTCGTTCCTCCCGCTCATCCAGATGTTCGCGAAGCCGGCGGGGATCGTGGTCGAGACGCGCGACATCTCGCTCTCGGGACGCATCATCGCGGCGTTCCCCGAGCGCCTCACGCCGGCGCAGCGGATCGGCGACCACCTCGCCGAGCTCGGCCAGCTCTGCCTGAAGCCCGAGGCGAACATCATCAAGCTGCCGAACATCTCGGCGTCCGTCCCGCAGATGAAGGCGGCGATCAAGGAGCTCCAGTCGCAGGGCTACGACCTGCCCGACTACGCCGACGAGCCGAAGACCGATGCCGAGAAGGACGCCCGCGCCCGCTACGCGAAGGTCATGGGCAGCGCGGTGAACCCCGTCATCCGCGAGGGCAACTCCGACCGCCGCTCGACCAAGAGCGTGAAGGACTACGCCCGCGCGAACCCGCACAAGATGGGCGCCTGGGCGCCGGATTCGAAGGCGCACGTCGCCCACATGGCGTCGGGCGACTTCTTCGGCAACGAGCGCTCGGTGACCATCCCCGCGGCGACCACCGCGCGGATCGAGTTCGTCGGCGCCGACGGCGCGACCACGGTGCTGAAGGACGGCCTCAAGCTCTCCGCCGGCGAGATCCTCGACGGCACGTTCCTCTCGCGGAAGGCGCTGGTCGCGTTCTTCGAGGCGCAGGTGGCCGACGCGAAGGCGATGGGCGTGCTCTTCTCGCTGCACATGAAGGCCACGATGATGAAGGTCTCCGACCCGATCATCTTCGGCCACGCGGTGAAGGCGTTCTTCAAGCCGGTGTTCGAGAAGCACGGCGCGACCCTCGCCAAGCTCGGCGTCGACGTGAACAACGGCTTCGGCGACCTGGTCGCGAAGATCGCGGCGCTTCCCGCCGGCGAGCGCGCCGCGATCGAGGCCGACATCCAGGCGTGCTACGCGAACGGCCCCGCGATCGCGATGGTCGACAGCGACAAGGGCATCACCAACCTGCACGTTCCGAGCGACGTCATCGTCGATGCGTCGATGCCCGCGATGATCCGCGAGGGCGGCAAGATGTGGAACGCGCAGGGCAAGACGCAGGACGCGAAGGCGGTCATCCCCGACCGCTCGTACGCGGGGATCTACCAGGCCGTCGTCGACTTCTGCCGGAAGAATGGCGCGTTCGACCCGAAGACGATGGGCTCCGTGCCGAACGTCGGGCTCATGGCGC
>JBMOGJ010000022.1:0-35438 GCA_049318425.1 Phycisphaerales bacterium | reverse complement strand
AGGCGGTCTTGCCGAGGCGCTTGGCGGCCTCATCGAGGGTGTAGAACGACTTGCTAGCCATGGTGGACTCCAGAGGGCGGGCGGAAGGCCCGACCGAAGATCCGTACGCTACCGAACCTCGGCGGATGCCGCAAGGTTCGCAGCAGGGGAACCATTCCACCGATCCGATCGTTCCCGAGCCGACTCGACCCGATGGCGAAGACCAACCGCACAGAGAAACGAGCCCGCGCCGGAGGCGCCAATCCTGCCGGAGGCACATCGCCCGCCGCGGGCTCCACCCTCGCCGCCGCCGCCGACCCGCTGGCCGCATGGTTCGCCGGGGCCGCCCGCGACCTGCCCTGGCGCCGGGAGCGCAGCGGCTACCACGCCCTGGTCAGCGAGCTGATGCTGCAACAGACGCAGGTCTCAAGGGTTCTGGAGAAGTTCGGGCCGTTCGTGCAGCGGTTCCCGACCGCCGCCGCGCTGGCCGCCGCGCCCGAGGACGAGGTCCTGGCCGCCTGGCAGGGGCTCGGCTACTACCGGCGCGCCCGTCTGCTCCATGCGGCGGCGAAGGCGGTGGTCGAACGCCACGGCGGGACGGTGCCGAGCGACCTCGAGGCGCTGCGGGCCCTCCCGGGCGTCGGGCGCTATACCGCGGGGGCCATCGCCTCGATCGCCTTCGGCGCGCGCGCGCCGATCGTCGACGGGAATGTCACCCGCGTCTTCCAGCGCCTGGCCGCGCGCGAGGGCAGCGCGAGCGACCCGGCGGTCGCGACCTGGGCGTGGGAGGAGGCCGAGCGCTTCGTCGCCGGCGCGCGCGCGCCCGCGGTCGCGAACGAGGCGCTGATGGAGTTCGGCGCGACCGTCTGCACGCCCGCGGCGCCGCGTTGTCATGCCTGTCCCATCCGCGGGATGTGCGCGGCGCACGAAGGCGGGCGGGTCGGCGAGATCCCAGCGCCCAAGCGGAAGGCGCCGCGGCGTGCGCTGGTGCTGGTGACGGCGCGGATCGTGCGCACCGATGGCGCGGTCCTGCTCGAGCAGCGTCCGCGCGGCGGTCTGTGGGGCGGACTCTGGCAGCCGCCCGCGGTCGAGAGCGCCGACGGCGAGTCGCTTGGAGCGGAGGCCGCGGCCGAGTTGCTGGGTCTGTCGTCCCTCCGGCTCGCGCGCGCCTCCGAACCGGTGCGCTTCATGACCACGCACCGCGCGGTGCTGTTCGTCGTGTTCGCTGCGAAGGTGCGTGGCGCCGGCGCCGCGCTCGCCGCAGGCGGCCGCCGCTGGGTCACGCCGGCGGATCTCGCCGCCCACGCGCTCTCGAACGCCGCGAAGCGGGTGCTGGAGGCGTGAGGCGACGGTGAAGCGCGCGGCGAGCGCCGCGCGTGGTGCTCTCGCGGCGCGTGATGCTCTCGCGGCGCGTGGCGCTCTCGCGGCGCGTCATGCTCCCGCCGCGCGTGCCGCCCGTCAGCCCAGCGCGCGCTCGAACATCGCCGCGGCGCGCAGCAGCGTCTCCTCGTCGAAGGCCTTCGACTGGAGCTGGATGCCGATCGGAAGCCGCCGTCCGCCCTCGTCGGCGAAGCCCGCGTTCAGCGAGATGCCGGGGATGCCCGCGATGTTGGTGTTCACCGTGTAGACGTCGCACAGGTACATCGACAGCGGGTCCTTCATGCCGCCGATGGGGAACGCCGGGATCGGCGAGGTCGGCCCGAGGATGACGTCGCACTTCTCGAAGGCGCGGTCGAACTCCTCCTTGATGAGCCGCCGGACCTGCAGCGCGCGCTTGTAGTACGCGTCGTAGTAGCCCGAGCTCAGGACGTAGGTGCCGAGCAGGATGCGCCGCTGCACCTCGGGACCGAAGCCCTCGGCGCGCGACTTCGAGTAGAGCGCCTCGAGGTCCTCGCCCGGCGCGAGCTTGGCGCGGTGCCCGTAGCGGATGCCGTCGAAGCGCGCGAGGTTGCTCGACGCCTCGGCGGGCGCGATCACGTAGTAGGTCGAGATGCCGAGGTCGGTGAGCGGGAGGTCGATGTCGACGATCTCGGCGCCGAACGCGCGCGCCGCGGCGATCGCGCGGTCGAACGCCGCGGCCACCGCCGGCGCATTCGCGCCCGAACGGTACTCGCGCGGGATGCCCACGCGCAGCCGCGCCATCGGCTCGCGCACCTTCGCGGCCAGCGGCTCGTGCGCGACGTCGGCGGTCGTCGAGTCGCTCGGATCGCGGCCGACGAGGCTGTCGTACACGAGCGTCGCGTCCTCGACCGAACGCGCGAACGGCCCGATCTGGTCGAGGCTCGAGCCGAACGCCACGAGGCCGTAGCGCGAGACCCGCCCGTAGGTCGGCTTGAAGCCCACGCAGCCGCAGAGCGCGGCCGGCTGGCGGATCGAGCCGCCCGTGTCGGAGCCGAGCGCCGCGTCGCAGAAGCCCGCCGCGACGGCCGCGGCGCTGCCGCCGGAGCTGCCGCCCGCGACGCGCGTCGGGTCGTGCGGGTTCCTGGTCACGCCGAAGGCGCTGTTCTCCGTCGACGAGCCCATGGCGAACTCGTCGAGGTTGGTCTTTCCGATGAACACCGCGCCCGCCGCGCGCAGCCGGTCGATCACGGTCGCGTCGAACGGCGAGCGGTAGTTCGCGAGCATCTTCGACGAGCAGGTCGTCCGACCCTCGCGCATCACGATGTTGTCCTTGATCGCGATCACCGCGCCCGCGAGCGGGCCCGGGTCGCCGCCGCTCCGCACCGTGGCGTCGATGGCGTCGGCCTGGGCGCGCGCGGCGTCGGCATGCAGCTCGTTGAAGGCATGGATCTCGGGCTCGCGACGCGCGATCTCGGCGAGGTACGCCTCGACCCGGCTGCGCGCCGTGACCTTGCCCGCGCGGACATCTCCGCAGATCTCGACGAGGGGACGGTTCACGCGCCACCTCCGTCGCCGAGAACCTTGGGCACCGCGAGATAGCGGTCCTCGACCGCCGGCGCGTTCCTGAGCAGCTCCTCGACGGGCATGGTGGCCTTCGGCTCATCCGCCCCGAGGCGGTTCACGATGCGCAGCGGGTGCGCCATCGGCTCGACGCCCTCGACCGCCACGGCCTGCAGTTTGGCGATGTGCCCCAGAATCGAGCTGAGCTGCGTCCGAACCGCGCCGACCTGCGAATCCGGCAGGCTCAGGCGCGAGAGCTTCGCGATCTTCTTGATGTCCGCGTCGGTGAGTGCGTCTGCCATGCGGCGAAAGGTAGCAGACGCAAGCCGCCGCAAGTGGTGGACCTATACTCACCCCCTTCCTCATGACCGCGACCTCCAACCACCAGAGCACGCCCCGACTCCGCATCCTTCCGCTCCTCGCGCGCGCCGTGGTGAGCCTCGCGTTCATCGCGGCAGGGGTCGGCATCTTCTCGTGGCTCTATGTCACGCGCGCGCAGCCGCCGGCGAGCGATCCCTCGGCGACCGGGCGCCTGCGCCTGCTGGTCTCCGAGCCGCTCGAGCTCGAGGTGGGCCGCCGCTTCCGCGCGTTCGGGCAGGCGCGGGCCCATGAGTCCGCCGATGTGCCGGCGCGCGTCTCCGCGCCGGTCGCGAAGCTGCACCCGAACTACCGCGAGGGCGCGACCGTGGCCGCGGGCGAGCCGCTCGTCTCGCTCGACGAGAGCGACTTCCAGCGCCAGCTCGCGATCGCCGACGAGGCGATCAAGGCCCTCGACGCCCAGCTCGGCATGCTCGCGCTCGACGAGTCGTCGCTGCGCCGCGGCGTCGAGCTCGCCGAGGAGGACGCCACCCTCGCCAAGGACGACCTCGAGCGCGTGCGCGCCGCCGCCGCGCAGGACGCCGCCGTCGCCCGCGAGGTCGACCGCGCGCGCGGCGCCGCGATCCTCGCCGAACGCGCGGTGATCGCCGCCCGCGACGCGCTCGAGAAGCTGCCGCTCCGCCGCGCCGCGCTGGTCGCCGACCGCGCGCGCCAGGAGTCGTCGCGCGAGCTCGCGCGGCTCTCGCTCGAGCGCTCGACGATCGTGAGCCCGATGGCCGGCGTCGTGCAGTTCGCGGAGCTCGATGTCGGCGAGATGGCGTCGCCGGGCGTCCGCGTCGCGCGCGTCGTCGATCCGTCCCGCGTGGAGATCCCGATCCTGCTGCCGGCGAGCGCCCGCACCTCGGTCGCGGCCGGCGACCGCGTGGTCCTGCGCGCCGACCGCGCGGGGGCCGAGGCGGTCGAGGCGCGCGTCACCCGCATCGCGCCCGAGGATGACCCCGCCACCCGCACCATGACCGTCTTCGCCGAGGGCGAGGGTTCGCGCGCGCTCGCGCCGGGCTCGTTCGTCGAGGCGGAGGTCTCCGCGCGCGCGTCCGGTCCGCGCACCGTGGTGCCGCGCCGCGCGGTCAGCGGCGGCCGCCTCCTCACGGTGCGCGACGGCGTCGTGCGCGGGATGTCGGTCATCGTCGAGTTCTCCTTCAGCGGCACGCCGGCGCCCACGCTGCCCGACACCGAATGGGTCGTCCTCGCCGAGCCGCTGCCGAAGGGCACGCTCGTCGTCCTCGACGGTTCGCGCCGCATCGCCGAAGGTGCGCCGGTGACCGCGATCCGCCCGGGTGCCGAGAGCACGGCCGACCTTGGCGCGGGCACATCCCCGAGCACGTCCCCGAGCACATCCCCAAGCACCAGCCCGTCCGCCGACGCGGCGAAGAACTGAGCCGACGCCATGGACTTCATCACCTTCGGCGTCAAGCGTCCCGTCTTCGGCAGCCTGCTGATGTGGTTCCTCGTGATCGCGGGCGTCGCGGCGCTGCTGCTCATGCGCCGCGAGTTCTTCCCCGCGGTCGAGCCCGAGGCCGCGCGCATCGCCATCATCTATCCCGGCGCGAGCCCCGCCGAGGTCGAGGAGTCGATGGCCCGCAAGATCGAGGACGCGGTCATTGACGTCGACGGCGCCAAGAAGGTCTCCGCCAACCTCGCCGAGGGCGGCGGCGCCGTGGTCGTCGAGTTCGCCGACGGAGCCGACATCGAGCAGGGCCTCGACGACATCCGCATCGCGGTCGACTCGCTCCAGGACCTGCCCGACGGCGCGGAGCGCATCCGCGTCACCGAGCTCAAGCCGAACTTCCCCGTGATCATCGTCACGCTCTTCGGCGACTCGGGCGAGGAGGCGCTCAAGCGCTCGGCGCAGCGCGTCGGCGACGACCTCCGCACGCTCCCCGGCATGGGCGCGGTGATCATGACCGGCGCGCGGCCCTACCAGATCCGCGTCGACGTCGACCGCGCCGCGCTCGCGCGCCACGGGCTCCGCCTGCCGCAGGTCGCCGACGTCGTGCAGGCGTGGATGGCCGAGGTGCCCTCGGGCACCATGCGCACGGGCGGCGCCAACGTCGGCGTCCGCATGCTTGGCGCCGCCGAGCGCGCCGACGCGATCCGCGCGATCCCGCTCCAGGCCACCACGACCGGCCAGGTCGTGTCGGTCGGCGACGTCGCCCGCGTGGTCGAGGGCTTCGGCGACGAGCAGGTCCTGCGCCGCTTCAACGGCAAGCCCGCCGTCAGCCTCGTCGTCTTCAAGACGCCCGAGGAGGACGCCGTGCGCATCGCCGAGATGGTGCGCGGCTACGTCGCGGCGCGGCAGGGGATCGCGCTCGAGCCCGCGAGCGTGTGGAACCGCCTCACCGGACTTATCAACGGATCCGACCGCGGCCGCGGCTACGCGCTCGGCGAGCAGTCGAACGCGAACGCGCCGCTCAGCTGCTCGATCGCGGCGCACAACGACCTCGCGCGCATCATCGAGGGGCGCCTCGACCTCCTCACGAGCGACGCGCTGCAGGGCTCCGCGCTCGTCCTGATCGTCATGATCCTCTTCATGAACGTGCGCGCGGCGTGGTGGGTCATGTCGGGCATCTTCGTGTCGATCGGATGCACCGCGCTTACCATGTGGGCGCTCGGCGTGACGCTCAACCTCGTCACGATGTTCGGCCTGCTCATCGTGGTCGGCATGCTCGCCGACGACGCGATCGTGGTCGCCGACATCATCATCCAGCGCTCCGCGGGCGGACGGAATCCCGAGCGGGCCGCGATCGAGGGCACCAAGAGCGTCTTCTGGCCCATCATCGCCAACGCGACCACGATCATCCTCGCCTTCCTGCCGCTCGCGTACATCGCCGGCCGCATGGGCGACCTGCTCTCGGCGCTGCCGATCGTCGCCGCGGTCGCGCTCGGCTCGAGCGTGGTCGAGACGATGGTGATCCTCCCCGCGCACATGGCGCACGCGATCCACGGCATGCGCGAGCGTCGCGCCAACTGGCTCGCACGCATCTGGGGCCGCTTCGAGCGCTGGCGCGAGGAGCGCTTCGTCCCCGGGGTGCAGCGCCGGTACGCGCGCTTCGCCAGCTACTGCGTCGACCACCGCTACGCCGCGACCAGCCTGACCATCGGCGTGCTCATCGCGAGCCTCGGCCTCGTCGCCGGCGGGCGGCTGCCGTTCGTGTTCCTGCCCGCCGAGGACACCGAGACCGTCATCGTCGACATCCGCCTGCCGATCGGCTCGACCCAGTCGGCGACCGCCGCCGTGGTGGAGCGCTTCGAGCGCGCGCTGCAGGGCCCCGCCGAGATCAGCGGCTACTCGTCGATCCTCGGCCAGAGCACGAACTTCGAGACCGGTCAGCCCGACGCGAGCGCCGCGCACATCGCGCAGATCTTCGTCGAGCTCTACCCGGTCGAGTCGCGCACCCGCGACTCGGGCACGGTGATGAACGAGGTCCGCGCCGCCCTCGGCAACGTCGACGAGGCCGAGAGCGTGACCTACTCCGAGATCTCCGGCGGCCCCGCGGGCGCCGACATCACCTACCAGATCCGCTGCGCCGATCCCGACGTCGCGCGCGAGGCCGCGTCGCGGCTCAAGGCCGCGCTCGCCCGCTTCGACGGCGTCTACTCGATCAACGACGACGACTTCAGCACCCAGCGCGAGCTGCGCGTGTCGCTGCGCGAGGGCGCGGCGGCGATGGGCCTCACCTCGGCCGATGTCGCGATGCAGGTGCGCGGCATCCTCTTCGGACTCGACGCGCACACCTACTCGGCCGACCGCGAGGACATCGATGTCCGCGTGCGCCTCGACGAGGCGTCGCGTGCGCGCATCGACTCGATCACCGACCTGTGGATCGCGACGCCGCCGGGTGGCCCGATGGGAGGCCCGATGGGGGGGGTCATGGGTGGAGGCACGGGCGCAGGCATGGCCGGCGCCGCACCCGTCGCCGCACCGACCGCGACCGGCGGCCGCGTGCCCCTCTCCGAAGTCGCCGACGTGACCGAGGACAACGCCTACGCCGCCGTCCGCCGCGTGGACCGCGAGCGCGCCATCACCGTCACCGCCGACTGCGGCGCGGGCACCATCCCCGAGGACATCACGCGCGCCCTCGAGCAGGACCTCGAGGCGATCCGCCGCGACCTGCCCGGCATCGACGTGCGCGAGGCCGGCCGTCAGAAGGACCTCGCCGACGCATTCTCGTCGCTGCCGTACGCGTTCCTCGCCGCGCTCGCGATGATCTACGTGGTGCTGGCGTGGCTCTTCGGCACCTACTCGCAGCCGTTCGCGGTCATGATCGCGATCCCGTTCGGGCTGATCGGCGTGGTCTGGGGCCATGTGTTCATGGGCTACCAGCTCACCTTCCTGTCGCTGATCGGCACCGTCGCCCTCTCGGGCATCGTGGTCAACAACTCGCTCATCCTCGTCGAGTTCGCCAACGAGCGCATGCGCGACGGCGAGTCGCTGCGCGACGCGCTCATCAACTCGGGCGCGTCGCGACTCCGACCCATCCTGCTCACCACGGGCACGACGATCTTCGGCATCCTGCCGCTGCTGCTCGAGCGCTCGTTCCAGGCGCGGTTCCTGATCCCGATGGGCATCTCGATCGCCGCGGGCCTGCTGTCGGCGACCATCCTCACGCTCATCATCCTGCCGGCGAACCTCATGATCATCGACGATGTCCGCCGCGCGCTGCGCGCGCTCTGGGGTGCGCCCGGCCAGGACGGGCACCCGCACGGCGACGACCACGGCGGCGACGACGCCTCACGCGATTCGAACATGCCCGCGGTAGACTCGGCCGCATGAAGCCCTCGCGTGAGATCCCGAAGGACATCCCGACCGGCATGGTCGTCGCCGGCGTCGACCTCGGTGGCACCAACATCCAGGTCGGTATCGTGAACGCCGAGGGCAAGGTCCTCGGCCGCTGCAAGCGGAAGACCAAGGCGACCGAAGGCCGCGACGCCGTCGTCAAGCGCATCGTCGAGGGCGTCTGGCGTGCGCTCGACGACGCCAAGATCCCGCGCGATCGCCTGTTCGCCGCCGGCGTCGGCGCGCCCGCCGTGGTCGATACGCTCAAGGGCACCGTGGTCAAGGCCGGCAACCTCGGCTGGGAGGATGTCCCGCTCCGCGAGCTCCTCTCGCAGCAACTGCGCGTGCCGGTCGCCCTCGACAACGACGTCAACTGCGCCGCCTGGGGCGAGGTGCAGCTCGGCGCCGCCCGCGGCCGCGGCCATGTGCTCGCCGTCTGGGTCGGCACCGGAGTCGGCGGCGGGCTCGTGCTCGACGGCGCGATCTGGCGCGGGCCTCGGCTCACCGCCGGAGAGATCGGCTATGTCGTGCTCTTCCCGGGCGGGCAGCCCGGCATGATGACCGTCGAGGACATCTGCTCGCGCACCGGACTCGCGAACGCCCTGCGACGGCTCATGCCCGCCCACCCCGACAGCGCCCTGCACCGGCTCGTCGCCGAGAAGATCGCCGAGAAGGCGATCCTCGAGAAGGACCGTCCCGCCGAACGCTCGGGCGATGTGGCGCTGAGCTCGTCGATGATCGCGAAGGCCTACGAGAAGGACGACGAACTCACCCGCAAGGTCGTCGACCGCAGCGCCGACCTCCTCGGCGGCGCGATCGCGAACATCGTGACCATGCTCTCGATCGACACCGTCGTCCTCGGCGGCGGCGTGACCGAGGCGCTCGGCGAGGTCTACGTCGCGAAGGTCCGGCGCGGCTTCGAGCGCGCGGTCTTCCCCGCGAGCCTCCGCAAGATCGAGTTCCTCGCGAGCACCCTCAACGACGACGCCGGCATGCTCGGCGCCGCGATGCTCGTCTAGGCGTCGGTCCGCGCCCGTTCGCCCCAGCCCGACTGGTGAGTGCCCGCCCGAGTGGTGAGTGCCCGTCCGAATGGTGAGTGCCCGCAGATGCAATCTGCGGAACGGATGACGCACGCCTGCCCCTGACATCCACGCGCCCGTCCTCCCCGCCGCCCCACCCCTCGACCACTACACTCCGCCCATGCCCACGCTCGCCGACGTCACCCGCGCCCTCGGAGAGATCGCGCCGCTCCACCTCGCCGAGCCCTGGGACAAGGTCGGCCTCCTGATCGCCGGCGACGGCCGCGCCGTCACGCGCGCGCTGTGCACGATCGACCTCACGCCGGACGTCCTCGCCGAGGCCGTCGCCGCGCGCGCCGAGCTCGTCGTCGGCTACCACCCGCTCCTCTTCAAGCCGCTCGATCGCCTGGACGGCGCGACCTGGCAGGGCAGGGTGGCGCTCGACGCCGTGCGCGCGGGCATCGCCGTCTACTCGCCGCACACCGCGCTCGACGCCGTCACTGGCGGCGTCAACGACTGGCTGGTCGAGTGCGTCGCGGGGGTCGCCGCGGGCGCCACCGACATCCGCGCGCTCCAGCCCGCCGCCGCCCGCGGCGCCAACACGCACAAGATCGTGACCTTCGTGCCCGAGTCGTCGCTCGAGCCGGTCCGCACCGCGCTCGCCGAGGCCGAGGCCGGCCAGATCGGCGCGTACACGCACTGCTCGTTCACCAGCCGCGGCGAGGGCACCTTCTTCGGCGGCGAAGGCGCGAACCCCGCCGTCGGCAAGCCCGGCCACCTCGAGCGCGTGGGCGAGATGCGCCTCGAGATGTCGTTCCACGCGCGCGACCTCGGCGCGATCGTCGCCGCCCTCCGCGCGGCGCATCCGTACGAGGAGCCGGCGTTCGACATCTTCCGCCTCGAGGCGCCGCCCGCCGATCCGCGGGTGGGGGCGGGGCGGTCTGCGCGGCTTGCGCGGCCCGCGACGGCCGACGAACTCGCGGCACGGCTCGAAGCCGCGCTCGGATGTGGCCGAATCCAGCGATCGAGGCCCGCATCCGGCGCCCCGCGCACGCACGAGCGATTCGCCGTGTGCGCGGGCAGCGGGGCGAGCCTCCTCGAGTCGGCCGCGTCCAACGGCGCAACCGTCTTCGTGACCGGCGAGCTGTCGCACCATGATGTGCTTCGCGCCCACGCCCTCGGCCTCGAGGTCCTCCTCGCGGGCCACACCAACACCGAGCGCGGCTACCTGCCGCGGCTGGCATCGGCGCTCGCGGCGTCGACGGGTCTCGACTGCGCCGTCTCGAAGCACGACCGCGACCCACTCGCCTGACATCCGCCGGTGCCATGCACCAAAATCGCGCGATCTTCATGTCCCGCAGTTGAAAGGTCAGCCCGAGCGGGGCACTATCCCTCTGTCCACTCACGGAGCGGGATTCGCTCCACCGCAGTACCAGCCACAGGAGGGCTCTCATGCTGAACGAGAACGGTACGGACGCCGTGTTCGGGACCTCCCCGGACACCCGCAACGCCTCGATGCGCGACGGCGCGACGGGCCGCAAGCACTTCGTCCTCGACACGAACGTGCTCCTCCACAACGCGCAGTCGATCTTCAAGTTCGCCGAGCACGAGGTGGTCATCCCCCTCGCCGTGATCGAGGAACTCGACACCTTCAAGAAGAACAACGACGAGACCGGCCGCAACGCCCGCACCGTCACCCGCGCGCTCGACCGGCTCCGCTCGCAGGGCGCGCTGTTCGAAGGCGTGGTGTGGAACGAGCAGGGCGGCTCCATCCGCGTCGCCCGCAGCGCCGCGAAGCGCGACTTCGCGCTCGACCTCGACAAGGCCGACAACCGCATCCTCGCCGTGGCGGCCGAGCTCCACGCCTCCGGCAAGCGCACCGTCTTCATCTCGAAGGACATCAACGCCCGCGTCAAGAGCGACGCCCTCGGCATCCCCGCCGAGGACTTCGAGCATGACCACATCTCCACCGACTTCCTGCACGCCGGCTACATCGTGGCGAAGGTCCCCGGCGAGATCATCGACGAGCTCTACGACGAGCGGCAGCTGCGCATCGAGCGGCTCGCCGAGTTCAAGGCCCACACCCCCGACGGCGCGCACGAGGTCGCCATCGAGGCGGTCGCCAACCAGTTCGTGCTGCTCATCGACGAGTTCGACGACCACCACACCGGCCTCGCCCGCATCCTCGCCGACACGGGCGCCGCGATTCCCGTCACCGGCCCGCGCAAGCCCGTCTACGGCATCATGGGCCGCAACGTGCAGCAGACGATGGCGCTCGAGCTCCTGCTCGACGACGATGTGAAGATCATCACCCTGACCGGCCCCGCGGGCACCGGCAAGACGCTCCTCGCGCTCGCCGCCGGCCTCCACAAGACGCTCAAGGAGGAGCGCTTCGACAAGCTCCTCACCGCGCGCCCGATCATGCCGCTCGGCCGCGACATCGGCTACCTCCCCGGCGACAAGGACGAGAAGCTGTCGATGTGGATGCAGCCCATCTTCGACAACATTTCCTACCTGCTCTCGACCCGCGGCAGCCATGTCGACGAACGGCCCGAGAGCCGCACCGCCGAGCAGCGCCTGGACCAGCTCATGGCCACCGGCCGGGTGGTCATGGAGCCGCTCACCTACATCCGCGGCCGGTCGATCCCGCACCAGTTCATGATCGTCGACGAGGCGCAAAACCTCTCGCCGCATGAGATTAAGACGATCGTCTCCCGCGTGGGCGACGGCACCAAGATCGTGCTCTGCGGCGACATCTTCCAGATCGACAACCCGTATCTCGACGCCCAGTCGAACGGCCTCGCCCACTGCATCGAGCGCTTCAAGGGCCAGCGGATCGCCGGCCACGTCTCGCTCTCGAAGACCGAGCGGTCGAATCTGGCAAGCCTGGCTGCAGAAATACTGTGAATTCCCCCGTCGCCGCGGTATAGTCACGGTTCGCCCGAGTTCGTGCCTGGGCGAAGTCGTCGTTGCGTCCTGTCCCACCGACGGGTCGCGGCGGCGTGACACACCACTTCTCGGCGGGCAGCGATGGTCGCCGTACGGCACACGTGGAACCGCCGCAGCGGGCATTCAGCTGTAGGCGGAAAGGAAGCACCGGCGCTCTCGGTTCACGAGAGCGCCGGTGTCTTTTTACCTCGGTAGGGGATGGTGCCCTGATCCGCCGAGGTGCCACGCGGTCTTTCCCATGGGGCAGGTCTCTTCCCGCAGGACGCGTGGCGAAAAGGCTGTGGTGGACGACCAACGGCCGTCCGGGCGCGCGGGTGCGCGGTCGACCGCGACGATCAGTCGCCGCAGTCGGGGCACTCTCCTTCCGCGTTGCGGGGGCTGGACGGATTGCGGCACTCGATCGTGAGCGTGCTGCAGTTGGGTACGAGCAGAGGGAAGCAGTTGCAGTCGGTGAGGCCCGTGCACGGCGTCCAGAAAGCCGTGGTCGACGCGGGGTACAGCCAGACGCAGTCGACCGAGCTCGGGAGTCCGGCCCACTGCCAGTCGACGATGGTGTCGACCATGGGCACCGTGTTCGCGGGGCAGGCCATGACGGGGCACGGTGCCGGAGGCGCCCAGCCCGGCGGGCAGACCAGCGGCGTGCACCCGGTGGTGCCACCGATCGCCTCCAGGCACTCCGAGCTGATGCGCTTGAGCACGCGCGAGAGCTTCCCGTCGACGCGGTAGTAGAGGACGACGGTGTGCGTGAGGCACTCGACGCCGGTGCCGTCGTCGAACTCGCGGCGGGCGATCTCCTCGGCGACCGAGGCCGGATTGCCCGCCTCGAGCAGCTCCTCGATCCGAAGCGCGTAGGCGTCGCTGTGGTCGCGGTCGGTGCGGAACGGCGGCTCGGGCGGCGTCGTGCCGTCGGCGCCGGGCGTGCCGAGGATGAAACCAAGGCCCACGAGCCCGGCAAGGGAGATGGCGACGATCACACGCTTCATGCGACGGTGTCTTCCGACCGGCGGACCGCCCCGTGCGGCCACCACGACCCAAGGCGGACGAGCACGCTCGGTGTGACACACCGCGTGTGAAAATTCCCGAAAAAAGTCAATTGGCGACCGAAGGCGCGGCGGGCGGGCTAGCTGCGCGTCTCAGGGTCGAGCATCTGCGCGATCGACCCCGCCAGGCGGTGCCACCGCTGCCGGCACGCGGCGGGGGTCAGCCCGAGCCGGGCGCCGACTTCGTCCCAGGGGTGCCCCGAGAGCTTGAGGTGCAGCAGCTCGCGGTCGGTGTCGCCCAGCGACCGGACCAGTTCGACCAGCCGCGCACGGTCCTCGGCGCCGAGTGCGGCCTGGGCGGGATTCGCGGCAGCCGACCCGTCGCCCGCGGCCGCGTGGGCACGCAGCGCCCGTCGCTCGGCGCCCTCCCGGCGCTTCGCATCGACGAGCACGCGGTCGACGAGCATGTGGAGCAGGCGACGGAGTCCACGCAGGTCCGTCCGGGTCGGCTCCTGGGGGGCATCCGACTCCGCCATTCCGCGCCCGTCCTCGGCGAGGCCTGCTGAACGCTCGTTCGCGTCGGAGCCTTCCGACCGCTCGTTCGCGGCGGGGTCCTCCGAACGCCTGAACGCGTCGAGGCCCTCCGACCGCTCGATCGCGATCGCGCGGCGGACCACGCTCGCGTAGACATCGCTGGTGCCGAGGTTCGCCATGCGCGCGCCGCGTCGCCCGCGGATGCGCGCCTTGAGCAGCGGCGCGGCGTCGGCAAGCAGGGCCGCGATGGCCTCGATGCGTCGGCTGTTCTCGGGTTCGCCCATGCGCGCGGTTCGGAGTGGTCCTCGAACGCAAGCATACAGACGGCTTTCGTACACTGATACGCATGTCCGCCTCGCAAATCGGCACGGTATCGGAGCGTCGCTCGCCACCCGCGTGGCATGCGGCGCTGCCGCCGTTCCGCGTGCCCGCGGGCCGCTCGTTGCGCGAGGCGGTGCTGGCGGACATGCACGACATGATGCGCACGCGCGGCGAGTTTCCTTCGCCCGCGCGGTACACCGCCGCGGTCGACCCGGTGCGCGACGCCGCGATCGCCGAGGAGCTGGTCGCGTGCGCCCTCGAGCTTGCACCCCGCGCGGCTGGCGCGCTTGCGCTGGCCTGGAGGCGGTGCTTCCCAACCTGGTCGACCGCCATCGACCGCGCCACCGCGGCCGCCGCGCTGCTCGAGGGGCTCGACGACGCTCCCGATGCGGATGAGGCCGACCTGCAGGCGACGGCCTCCGACGGAGGCGCACCTCCGGGCGCGGGCGCGCATGGCGCCTGCCGCCTCGGACCGCCGCTCCCCGACGGCCTCGGACGGTACGAACCGATCGAGCGCATCGGCGCGGGCTCGGGTGGGACCGTCTTCCGCGCGACCGACCACGCCCTGTCCCAGTGCGGCGCGCCGGTCGTGGTGGCCATCAAGGTGATCGACTGCCCGGATGACGAGGTGGACGCTCGCCTGCGCGAGGCCGGCGCGGCGCGCGCCGTCTCGCACTCGGCGGTCGCGCGCGTGCTCGACGCGGGAGTCGTCGCGCGCGCGTCCGCGGTACCGGCCGACGCATCCCGCGCGGCGTCGATCTTCATCGCGTCGGAGTACATCGACGGCCAACCGCTGTATCTCTGGAAGGCGATGCATCCGGCGCGCACCGCCGAGGAGTGCGCGGCGATCGCGCTCGCACTCGTCGAGGCGCTCGGGCACTGCCACGGCGAGGGCGTGGCGCACGGCGACATCTCGCCCGCGAATGTGCTCGTCGACGCGTCGGGTGCGGCGCGGATCATCGACTTCGGGCTCGCCGCCTGGCGGACCACCGATGGCGCCGGCACCGAGGCGCTCGGGAAACCGGATGCACTCGGGAAACCGGATGCACTCGAGGCGCGTGTCGCGCACGATCTCCGCCGCGTGCGCGCGCTCATGGAGTGGATGGTCCGCGACCTTCCGCCCACGCGCCAGCGCCGTGCCGCGCTCGACGCGGTGCACCGCCGCTGCGACGGGCGTCCCGCGCGCTGGCGGCTGGGTGTCGGCAGCGCGGCCGCGCTCGCGGCCACCGGCATGGCGGTGGTGGCGGCGGGCGTCGCGATGCTCCTCGACGCGCGACGGCCGCCCGATCCGGTGGGCCTCCTCTTCGGCGATGCGCTCTCGCAGCGGCCCGATCTCGTCGAGCTCGCGCGGGACCTGCTCGACGACGGACGCCCGACGCTCTGGTCGAGCGAGGTGACGCTCTCGAAGGTGCGTGCCCTGCGCGACGAGGCGACGATGGCGCGCCGCGCCGGCGCTCCGTCTGCCGAACTCGAGCTGCTGGCCTCGCTCGCCGCGCTGCTCACGCCCGAGCGGCCCTACGCCCGCACGTTCGCGGCGCTTGCCGTCGACGGCCGGATCGGCGCCGACGAGGGTGCACGCGCCTCCCTCGACACCCAGTCGCTCCGCCGCGAGCTCGCGTGGGCGATCGTGTTCGGTCTCGAGAATGTCCCGCGCGACGCGCAGCCCGACGACTGGAGCCGGGTCGAGGCCCTCGGCGGCGCCCTCGGCGCGCCTGGGCTTCTCCCGCTCGTGCGTGGCGACACGGTGGTCCGACCGCGTGTTCCGGCGGATTCGCCCGAGCGGAGGCGCGGTCAGCCGGCCGGTGCCGGTGCCGGCGACGCCGGCGTCACTGCCGAGCCCGAAGGCGGCGCCGCCGCGGGTGCAGCCGTCGCGGGTGATGCCGCTCCCTCGAGCGCGCGTGCCAGCCCGAAGTAGAGCAGGAACTCTGCGTCGGTCTTCGGCTCGACGCCGGGCTGTGCGTAGTCGAGCGCGGCCCGGCAGAGCTCGAGCCGCGCGACCGGCGCGCCGTCGCGGAACACGACCGTCGCCGCACTCGCGCGCGACCGCCCGAAGCTCGCCACCGACGGCGTCCGCGACTGCGCCGCGACGAGCGCCCCGCGTGCCATCGGCTCTCCCTGTGCATCCTTCGCGCGCGCGAGGTTGACCAGCACGGCGCTCGAGGGACGCGATGCGCGCTCCGCCGAGCCGAGCGCAAGCAGAGGACTCGCGAAGTACACCGCGCGGACGCCGTCGCCATCCCAGAGGCAGATCGCCACATCGCCCTCGATGAGATCGACCACGGTCACCGACCGGGCATCGGCGGAGGCGATCGTCGCGTCGAGCGCCCGCAGGTCCGCGACCTTGAGCGCGTCGATCCGTTGGAGCATCGCCTCGCCGAGGACCTCGCCGTCGGCCAGCCCGCGCTCGACCGTCCACGGCGCGCCCTCGTCCGTGCGCGCGAACGCGATCACGCGCGACTCGGTCGGCGTCGCGTAGGGGCCGTCGAGCAGGGACGGCTTGAGCAGCACCTCGAGCTCGAGCCGCGTCGTGTCCGACGCGCGCACGCGCACCGCCGCCGGTGGCTCGGTGGCGTCGCGGTTCGCGGACGCCGCCGCCGGCGTGCATGCGATGGTCATGGCGAGGAGCGTGGCCGAAGGCGACATCCGCCGCAGTGTACGGACGCCCGCGATCGGGCGGTCGCGCGCGCGATGTGCGCCAAGAGACACGCCGCCCGCGCAAGGCGGGCGGCGTGGTCGTATGCGGTTGGTGGTTCGCGTACAGCTCGGCGGCGATCGATGCGCCCGATGCCCGGGCCGCGCCTTCAGTCCGCCGCGGTCACTTGCGCTCGCCGAACATCGCGGCCAGGCGGAACGCGAGCTTGAGCGCCTCGAGGTACACCCACGCGAGCGTCACGATCAGGCCGAAGGCGAGCAGCCACTCGACCGACTTCGGCGCGCCCGCGGCGACCGCCTCGTCGATCTGCGCGAGGTCGACCAGGAGCCAGAGCGACGCGAGCAGCAGGATCGCGGCGTTGATGCCGAGACCGATCCACGCGGCGCTGCCGCCGCCGAACGCGCCCGACAGGCTGAGCCACGGCATGTTCACGCCGAACAGGCTCACGACGAACGCGACCAGCATCGCGATGCCGAGGCCCGCCGTCACCACGAACAGCACCGACTGGAACCGCGGACCCGCGCGGATGATGCCGAAGGAGTGCAGCGCGAGCATCGCCGCCATCAGGCTGCCGGTGATGATGAACGCCTGCAGCGCCAGGCCGCCGGGCACCGCGATGCCCTTCGCCGCCAGGATGCCCTCGAGCATCAGGCTGAGGCAGCCGAGGAAGAGGCCCTGCGAGATCGAGTAGACCGGCGCGCACACGACCGCGGCCGTCGGCTTCGCCATCATCACGAAGAAGAGGATGAGCGACACCACCAGCGACGCGATCAGGCTGATCATGTACATCGCGGGGTAGGTCTGCGCGACCACATAGCCCACCGCGCCCGCGGCGACCGCGAGGACGGTGCAGATGCCGGTCTTGGCGAGGACGCCCTGCACGGTGGCGAGGTTGCTGCGGTCGCCGATCTGGCCAAGCACGCGGCCGAGCGACTGGTCGGAAAGAACGGGATTCGAAGAGGAGAGCATGGACATGGCGGGAGTATAGGTCGGCGATCGCGCCGGTTTCGGTTGACAACGCGCGCCCACTCGGTCTGAAAGGGCGCCGAATCGGCGCCGCAAGGGCGACGCCGCGTGTCCGATTACGCGACGCCGAGCGCCGTTTGGCAGTTGCGAACGGCGCGCGCACGGCGGACGCCCGCCTCGACCAACCGCGAGAGGTCGCGCCGGCGCAGGGTCTCCATGAGCGTGCCCGCGGTCGCGATCGCCGCCGAGAGCGACGCCGCGGCCCCGCGCAGCAGCGCCTCGTGGTCGGCGCCCGCGGCGAGTCCGTCCCAGCCCGAGAGCACCGCGAGGGCGTCGTCGGCCTGGGCGACCGTCTTCTGGAGCTTCTCGTCGGTCGGTCGCCCGGTGTAGCCGAGGTTGGCGAGCGCCACCCGCACCGAGGCGTCCTCGAGCCGCAGCTCGGTGATCGCGTTGAGCTTCGGCCGCGAGTGCTCGGCCCCCGGCGGCAGCGCCGACGCCTTGTCGGCAAGCCGCGCGGCCCACTCGGGCAGCGGCGCCGCGGCGCTGTCGATCCCGAACTCGCGCAGCGTCGCCTCGGCGCGGCTCTTCATGCGCGCATGGGCCGACGGCGCCCCCGCCAGCCCGCCATCGCGCGCCAGCGACTCGTCGAGCACCGTCTTCAGCTTGCGCCCGTTGGCCTCGGCGACCGCGACGCAGTGCGGGCACAGCTCGCCTTCGACCGGCTTCACGCAGCGGGTGCAGAGGCTCCGCCACCTCGGCTGCGCGCACCGGCAGAACGCATCGCTCCCGCGCGCCCGCTCGGCGCCGCAGCCATCGCACCGCTCGGCCATGCGCGCGGCGAGGAGGGTGCGGCCGGAGGTGTGGTTGATCCGTGTGTCCATGGCGAGGCGAAGGGCGGGGTCGCGCATCGACGCGATGCGACGCAGCCTACGCATCGGTCACGGCGCGGTGCGTCTTGACCCGGTCTCAGGCCACAATCTTCTTCGCCACCCGCACCGCATCGCTCGCGCACCGGGCGCAGCCGTCGGCGCCGACGACCTGCCAGAGGTCGGGCACGAGGCCGAAGGGGCCGCCGCCGACCATGATGCGGAGCTCGCGCTCCGGGGAGGCGGCGCGCAGGGCGTCGATCGCCGAGGCGACCGAGCGGACGGCGAGCGCGGTGCTCGCCGAGATGGCGATGAGGTCGAAGCGGGGGCGGCCGATCTCGTCGACCGCGTGCTCGACCAGGTCGCCGGTGGGCATGTTGGCGCCGAGGCAGTCGACCTGCCAGCCCTCGCTCTCGAGGAGGTCGGCGACCATGCGGATGCCGACGTCGTGCAGGTCGCCGCCGACGCTCGCGGCCAGCGCGCGCTTGCCGTTCGACGCCGCCTGCGGCAGGCGCGTGCGGAGGACGGCCATCGCGTTCTGCGTGGCGGTGGTGACGTAGTGCTCGTCGGCGACGGTCGCCTCGTTGATGTGCCACAGGCGGCCGACCTCGGCGAGCGCGGGCGAGATCACCGACTCGTAGACCTCCGCGACCGACTTGCCGGACTGGACGGCCTCGATGAGCACATCGACGGCCTTCGACTGGCGACGCTCGAGCAGGTGGACGAGGTACAGGCGCGCGCGCGTCGCGTCGGCGCCCGCGCAGGCGAAGGCCGTCTGCAGCACCGAGTCATCGCGGGGAGACTCGGCGCGGCGGGCGATCTTCAGGCCCTCGGCGAGGATGCGGCCGGTGCGCTCTGCGATCTGCGTGGGCATCTCCGCGCGCAGGGTCTCGTCGAGCACCTCGAGGCTCTCGGCGAGGTCGGCGACGTCGAAGCCGCGGGCCATGAAGGCCGCGCGCGCCCACTCGACCGACTGCGCGAAGAGCAGCGCGCGGTCGGAGGCGACCGCCTCGGCGAGGTGCTGGAGCCGGTTGACGATCTCCGACTTCCACAGCGTGCGGCCGCTGGCGCCGTAGCTCGTCTCGAACTCGGGCCGGCGGTCGTACAGCGACGACACCGTCCACTCCGCGAGCGCGCGTGAGACGTGGTCGATCGAGGCGGCGAACTGCTTGTCGAGTGGAAGCATGGCGGAGCGGCGGGAACCCGGGGCGGCGTCGTTTCGGTCCCGCGCCCGTTCGGATTCGCGCGGCGGCGGGGCCGACCCAAGATGTCCGTCCATCATCGCGATTTCGAGAAGACGCGCTCGGCGAGGCTGCCGGACGGACGCCCCGTAATCTGCGCGTGCTTCAGGAGATACTTCATCGTCACGATCATCACGGTGGCGTGCGACCAGGTGAGCGGGCTGACCGAGATCGGCGCGCCCGTGTACGGGTCGAACTGCTCGGCGAGCACGCCCGAGGGGAACGCCCGGTCCGCCGTCCAGTGGAGGTAGGGAAGCGCCTGCTCGAGCTCGGCGAGGCTCTCCGCCTTCTCGATGATCCACTGCGCCACCCAGAGCGTGCAGATAACCCACGGGTTGCCGGGCACATCGGAGAGGTTCGAGTGCTCGATCCGGTGGTAGTAGTCGTTCTCGTAGCGCGCGAGGCCGCCGATGTGGGTCTTGACCCAGAGGCGTTCCCGCACCTGCTCCATCATCGCGACGACCTTCGGGTCGCTCGCGCTCATCGCGCCGAAGGCGAACAGCGCGAACGCGCTCGAGTCGATCGTCATGTCGAGGCGGTAGGTGCCGTCGGGCAGCGGCGTCGCCATGCGGGCGAAGCGGTTGCGGTCCGGTTCCCACATGTGCCGGATCATCGCGCCGCGCATGCGCTCGGCGCCCTCGTTGTACTCGGCGGCGCGGTCGAACGCGCCCATGTCCTGCGCGAAGCTCGCGGCGGCCTTCAGCGCGCCGATCGTCGAGGCGACCGTGAAGAGGTGCACGCCGCGGCGCTCCTCCCAGAGGTCCCACGACGGCTGCGGCAGCCCGTTGTGGTCGCGGTAGCGCAGGATCCAGTTGGCGGGCTCGACGACGAGCGTGTTGTAGGTCGTCTTGATGAACTCGACGTCGCGGTAGATCTGGAAGTGGCGGCGCAGCGCCCAGATCACCAGCGAGGTCTCGTCCTGCTGGATCGGCAGCACGCGCTGCCCGTCCACCACCGATGGGTGCCAGCTCGACGCGAGCGTGCCCGACGGGTTGTACTTGTGCAGGAAGTAGCCGTCCTTGGTGATCACGCGCTCGCAGAAGCGGAAGAAGTTCCGCGAGAGCTCGCCGTGGCCCGAGAGCACGAGCGCGTGGGAGACGAGCGCGCCGTCGCGCGGCCACATGTACGAGTACGTGTCGCCGGCGAAGTGGGTGATGTCGTAGTCGTTGGCCGCGATGATCGCGCCGTTGTTGTCGATCTGCGTGCGGCAGATGACCTGGCTGCGCACGAACATGTCGCGCACGCGCTCGGGCAGCGGCGAGAGGTCGAGCGGCTCCTTGAGCGCCCACAGCCGCCAGTACGCCTCGGTGCGGTCCATCATGCGCTGCGGCGTCTTGACGCGCACCTTGTCGTTCAGGCCGAGCACGGCCTCGTGGGTGTGTCCCGCGGCGAGCCAGCAGTGGATCGAGCCCGAGCCCCACGCCGACAGCGCGACCGCGAAGCCCACCGTCGAGTCGACCGAGCCCTGCGCGATCGCGTGGCGCGAGAGCAGGCCGTCCTCGGCGTCGCGCCAGGTGCCCTCGGCGTCGCCGATGCGCTTGGCGCCGGTCGCCCAGTAGTCGACGCCGAAGCGCCCCGACGAGCAGCCGTTGATCAGGAAGTAGGTCGCGTCCTTGTAGTGGACGAGTCCGCCCGACTGCGGGTCGAACATGACCGTGTCGCCCACCGGCGACTCGTTCACGCTGATGTCGTGGTGGAAGAAGATGCGCACGTCGCGCGGCTTGCCGACGATGTCGGTCACCACCACGCGGCGGAAGTAGACGGGGCTCCAGTAGTCGACCGCGTCGTTGCACACGAGCTCGATGCCGAGGCGCTCGTGGCGCAGCCGCACCTCGGTCACCATCGTGTCGGGCTTGTAGCGGAGGTCGCGCGTCCAGCCCGGCGAGTCGATCCACGCGAACTGGCCGTCGGCCCAGACGCCGAAGCGCTGCATGTGGCCGCAGGTGTGGTTGGGCTGGCCGACGTGCGGCCAGTAGAGATCGCGCATTCGGTACTGGTCGTCGAAGGCGACGAGCATCTCGCCGTTTCCGACAGGGATGTTGCGGGGCATGCGCGGGTCTCGGTTCTCGAAGGCGTGGTGGCGGGGCGGTACGCGGGGCCGAACGGACGGGCCTGTGGATCTCGAATCAACTCTCGCCCATCGCGGCGACGCGGTCACGGACCGCACCCACCTGCGTCAGGCGTACTCCGAAGTTCTCCCCGACCTTGACGGCGCGACCCGAGCCGATCCGGGTGTTGTTCACCAGCACGTCGAGCTCCTCCGAGATCTGCTTGGGCAGCTCGATGATGGAGCCGTGGGTGAGCGCGGTCACCTCGGACAACGACATCCTGCGTTCCGCGATCTGCACGATCAGCGGAACCTCCAAGCGCAGGATGCGGGCGAGGTCATTCGACATGGGGTCCTTATCGACCAAGCGGGGGGGCGGGCTTTGGCGTCAGCGGCGGGAATACCGAGGGGCCGGGCGAAGGCGGAGCGCACCGCCCGGGCGTGAACCGAGACGACGACGGACGGCAACCGCCTGCGCCGACGCCCCACGGAAACGCCCCACCGAAACAACCCACGGAGAATCCCCCGCGCGCGCGTCCCGTTCAGCCGGAGTGTGGTTCGAGCCTCAGCGCAGGCGCTTGAAGACCAGCGAGACGTTGTGCCCGCCGAAGCCGAAGGTGTTGTTCAGCGCGACGTCGACCTTCGCCTCCTGCGGCACGTTGGGCACGAAGTTCAGGTCGAAGCCCTCGTCCGGGGTGTCGAGGTTGATCGTCGGGGCGAGCACGCCCTCGTAGATCGACATGAGGGTCGGGATGGTCTCGATGCCGCCGGCGGCGCCGAGGCCGTGGCCGGTCATCGACTTGGTCGAGCTCATGGCGAGCTTGTAGGCGTGCTCGCCGAACAGGCGCTTGACCGCGCCGACCTCGGCCTTGTCGCCGAGCGGGGTCGAGGTGCCGTGGGCGTTGATGTAGCCGACGTCGGTGGCGTTGAGCTCGGCGTCCTTGAGCGCGACCTCCATCGCCTTGAACGCGCCCGAGCCCTGCTCGTCGGGTGCGGCGATGTGGTAGGCGTCGCCGGTCGCGCCGTAGCCGACCAGCTCGGCGTAGATGCGGGCGCCGCGCTTCTTCGCGTGCTCGAGCTCCTCGAGGATCACCACCGCCGAGCCCTCGGAGAGGACGAAGCCGTCGCGGTCCTTGTCGAACGGGCGCGACGCGCGGGTCGGATCGTCGTTGCGGGTCGAGAGCGCCTTCATCGACGCGAACGCCGACAGGGTGAGCGGGGTGATCGCCGCCTCCGCGCCGCCCGCGACCATGACGTCGCAGTCGCCGCGCTGGATGATCTGCATCGCCATGCCCATCGCATGGCCGCTCGACGCGCACGCCGACGCGACCGAGGTGCTCGGGCCGCGCAGGTTGAACTGGATCGAGACGTTGCCGGCGGCGGCGTTGACCATGAGGCGCGGCACGACGAACGGGCTCACGCGGCGGGGGCCGGTCTGGAGGAGCTTGGTGTGGCCCTCCTCCATCGTGAGCACGCCGCCGATGCCCGATCCGATGATCGTGCCGTGGCGGTAGGGGTCGCCCGCGTTCTTGATGTCGTAGCCCGAGTCCCGCACCGCCTCGTCGGCGGCGACCATCGCGAAGAGCGCGACGCGGTCGATGCGCTTCTGCTCGCGGCCGTCCACCACGTGCGACGGGTCGAAGTCGTGGATCTCGCCCGCGAAGCGGACGGTCCAGTCCTCGTTCTGCGGGAAGGTGCGCAGCGGGGTGATGCCCGAGCGACCGGCCTTCATCGCCTCCCAGGTCTTCGCGGCCGTGCATCCGAGGTTCGACACGCAACCGATACCGGTGACGACGACGCGGCGGTGGGTGACGGTTCTCATGGTCTGTTCCTCGGCGGCTGGATCGCCCGGGGAGGCGTCACGAGTTCTTGAGGGTCCTGTGGATGAAGTCGATCGCGTCGGCGACGGTCTTCAGCTTGGTCGCGGCCTCGTCGGTGATCGAGATCTCGAAGAGATCCTCGAACTCCATCATGAGTTCGGCCTTGTCGAGGCTGTCGCAGATGGCGTCGAACTCGCTGGTCCGAGTGACATCCGCCTTGGCGATGCCAAGTTGATCGGCGATGGCCTCGATGACCTTCGCCTCGATCTCGGATTCGGGCAGCGGCTCGGACATGGGTTCGGTTGCCTGCATGCGGCGCCCCGGGGGGACCCGGGGGCCGCGGATGGCATCCGCCTGCGGCTCTTAGCCTTGCGGGCGGTTCGCCTTGATGAAGTCGATCGCCTGGCCGACGGTGTGGATCTTCTCCGCCTGGTCGTCGGGGATCTTGGTGCCGAACTGGGCCTCGAACTCCATGAGCAGCTCGACGATGTCGAGGCTGTCGGCGTTGAGGTCGTTGGTGAAGCTCGTGTCGCGGGTGATCGACTCGGGCTCGTTGTCCGTGTGCTGGGCAACGATCTCAATCACCTTCTTCTCGATCTCGGCGTCGGTCACGGGCAAACTCCTTGAATCTGATGGTGGGACAGGCGTCCGCCGGTTTCCCGACGGGCGGGGGAATATAGCGAAAAACGGTCGGGGTTGGGCGCGGCCTGACGAGCGCGGCGCTCGGCAGGAAGTGCCTGCTCCCGGAGGCGGCCCCGGGAGCAGGTTTCGGTTCAGCTGGTCATGCCGCCGTCGACGACGATGGCCTGGGCGGTCAGGAAGCCCGCCTCGTCGCTGGTCACGTAGGCGACCGCGGCGGCGATCTCCTCGGGCTTGCCGAGGCGGCGGACCGGGATGTTCTGGAGGGCGGCGGTCTTCACGGCCTCGCCGAGGATCTCGGTCATGTCGGTCTCGATGAAGCCGGGGGCGATCACGTTGGCGGTGATGCCCTTGGCGCCCATCTCCTTGGCGATCGTCTTGGTGAAGCCGACGAGGCCGGCCTTGGCGGCGGCGTAGTTGGCCTGCCCGGCGTTGCCCGAGAGTCCCGAGACGCTGCCGATGTTGACGATGCGGCCGAACTTGCCGCGCATCATCGGGCGGATCGCCGCGCGGCACGAGACGAAGATCGAGCGCAGGTTCACGTGGATGACCTCGTCCCACTGCTCGTCGGTCATGCGGAGCAGCAGCGTGTCGCGCGTGATTCCCGCGTTGTTCACGAGGATGTCGAGGCGGCCGTGGGTCTCGGCGACGCCGTCGACGAGCGCCTGCACCGCGGCGTGGTCGTTGAGGTCGCAGGGGCGGACCTCGCACGATCCGCCGGCCGCCTTGATGGCGGTGTCGGTGGCCGCAAGGCCCTCGGCGCTGCGGGCGACCAGGACGACGTGACGGCCGTCCTTGGCAAGACGCTCTGCGATGGCACGGCCGATGCCGCGACTCGCTCCGGTGACGATGGCGACGCGCTTGTCGATGACTGGAACCTCCCTCGCCGCAGTCGCGGCGTAGGGCGGAGATGGTAGTGGAAAAACAACAGGCGCGGCCGACTGGCCGCGCCCGCGTGATTCTCTCGAAAGGCTGCGAAGAAGTTGCCGCCGCGTTCAGCGGTGGCAACGACAGTCGCAGCCGCTCTCACTTCGTCCCGAACCCCGGCGGCTTCGGCGCCTTGATCGGCGCTCCCGGCATGCGCTTGCCCGGCGAACCGCTCGGAGCGCCCGCGGGCGCGGAGCCCTCGTCGGAGCTCGACGAAGTCTCCTGCTCCTTGGTGAAGTCCTGCTTCGGCAGCGCCGGCTGCTCATCGGGCTCGTCCGCCTTGGCGAGCTCGAGGCGAAGCACCTCGTACCACACCGCGATCGGATTGTCGCCGCTGAGCTTGTTCATGATCGCCGGCGGCGTGGCCACCGCGTCGAACTCGGGGGTCGACTTGGTCGCGTCGTACACCCAGAGCTGCGGCTCGAAGCCCTCGCCGACGTGGAACACGGCGAGCGCACAGGTGTTGCCACCCTCGGCGCCGCAGCGCACGTCGATGCGCGAGATGTCGGCCGTCGACTTGGCGAAGGTGCCGGCGTCGACCATCTCCGCGAGGAGGAACTGGTCGGGAGCCGACAGCATCGGCTTGAGCGCATCGGCGTTGCCGCGCGCGAAGCTGTCGTAGAACTTGAGCACCGCGACGCGCTGCTCCTCGGTCTGCGGCGCGCGCTCCTCGGGGAGGTTGACGCGCGGATCGATGTCGAGACGCGCCATGAGCTCGGCGATGGTGGGGACCTTCGGCGGCGGCGGAGCCTCGACCTTCGGCGGCGGCGGCGGCGGAGCCTGGACGACGGCTGGCGGCTCCTCGCCGCAGCCGACAAGCATGGCGCTCGCGCAGGTCATGGCCGCGAGAGGCGCGAGAAGGGTCTGGATGGTCTTACGGTGCGTCATGGGTGATGACCTCGCAAGTCTTGTCGATCCGACGCATGAGGCCCTTCAACACCGTGTTGGGGGCGAGCTCATGGAAGGCGGTCGTGGCGCGGGTGCCCGTGGTCCCGAGGACCTCGAGCAGGTTCGCGCACGATTGGGCCCATCGTACAGGGGATACGAGCTGATCCACCAGCAGGCTGCGAAGAAGTTGCGGATTCGCGGCCTCGTGGGGGCGGGCGGTGACGTTCGACCAGACCTCGGCCTGAAGCGGCCGGAGGTCGACCTTGGCCAATGCCTCGCCCAGCTTCTCGGCCGCGGGGGCCATCAGCGGGCTGTGGAACGCGCCGGCGACCTGGAGCTTGGTCGCGCGGACCCCGACCTCGCCGGCGACGGTCACGGCGCGGTCGCAGGCCTCGATCGAGCCCGAGATCACGATCTGGCCGGGGGCGTTGAAGTTCGCCGGGACCAGGCACTCGCCCGGCCCGCCGCCCGCGAGGGTCCGGGTGCAGACCTCGGTGGCCTGCGCCTCGTCGGCGCCGATCAGGGCGACCATGCCGCCCTTGGAGGCCTCGGCGGCCTGCTGCATGAGCTGTCCGCGGCGCATGACAAGGCGGAGTCCGTCCTCGAAGCCGAAGGCGCCCGCGAGGTGGAGCGCCGTGTACTCGCCGAGCGAGAGGCCGGCGACGGCGCGCATCGGGAGCGCGCGCAGCTCGTCGGGCAGCGCGTGGTGGCACGCGACCGCCGCCGCGAAGAGCGCGGGCTGCGAGATGTCGGTGCGGCTCAGGACATCGATCGGGCCGTTGAAGGCGATGTCGGTGAGGGCGCGGCCGCCGACCGAGGTCGAGGCGGCGCTGCCGGCGAAGATGCGGTCGGCCTCGTCGAGGACGGCCTTCGCCTTGGGGCTCGCGTCGCACCAGGCCTTGGCCATGCCGACGGCCTGCGCGCCTTGTCCGGGACAGAGATAGACGATGTGTGACATGCTCATGGGAGTTGGGTCGGTGGTTCCGCGCGGCGGGATCGGTGGACGCGCGGGATTGGCGATCTTCGCGGGGCGCGGCTCGCGTGCCGCGCCGTTGCGGGTGGTCGCGCGGCGCCTCAGGTGTGCGACACGGGGTTGCTCAGGTGTTCCACACCGAGGAGGCCCAGGTCAGTCCGCCGCCGAACGCGACCATCATGAAGGGCTTGCCCTTGGTGATCTTTCCGGCGCGCCAGAGCTCGTCGAGGCAGAGCGGGACGCTGCCCGCGCTCGAGTTGCCGTAGCGGTCGATGTTCACGTAGATCTTCGACGGGTCGATGTTCAGCTTCTCGCGCGCGGCGTCGATGATGCGCACGTTCGACTGGTGGCAGATCACCTGGCTCACGTCGTCGGGCGTCAGGCCCGTCTTGGCGAAGGCGTCCTCCATCACTTCCCTGAACTTGGTCACCGCGAAGCGGAAGACTTCCTTGCCGTTCATGCGCAGGTTGCCCAGGCGCACGGGGTTGTCGGCGTCCTCCGCGGGGACATCGGTCGCGCGGCGCGGGATGTAGAGCGCGTGCCAGCCCGAGCCGTCGGCGCCCATGTGCTGGTAGATGCAGCCCTTCGTGGTGTCGTCGGTCGCCTGGATGATCGCGCAGCCCGCGGCGTCGCCGAAGAGGATCGACACGGTCCGGTCGGTGTAGTCGATGATCGAGCTCATCGCCTCGCTGCCGATCACGGCGACCGTGCGGGCGCGGCCCGCGCGCACCATCGCCTCGGCGGTGTTGAGCGCGTAGACGAAGCCGCTGCACGCGGCGACGAGGTCGAAGGCGGCGGCGTTCTTCGCGCCGACCGCGCCGGCGATGCGGCAGGAGACCGACGGGCAGGTCATCTCCATCGTGACGCTGGCGACGATCACGAGGTCGAGTTGCTCGGCCTTGATGCCCGCGGCGTCGATGGCGCGCTCGAGCGCGCGCTGCGCGAGGGTCGAGCAGCCTTCGGTGCGGAGATCGAGGACGCGGCGCTCGCTGATGCCGGTGCGCTGCTTGATCCACTCGTCGCTGGTGTCCATCATCCGCGCGAAGTCGGCGTTGGTCAGGCGGCGATCGGGCACGGCGGAGCCGGTCCCGAGGATCCGCACGCCGCACGCGCCGCTGGGGAGCGGGCCCATCATGCGGTGGGCTCTTGAATCGACTCGAGGCGGGTGTTGATGGTGTCGTTGAGGCCGCACAGCACGAACTGCCGTGCGCGCAGGATCGCGTTCATCATCGTGCGCGACACGCTCGAACCGTGGGAGATCAGGCAGGTTCCGTTCACGCCGAGCAGCGGCGCGCCGCCGTACTCGTGGTAGTCGTGCTTGGCGTAGATCGCCTTGACGACGGGCTCGAGGCGCACGGCCAGCTCGGGATCGGTCTCGAGCACCTGGTGCGCGATCGCCTGGAACAGTCCCTTCGAGAGGCCCTCGGCGAGCTTGATCATCACGTTGCCGACGACGCCGTCGGTGATGACGACATCCGCCTCGCCGTCGAACACGCCGCGACCCTCGACATAGCCGATGAAGTTGAGGCCCTCGGCGTTGCGGAGCAGGTCGCGGGCGACCTTCATCTCCGCGGTGCCCTTGCCCTCCTCGCCGCCGACGTTCATCATCGCGACGCGGGGGTTCTTGATGCCGAGGATGCCGCGCGCGTACGCGTCGCCCATGATGCCGTACTGCGCGAGGTGGATCGGCTTCGGCTCGATGTTCGCGCCGACGTCGACGAGCACGATCGGCCCGGCGAAGGTCGGGATGGTGACCGCGATGCCGGGGCGGATCACGTTCGGCAGGCGCCGCATGTACATCTGGCTCGCGGTGACGCAGGCACCGGTGTTTCCAGCGGAAATCCAGGCATCGCAGCGGTTCGGGTGCTTGGGGCTCGAGTACTCGGCCGCGCGGCAGATCGAGCTGTCGCGCTTGGAGCGGACGCTCTCGACCGGCGAGTCGTCCATCTCGATCACCTCGCTGCAGTGCACGACCTCGATCTTCGCGCCGAGACCGCCCGAGGAGCCGTCGGAGCGGATGCCGCGGTCCCTCATGGCCTCCTCGATGAGGTCGCCCTTGCCGAACAGCACCAGCGTGTCCTCGGCGGGCAGCTTGGGGAAAGCGGCGAACGATCCCTTCAGGATCTCGTCGGGCGCGTTGTCGCCACCCATGATGTCGACGCCGATGCGCATGGCATGCAGTCCTCTGGTTCGGAGCGGGACCGGATCGAAACGGGCGTGCAGTTTACGGAATCCAAACGGATCCGTTGGCGGCACGATCGCGCGCAACGAAAAGCGCCTGCTTCACGCAGGCGCTCACGAGACGCGTCGATCAGGCCGCGGGGCCCTTGCCGTTCTTGATCTGGAGGCCGGGACGCACGTAGCCGCACGACGAGCACGCGGTGTGCGAGCGCTTGGCGGCGCCGCAGTTCGGGCAGAGCGTGGTGTGCGCGGCCTTGATGGCCTGGTGGGCACGACGACGACGGGTACGACCGGGGGAGCAGCGGAACGGAGGAACCATGTTCGAACTCTTTCAGAGATGTCCGCGCGACTTGCTCGGACGGTGGGTAGAGAAGGGGAAGTCTAGAAAAACCCCGCGTCCTGTCAAGCATGTCGGCGCCTGAGCGCCGGTGGCGCATAACTGAAACCGCTGCAAAACGCGGGGCGCGGTGCGTGGCGGGCGGTCACGGTACGCTTCGCGCCCCCGCGACACCCGTCGCCGAACACCATGGATACCAAGCCTCTCGTCGAACTCTTCACCGATGGCGCCTGCTCGGGCAACCCCGGACCCGGCGGCTGGGGCTTCATCCTCCGGACCGACGGCGCCGAGCGCGAGGGTTCGGGCGGCGAGCCGCGCACCACCAACAACCGCATGGAGCTGCTCGGCGCGATCGAAGGCCTGCGGAGCCTCAAGAAGCCGTGCCGTGTGCGCCTGGTGAGCGACTCGCAGTACCTCGTGAAGGGACTCACCGAGTGGATCGACGGCTGGAAGCGCCGCGGCTGGAAGCGCAAGGAGGGGCCGGTCATGAATGTGGAGCTCTGGCAGGAGCTCGACCGGCTGCGAGCGATCCACGACATCCGGGCCGAGTGGGTGCGCGGCCATGTTGGTCACGCCGAGAACGAGCGGTGCGACAAACTCGCGGTCGCGGTTATCGACCAATTCCGCTGATGCCCTGATTTCACGGTGTTTCGCGGTGTTCGCGCGGGGGGCTTCGCGGGCACCGCTTGCGTCGCGCGCCGAGTCCCGTTACGCTTGACGATCCTACTTCTTCCAGAGTCACCGATGCCCACCATCAATCAGCTCGTTCGTAAGCCCCGCGTCGTCCAGGCCGCCAAGTCGAAGGTCAAGGATCTCATGGCGTGCCCGCAGAAGCGCGGCGTGTGCCTGCAGGTCCGCACCGTCACCCCGAAGAAGCCGAACTCGGCGCTTCGCAAGGTCTGCCGCGTGCGTCTCACGAACGGCAAGGAAGTCACGGCCTACATCGGTGGCGAAGGCCACAACCTGCAGGAGCACTCGATCGTGCTCGTGCGCGGCGGCCGTGTGCGCGACCTCCCCGGCGTGCGCTACCACGTGGTGCGCGGCGCCCTCGACTGCCTCGGCGTCGATGGCCGCAAGAAGGGTCGCTCGCAGTACGGCGTGAAGAAGAAGGCTGCGACCGCCGCCAAGAAGAAGTAATCCGAACCAATCCACGACACCGCCCGGAGTGGCCCTCGCTGGAGGAGCCGGGCACTGAGTAATCGCGGAAACGAAACTTCGGGAATGCCCATCTCCCGTCCGCGGTGAAGAGGGTCGAGGCATCCGCCAACGACCAACAGCCACAGGAGTATTCGAATGGCCCGTCATTTCAAGCGTCCCGACGATGTGTGGCTGAAGCCCGACCCGCGCTTCCAGGACAAGGTCCTGTCGAAGTTCATCAACTGCGTCATGATCGGCGGCGAGAAGGCCACCGCGCAGCGCTGCGTGTACGGCGCGCTCGATGCGATCCAGGGTCGCCTCGACAAGGAGAAGAGCGAGACCCTGCCGCGTTCGGCGATCGAGCTCTTCCACCTCGCGCTCGAGAACGTGCGCCCGGCGGTCGAAGTCCGCTCGAAGCGCGTCGGTGGTGCGAACTACCAGGTCCCGATGCAGCTCAACAAGCGCCGCCAGCAGTCGCTGTCGTTCCGCTGGATCATCGAGGCCGCGCGCGATGAGAAGGGCCGCCCCATGCACCTCCGCCTCGCGAAGGAGTTCTGGGATGCCGCCAAGAACGAAGGCAAGGCCGTGACCACCAAGGAAAACACGCACCGCATGGCGGATGCGAACAAGGCGTTCGCGCACTTCGCCTGGTGATTCCTCACCTGGCGATGTCGGCGGCCGCCTGAACACGGCCGCCCCCGCGCGGACGAAAGCACAACTCGACCCCTGCCGCGGCAGGTGGATGGCACACGCAAGGGCGCCCGTCTGGGCGCCCTTGCTCGTTTTCGCGCTTGGGTTTGCGCCGCCGTCGGTGTCGGTGGGTACCGGGCAGATGCGGGAAGCGCCGGGTGCTTCGCAAGGGCGCCCCCACGGAAATTCGCCAATTCCAACTGCGCTCGTTGGGTAGCCGCTCGTATGACGTTTCGAACCTCAGTCCGAGGTCTCCCGAAACCGAGAGGAATCCCATGCGCGCGAAGACACTGGTTGGCTGGATGGCTCGAGCCGTGGTCGCATTTGCAACCGCCCTGACGGTGTCGTCGCCGGGGCATGCCGCCGAGATCAAATTGCCCGATGGATCGGTGTGGAAGGGCGAGGTCGGGGCGAAAGTCCGCGTGACCTATGAAGTTGCCGGTTCGGCCGCGACCTTCGACGGCGTGGTGGAGCGCGCGGATGCGGGCGTCGTCACCGTGAAGGGCATCGATGGGAGCATGCTGCGCCTGGCGGATCTCGCCGCCGCAGCCGCTGGGAAGACCGCGCCAGGCGCGCAGCCGCAGACTCCCGCGACGCAGCCCGCCTCCGGATCGGGCACCACGCGTGGTCCCGCGGTGCGGAATCCCGCGGCGAAGCCTGCCACGGCCAAGCCGTCGGCCGGGAAGCCCGCCGGATCGAACGCCGCGGCGGCCGCGGGTGATGGCCGATGGGTGGTGCTCTTCGAGCTCGATCAGGTGCGCAACGGCGCGGTCGAGGGCCTGCTGGCCCAGCCGCGCGTGTACGTGGTCCCCATCAAGGGGCAGATCGGCACCGATGTTTCCGCCGAGGTGGTGGACTCGCTCGTCCGCGATCTCAAGCGCGTGCAGCCGGACATCGTGGTGTTCCAGATGGAGAGCGCGGACCTGAACCGCATCAACCACCTGGCCGACGACGACCAGAGCGAGTTCGGGCTGCCTGACGCGGAGTACATCCGCGACATGGTCAAGCGGCTGCAGGAGGAGGTCCCGTCCTCCATGCAGGTCATGTGGGTCCAGGACGCCGTGGGCGTGTCGTCGCTCATGGCGCTCGCGTGGAGGAACCTCTATCTCGCGAGCGATGCGCGGTTCGGCGGCGTCTCGCACTTCATGAAGCAGGTGGAGGAGCGGTTCGATGACGCCGACGTCCGGTCGAAGATGTTCGCGGCGCGGCTCGGCCTGTTCAAGGGGCTCGTGGTCCAGGGCGGCTATCCCGAGTGCCTCGCCGAGGCGATGCTGATCCCGTCCGGCAAGCTCTCGATCGAGTTCGTCGGGCGCACCTCGCGCTGGCGGGGCGATGACAGCGGGACCTGGGTCGTCGACAGCAGCACAGAGAGGCCCGCCAACTTCATGGCGTCGCTCGCCGAGGAGTCGATGCTGTGCGACGGGCTGGCGGATTCGCTCGATGACCTCATGTTCCTGCTCGGATACCGCGAGTACGAGGTCATCGATCGCGGCGCGCGGATCATGGGCGACCACCAGAAGGCCTGGCGGGCGGCGATGAAGGATGCGCTGCGCTCGATGGAGCTCGCGAACGAGACCGAGGATGACGTCGCCGGACTCGGCAAGCGCCGCAGCCACTACGACAAGGTGCTCTCGATCCTCCTGAAGTATCCGTTCATCGAGAACCGGATGGAGTTCGCCACCCGCGGCATCAACGCGGAGCTGCTCGAGTACCAGATCGACGCGATCAAGAAGATGATCCAGCAACTGAACGAGGTCGAGAAGGAGCAGCGTCGGGGCGGGCAGGATGGCGGCTCCGGGCGCGGGCTCGGAAGTCCGCGCGGCTGACGCGCGCCCAGCGATCTGCAATCGAACCCACAACAAGGAGAATCGCATCATGAAGCACACGATGAAGCAGACGGCGAAGACGATGGTCGCGGCGATGGCCGTGCTGTTCGGCGCCGCGGTCGCGGTCGGCCAGGCGGAGATCGATCTCGGCGACGGCTCGCCCTGGAAGGGCGAGGTCGGGGCGCTCGTGCGCGTGTCGTACAGCGGCGATGGCGAGCGCGTCACCATCGAGGGTCGCGTCGCCGAGGCGACGGCCGACCGTGTCCTGGTCGAGGTGGAGGGCGGCAAGCGGGTGACGCTGCTGCGCGTCGAGACTTCGGACGGCGGAACCACCGCGAAGCGCTGGTATGCGTCGCACGAGCTCTCCGGCGTGGCGTCGGACAACACGAGCAAGCGGACGATCTACTTCCTTCCCTGGAGGGGCATGGTCGGCACGGGTGCGCGGCACGAGCAGATCGAGGCGGTCGGTGCGCTCGCCGACAAGGCTGGCCCGGGTCAGGTCATCGTGCTCCATGTCGACAGTCCGGGCGGCATGGTCACGGAAGGCGACAAGATCCACGACACGCTGATCGCGCTCAAGCAGCGGCACAAGGTGATCGCATGGATCAAGAAGGCGATCTCCGCCGGTGCGTTCACCAGCCTCCATTGCGACGAGATCTACTACGAGAAGGTCGGCAATCTCGGCGCGATCACGATGTTCAATTCGGGCGACATGAAGGCGATCGAAGGCCAGGAGCTCGATGCGTGGCTCGACGCAGTGGGCGACGTCTGCGAGCTCGGAGGCCGCTCGCGGTGGATCGGCGAGGCGATGGTCACGAATGCGCCGCTCCTGAGCTACGACCGGGACGAGGCCGGGAAGGTCACGTGGTTCAACACGCTCCAGGGCGAGTTCGACCTCTCCGACGAGATTCAGAACCTCTCGCTCACGGCGGAGACCGCGGTCCACTGCGGCTTCGCCGGCGGCATCGCCGACACCCGGCGCGAACTGGTGTCCCTGCTCGGCTACCGCTGGAGCGATGTCGTCATCTCGGCCGAGAGCGATGCGATCGCCGAGAAATGGGAGGAGTCGCTCGATCGCAACGGCGATCGGTTGCGCCGCGCGCTGCGGAACTACCGGAACCCGGGCCGCATCGACGACTTCCAGAATCTCGGCATCGTCCGGCGCGCCATCGAGGAGGTGATCCGCGTGCTGAAGGAGTGCCAGCCCGCCGCCATCGCGATGCTCGCGGATGGCCATCCGCTCTGGCCGGGCGAGATGCCGCCCGAAGTCGAGCCCTGGGAGCGCCAGCTCGAGCAGATCAAGAAGATGATCGCTGAGCGGGCGGCCGCCGAGTAGGCCTCAGGAGGCCGGGCGGGGACGGGGCGGTGTACTCTCGCGCGACTCCGCTCGCGGTGGAGCCGCTACCCTACGCCCCCATGTACGGACTCATCAACAAGGCGGTCGAGGGCCTCGTCCGCAGCAAGTTCGGCGATGCGACGTGGGACCGGATCCGCACGCGGGCGGGGCTGCCCGACGAGCCGTTCATCGGGATGGAGCAGTATCCCGACAAGACGACCTACGACCTGGTCGGTGCTGCGAGCGCGGAACTCGGCGCGCCGGCGGCGGCGATCCTCGAGGAGTTCGGGCTGTACTGGGTGAAGTACACCGCGGAGGCGGGGTACGGCGAGCTGATGAAGACCGCGGGCCGGACGCTGCCGGAGTTCCTGCGGAACCTCGACCAGCTGCACACGCGCGTGAAGCTGTCGTTCCCGCACCTCGCGCCGCCGAGCTTCGCCGTGAGCGACGAGACGGCGTCGTCGCTGGTGCTGCGCTACTACTCGCACCGACCCGGCCTCGCTCCGCTGGTGGTGGGGCTGCTGCGCGGCCTCGGCGACCGGTTCAACGTCGATGTCTCCGCGCGCTTCGAGCGCGTCGAGGGCGAGCGCCCGCACGACCGGTTCGTGGTCGAGTGGAGCGCGCGCGCGTGAGCGGGACGCTCGATCTCAACTCGATGCCCGATGTCCGCCTGGTGCGGGAGCTGTTCCCGTTCTGCTTCACGGTGGACCACGACCTGCGCTTCGCGATGGTGGGGCAGCGCTGGGATTCGTTCGATGTGTCGGTCCAGGTCGGCGCGGGGTTCTTCGATGTGTTCGAGGTCGAGCGGCCGACGGGCATCGCGGGCGAGGCCGACATCGTCGCGCGCGCCGACGACGTGTTCGTGCTGGCGCTGCGCACGCGGCCGTCGTTCAAGCTGCGCGGGCAGTTCGTGCCGCGGTCGAAGTGCTCGTGCGGCGGCTGCCTGCTGTTCGTGGGCGGGCCGTGGATCACGCAGGTCGCGGAGCTCGCGCAGCTCGGGCTCGGGCTCGCCGACTTCCCGCCGCATGATCCGCGCGGCGACTTCCTCGTGCTGCTCCAGACGCAGGAGTCGA
>JBMOGJ010000021.1:0-37330 GCA_049318425.1 Phycisphaerales bacterium | reverse complement strand
CGCGTTACTTCGCCAGGCTCGCCTGCACCGTGCCCGGCGCGCCCGAGAGCAGCCGCTGCTCGATCTCCGCGACGATGCCCGAGACGAACGCGTCGAACGGCATCTCGCCGAGGTTGGCCTCGACGCCACGCGCGCGCACGCTCACGACGCGGTTCTCCGCGTCGCGCGGGCCGACGACCGCCATGTACGGGATCTTCTCCTCGGCGGCGACCTTGATCTTCGCCTGCACGCGGTCGTTCGAGTGGTCGACCGTCGCGCGCACGCCGCGCGACTTGAGCGCGGCGACGAGCTCGTCGGCGTAGCCGGCGCTCTTCTCGCTGATCGGGAGGACGCGCACCTGCTCGGGGTTGAGCCAGCAGGGGAACGCGCCCGCGAAGTGCTCGATGAGCACGCCGCAGAAGCGCTCCATCGAGCCGAACGGCGCGCGGTGGATCATGACCGGGCGGTGCGGGCGGTTGTCCTGGCCGGTGTACGAGAGGTCGAAGCGGATCGGCAGGTTGTAGTCGACCTGCACGGTGCCGAGCTGCCACGAGCGGCCGATGACGTCCTTGACCACGAAGTCGATCTTCGGGCCGTAGAACGCGGCCTCGCCGGGCTCCTCGCTGAAGGGGACGCCGAGCGTGCGCGCCGCGTCGCGGCAGGCGTTCTCGGCCTTGTCCCAGTTGGCGGGATCGCCGACGTACTTGGTGCCGTCGGGGTCGCGCAGCCCGACGCGCACGCGGTAGTCGTTCATGCCGAGCGTGGCGAAGATGATCTTGACGAGCGAGAGGCAGCCGAGGACCTCCTCGGCGACCTGGTCCTCGCGCACGAAGAGGTGCGCGTCGTCCTGGGTGAAGCCGCGCACGCGCGTCATGCCGTTGAGCTCGCCCGACTGCTCCCAGCGGTAGACCGTACCGAACTCGGCGAGGCGCACCGGCATGTCGCGGTAGCTGTGCGGCTCGCTCGCGAAGATCTTCGCGTGGTGCGGGCAGTTCATCGGCTTGAGGAGGAAGCCGCCGACGAGCTTGTCGGCGTCCATCACCTTGTCCTGGCCGATGACCTCGCGGCCGGTGCGCGCGTTGAGGTCGCGCGCGAACTGCGCGCTCACGCCGTCGAGGCGCGCGGTGAGCTCGGCGCACGAGCAGCCCGACACGCAGAGCTCGGCGAGCTCGTCGTTCTCGACGATCGCGGGGAACTGCGATTCCTTGTAGTAGGGGAAGTGGCCGCTGGTCTTGTAGAGGTCGAGCTTGCCGATGTGCGGCGTGTAGACCTGGTGGTAGCCCTGCTTGCGGAGCTCGGCGCCGATGAAGTTCTGCAGCTCGTTGCGGACGACCGAGCCCTTCGGCGTCCAGAGGATCAGGCCCTGGCCGACCATCTCGTCGATGTGGAACAGCCGCAGCTGCTTGCCGAGCGTGCGGTGGTCGCGCTTGCGCGCCTCCTCCTGCAGGCGGGTGTACTGCTCGAGCTCCTCCTTGGTCGCGAACGCGGTGCCGTACACGCGGGTCAGGCGGTCGAGCTTCTCGTCGCCCTTCCAGTAGCTCGAGGCGAGCGAGAGCACCTTGAAGGCGCCGACCTTGCCGGTCGACGGGACATGCGGGCCGCGGCAGAGGTCTTCCCAGTTCTTGCCGGGTTCGCCGGTCGCGTACCACGACAGGGTGGTCGAGCCGGCGGCGACCGCGCGCTCGGCGTTGTCGAGCTTGAACTTCGAGCCCTCGCCCTGGAGCTTCCTCATGCCGTCGGCGATCGGGAGCTCGTAGCGGGTGAAGGCGCGGTTCTCGGCGACGATCTTGGCCATCTCGGCCTCGACCTTCTCGAAGTCGTCGGCGGACATGATCCGTCCGTCGGGGAAGAGCATGTCGTAGTAGAAGTTCGTCTCCAGCGGCGGGCCGTAGACGAGCTGCACGCCGGGGTAGAGGCGCTGGATCGCCTCGGCCATGATGTGCGCGCACGAGTGGCGCAGCAGGTAGAGCGCATCGGGGCTGACGGTGCCGTCGCGGTTCTTCGCGGTGACGATCGCGACCTTCGCGTCCCCCGCGATGCGGTGGGAGAGGTCGACGAGCTCGCCGTCGCCGCCGGACGTCCAGACGCGGGCGCCGAGGGCGCTCTTGGCGAGGCCGGCGCCGATCGACGCGGCGACCTCACCGGCGGTGGGGGCGGAGGCGAATTCCTTGACGGTGCCGTCGGGCAGGGTGATGCGGATCATGGATTTCCGAGTGTAACTCCCGCGCGGCGGGGGCGGTGCGCGGTAGGATTCGACCCCCGCGATGATTTGCCCGTTCTGCAAGGCCGACGATGACAGCGTGATCGACAGCCGCGAGGCCGATGGCGGCGCCGCCGTCCGCCGCCGGCGGGAGTGCAACCAGTGCAAGCGCCGGTTCACGACCTACGAGCGGGTCGAGCGCACGGAGCGGCTCACCGTGATCAAGCGCGACGGGTCGCGGGTGCCCTTCAACGGCGAGAACATCCTGCGCGGCGTGATCGCGGCCTGCGGCAAGCGGCCCATCGCGGCGGAGCAGAAGGAGGCGCTCGTCCGCACCCTCGAGGACGAGCTCTACCGGGACTTCGAGAAGGAGGTCCCCTCGGCCGAGATCGGGCGGCGGGTCGCGGCGCGGCTGCGCGCGCTCGACGACATCGCCTACATCCGCTTCGCGAGCGAGCACCAGGACTTCCGCACCATCGAGGACATCGCCGCGGAGGTCAAGGCGGTGCAGGAATCCCCGAAGGACGTCCGCGACCAGACCCGCCTCTTCGAAGGCTGAAACGACCGCTCAAACCACGTCGAAGAGATCTGACCTCCGGTCAGATCTCTTCGATCTCGGCGCACTTCTTGGCCGCGTGGGCGTCGAGCGCGTCGCAGAACTTCTTGGTCATCTCGTCGATGTCCTCCTTGGCGCCCTTGGCGGCGTCCTCGGGGATCGGGTTCTTCTTGTCGGCGATCGCGGCGTCGATGGCCTTGTTGGCGTCGCGGCGCTCGTTGCGGACGGCGACCTTCGACTCCTCGGCGAGCTTCTTGACCTGCGAGACCAGCTGCTTGCGGCGGTCGGCGCTCGGCGCGGGCACGTTGATTCGGATCATGCTGCCCTCGACCATCGGGTTCAGGCCGAGGCCCGAGGTCTCGATGGCGCGCACGATGTCGTGCTTGGCGCCCGGATCGAACGGCTTGACGACGAGCTGGGTGGCCTCGGCGACGCTGATCGCCGCGAGCTCGCGGAGGTCGGTGTGCGAGCCGTAGTAGTCGACCTTGATGTACTCGAGCAGCGCGGTGCTGGCGCGGCCGGTGCGGAGTCCGCGGAGCTCCCGCTGCAGGTAGTCGGTCGACTTCTGCATGCGTTCTTCGGTCTCGAGGAGGATGGTGTCGAGGTCCATGGGGGCGGCGAGTGTAGCAGCCGCGCGCGCGACCGAGGAACGATGGGAAAATCGTGGACGCGCGCGCCTTGACCGCGCGCCGCGGGGGCTGTGGAATGCGGGGATGCCCTCTTCCTCGAAGGTTCCGCAGCGACTCGTCCTCAAGATCAGCGGCGAGAGCCTCGCCCCCGTCGGCCAGCTCGGCATCGACACGCAGGAACTGAAGGTGATCGCCGGGGAAATCTCCTCGGCGTGCGAGCTCGGCGGGCAGGTCGCCGTGGTGGTGGGCGGAGGCAACATCATCCGCGGCGCCCGCATGGCGAAGGACGGCGTCGTCCACCAGTCGACCGCCGACTACATGGGCATGCTCGGGACCGTGATCAACGGCCTCGCGCTCAAGGAGGCGCTCGAGGGCATCGGCCGCCCGGCGCGCGTGATGAGCGCGATCAACGTGCCGGCCGTGGCGGAGCCGTTCATCCGCGGCCGCGCGATCCGCCACCTCGAGAAGGGCCGCGTGATCATCCTGGTGGCGGGCACGGGCAACCCGTTCTTCACCACCGACACCTGCGCGAGCCTGCGCGCGATCGAGCTCAACGCGAGCATGCTGCTCAAGGCCACCAAGGTCGACGGCATCTACACCGCCGACCCGAAGAAGGACCCGAAGGCGACCCGCTACGAGCACCTCACCTTCGCCGAGGCGATCGAGAAGCAGCTCGGCGTGATGGACCTCACCGCGCTCACGATGTGCATGGAGCACGACCTGCCCGTGTGCGTGTTCGACTACAAGGCCGCGGGCAACATCCGCCGCGTGGTGGCGGGCGAGCGCATCGGCACGACGGTGACCCGGTCCTGAGCTGAGGTTGCGAGGGAGCGCGGCGGAATTCGCCGTTTCCGTACAATCTCCGCCCGTCCCCCGCGTATGGAGAGCCGTGGCCCCGATCGCTCCGCTCAACTCCGACCCGACCAACGGCCCCGCCGCGGGCGGTGACGCGCGCACGCCGGAGCAGCTGCTCCGCGACGAGCGCCGGCGCATGGTGCGCGAGCGCTGGATGCACCTGATGCTGCTCGGGTTCGCGATCTCGATGGTGCTGCACGTGGTCATCATGCTGCGGCTCTGGTCGATCAAGGTCGAGACCGTGGTCAACGACGACGCGGTGCCCACCGAGATCGCGCTGCAGGAGCTGCCGCCCGCGGTCGACCAGTCGGTCAACGACATGGTCGAGCTGCCCGATCCGTCGCCGGCGCCCGTCGGGCCGCTCACGACCGAGATCGACCCGCAGCCGAACCTCTCGAACGAGGCCGCGAGCAACAACCCGAGCGAGAACTCCTTCGGCACGATCGAGGCACCCGGCGTCGGCGCGATCGCGGGACCGGGCGGCGCGGGCAACGGCATCGGCATCGGCAGCGGCAAGGGTGGCGGCGGAACCAGCTTCTTCGGCGTGGGCGGGCGGGGCACGCGGTTCGCGTACATCGTCGACGTCTCGGGGTCGATGCAGTTTGAAAATCGGCTCGTGACCGCCCTCGCCGAGCTCAAGCGCTCGATCGGCGCGCTGCCGGACTTCACCCAGTTCTATGTCGTTCTCTTCTCCTCCGGAGCGTTCCGGCCTGATTTCGAGATGGATGGCTGGCTGAAGGCGACCCGCTCGAACAAGAGCCGCATGAGTCACTGGATCGACCAGCAGGAGCCTCGCCTCGGAACCTTCCCACTTGAGGCGTTCGACATCGTCTTTAAGTTGCCGCAGCCGCCGGATGTGATCTTCTTCCTGACCGACGGTGAGATACCAGGGGACATCGAGTACCACCTTCGAACCTACGCGAGCGAGTCGAAGCGCCGCGTCATCATCAACACCATCGGCTTCTCCAGCGAGGCCGGCAAGGAGCCGCTCGAGCGGATCGCGCGCGAGCACCGCGGCGTGTTCCGCTTCGTGCCGTCGCGTGGCGGAGGGGAGAAGGAGCCATGAACGGGGGCGGCATCGGCGTCCGACGGATTTCCGCGCATGGATCGGCGCGCGCGTCGCTGCGCGCGTTCGCGGCCGCCGCGGGCGTGTGCGCGTCCCTCTGCGCGGGCGCCGCGGCCGATGTGACGGTGTTCCTGCGGGGCGAGGCGCAGCCCGTCACCGCGGCGAGCGCCTTCGGCGACGTGCAGGGCCTCGAGATCCGCACCGGCGCGGGCGCCGACGAACAGCGCAGCGTGCTGCCGTGGGACTTCGTGCGCGCGGTCGAGGGGCAGACCGGCACCGCCGGACTCGGCGAGTACCTCGACCTCGGCGAGGACCTCTGGCGCGCGCGCATCCGCATCGAACGCGGTGATTTCGCGCTGGCGAAGCCGATGCTCGCGAAGCACTGGACGAGGTTCCGCGGCGCCGACGGACCGACGGCGGCGCTGGTCGCCGAGGCGCTGCTGCGCTGCGCGCTCGCCGACGGCGATGTGCGCGCCGCCGCTGATCCCTGGCTCGCCTGCCTGCGCCACCGCGGCGCGCGGCAGGAGTCGCGTTTCCCCGGCCTGGCGCCCGTGATCGACGCCGAGAGCGGCCTGCTGCCCGAGCTTTCGCCCTTCATGCCGGCGGCGCGGCGCGGTGATCTCATCGCGGCGTGCGAGGCGGCGACCGGTGCGGGCACCGGCGAGGCGGGCGAGGTCGCCGCGCTGATCGTGCGGATCGCGAAGGGCACCGGCGCTGCGTCGGCGCGCGCGGCTGCCGCCGACGCCGACGCGAACGGTGACGGAACGACCGGCGCCGACGCCCGCCGCGCCGCCCCCGCGCTGCGCGCCCTTGCGCTCGTCGACGACATCGCGTCGGCCGCCGATGCGCGCGCGCTCGACAAGGCGGTCGCGGCGTTCGACCGCGCCTACCAGGAGCCGCCGAGCTACCTCGCGGCGTGGCGGATCGCGGCCATCGGCACCTGCCGCGCGCGGCTCGCCCGCGCGACCGTGGAGCCGGCGCGCGCGGATGCGCTCGCCCGCGCGGCGCTCGAGCTTCTTGCGGTTCCCGCGGCCGGTCTCGACCGCACCGGCCTCGTGGATGCGTATGCACTCGAGGAGGCGGCGCGCCTTCTCCGCGAGGCCGGCGACGACGCGAGCGCGGCGCAGGTCGACGCGCTCGCCGCCGAGAGACTCTCCGAGAACGCTTCGCCCGGCGCCAGACCCTGACCGTGCGTGGACTGTGAACGAACCCGAATGGACCCCGACATGAACACCTTCCTCTCCAGCATCCTCCTCCAGGCCGATCCCGCGGCCGGCGCGGGCAGCGGCTCGCTGCTCAAGTTCATCACGGGCGGCGGCGTGATCGGCTACATCATCGTGCTGCTGTCGGTGGTCGCGCTCGCCTTCGTGGTGATCCACTTCGTGCAGATCCGCCGCTCCGCGCTGCTCCCGGCCGAGAAGGTCAAGGGCGTGCGCGAGATGGTCGAGCGCGGCGACCTCGAGGGCGCGCTCGAGTACTCGACGCTGCCCGCCAACGACTGCTACTACCTGCGCGTGATCGGCGCGGGCCTCAAGCGCTTCCTCCGCTCGCCCTTCGGCGCGTTCGAGATCAAGAGCGCGATGGAGGAGGCGGGCGCCGAGGAGACGGCCAAGCTGTACCGCACGATGGACGTGATCGCGACCATCGGTTCGGTCGCGCCGCTGCTCGGCCTGCTCGGCACCGTGCAGGGCATGATCGGCGCGTTCGAGACCGTCGCCACCGGCGCCGCCAACAACGCGGGCTACTACCAGGCGCTCGCCGACAACATCGCGATCGCGCTCATCACGACCTTCCAGGGCCTCGTCGTCGCGATCCCGTGCGTGTCGATCTACGGCTACCTCCGCAACCGCGTCGACGCGCTCGCCGGCGAGTGCGCCGCGAGCGCCGAGGAGATCGTGACCCTCGTCGAGAAGAGCGGACGCAAGCCCGCCAAGTGAGTCGCCGCGCGCGCGATGCGCAGGGTGACCGAGCACGCCCATCCGCAGGAAACGATCCCGTCCCGACTCCGACTCCGACCCCGATCACGCCCGCACCGAGGAAGCCACCGTGCAGTTCAAGAACAGCCGCAACACGAACCGAGCGATCGTCATCGACATGACGCCGATGATCGACATCGTGTTTCAGCTGCTGATCTTCTTCCTCGTGACCTCGCAGATGGCGGAGCAGACGCGCACCTCGCTCGAGCTTCCCAGGGAGGTCGGCGAGGAGTCGGACGAGCAGCAGCAGGCCGGCATCACCGTCAACGTGACCGCCGACGGCACCGTGATCGTGAGCGACAACGTCGTGTCGCTCGAGGCGCTCGACCGGCTGGTCGACGAGGCGATCGCGGTCGCGGGCGGCGTCGACAAGCTCAAGCCGATCGTGCGCGCCGACCGCAACTGCGACTCGGCGCGGCTCAACGAGGTGTTCAACCGCCTGAGCGCGCGGGGACTGACCTCCATCCGCCTCGCCACCGAAAGGGGGCAGTGATGCGGTTCCGACGAGGCGGCGGTGACCGCAAGCCCGAGCTGAACCTCGCGTCGATGATCGACGCGACCTTCCTGCTCCTCGCCTACTTCATCTTCACGAGCGGCGCGGGCAGCACGGAGTCGAAGCTCACGCCGAATCTCCGCGTGCAGCAGGGCACCGACGCGAAGGACGACCTCGAGCCGCAGGTGGTCGAGGTGCTGCGCGTGAACGGCGCGGTGGTGTTCCGGCTCGGCTCGGCCGACTATCCCGACCGCGTGGCGCTGGCGCAGGCGCTCAAGGCGCTCGCCGCCGACCGCGGTCTCTTCGTGCGCGTCTACCCCGGGGTCGACGTGGGTTCCGCCGCGGCCGCCATCCAGGTGGGCCGCGACGCTGGCTTCGAGGCGGTGACCTATGTTCCAGCGAAGTGACGTGAACCGGTTCATCTTCACACGCGCCGCGAGCGGAGTCTCACGCGCTGCGAGCGGAATCTCACGCGCCGCGAGCGGAGTTGCACGCGCCGCGCTCTGCGCGCTGCTCGCGGGGTCGGTCGTCGCGACGCTCGCCGCGCCCGCGCGGGCCGACGAACTGCTCGAGTACCTCGACACGCGCGGACTCGACGCGCTGGCCGCGCTCCGCATCGAGGAACTCGCGTCCGCCGCGACCGGCGACGAGAAGGCGCAGCTCCTTGACCGCATGGCCGACCTCTATGCGCGCATGCTCGACAACACCACCGAGCCCGCCGCGCAGGCGCTGCTGCTCGGGCGCGCCGACGAGCTCGCCGACCGCATCGTGAGCGCCAAGGGCGACAACCTCCGCGTGGCCGCGGCGCGCACGCGCTACCGCAGCGCGGCGCGGGTCGCCGAGGCGGTGCGCGCCGGCATGCCGGGCGACGCCAACGGCGCGGCCGAGCTGCTCACGCAGCAGATCGACACGCTGCTCGAGATCAGCGCCCGCGCCGAGAAGCGCGCGACCGACATCGACCGCCGCATCGACTCCGGCGACGCGATGCGGGCCGAGTCGCTGCAGGAGGCGAAGGACCGCGAGAACGCGCTGGCCGGCGTGTCGCGCTACCTCGCGGCGTGGAGCCTGGTCTACCGCGGATTCCTGCGCGACGACGTGAAGGACGCCGACCGCGCGGCCGCGATCTTCGTGCCGCTCCTCGGCGGCCGCGACGGGAAGCTCGCGCCGGGCGAGGTGTCGGAGCCGCTGCGCGCCGACGAGCTGTACGCGAGCTCGATCCTCGGGCTCGCGCTGGCGAAGGCGCCGTCCGGCGGCTACGCCGAGGCCGCGCGCTGGCTCGCGCTGCTCGAGCACGAGGAGACCGCGCCGTCGGTGCGCGACGCGCGCGTCGGCTGGTCGATGGTCGCGGCGCTCGAGGCGCGCGCGTTCGGCGCGGCGCGCGAGCTGCTCTCGCGGCTCGGCGGGCGCGACGATGCCGCGAACTGGGCGCGCGTGGCCGCGTCGCGCGCGATCGAGCGCGGTGGCAGCAACAGCCCTGCGGGCGAGAAGGACGCGTCGCAGCTCCTCGGCGAGGCGATCGCGCTGCTCGCCGCGAAGCGCGACCTGACGGCCATCCGCGACCTCACGCGGAAGTACGGCGACGGCATCCTCGGCGAGGACCAGTCCGGCTTCGTGCCGCAGTACGTGCGCGCGGTGCGCCTCTACGACGAGGCGCAGTCGCTCGTCGCCGCCGCGGGCAACCAGAAGGAGCGACTCGAGAGCGAGACGGTGCGCGCGCCCTCGCGCGCGGCGGCCGACGCGATGACCGCGGCGCTCGCGGCCGCCGACGCGAAGGGCTTCCCCGAGGCCGTCAACGCGTGCCGCCTGATGCAGGCGTGGAGCCTGCGCGGCGCGGGCGACTTCACCGGCGCCGCAGCGGCGTTCGAGGCCGTCTCCGCCGACACGGTCGGCGACCGCGCCGAGGAGGCGTCGCGCCTCGCGATCCTGTCGCTCGACGACGCGCGCCGCAAGACCACCGTCGCCGCCGAGCGCAAGGCGATCGACGAGGACCTGGTGAAGCGCGTCGACGCGTTCCTCACGCGCTTCCCGGGCAGCGACCACGTGCCGGAGCTGCTCGTCCGCAAGGTCGCGGCGATGGCCGAGCCGAGCGCGGGCGATGTCAACCAGCTCCTGCAGGTGAAGCCCGACTCGAAGGACTGGCTGGTCTCGCGCCGCCAGGCGCTCGAGGGCATCTACCGCACCTTCCGCGCGGGCAAGGAGCCGCGCGAGGAGAGCGGCCGGCGCTACGTCGCCGTGCTCGGCGAGCTGCCGGTGGATCCGGCCACCGGGCTGCCCGCCGCAAGCAGCGCCATCGCGCGCCAGGCGCTCGAGGTGCTGCTCGCCTCCGAGGTCCGCGCGGTGACGACGGCGCAGGCGATGCTCGCCGCGCTCGACAAGGCCGCCGCCGCGGGCCAGTTCGACCTGCGCGAGGCGGAGGAGGAGATCGCGTACCGCAGGCTGCAGCTCGCGATGCTGTCCGACCGCTGGGCCGATGTCGAGGCCGCGCTGGCGCCCTTCGAGAAGACGACCGCGACCAAGCTCTGGGCCGACGCCGCGCTGCGGCTCGCGGTGCGCGGCGCCGAGGGCAAGCGCCGCTCGGTGGGCACCGACGCGCCCGAGCGCGGTGCCTACGTGGCGACCATCCTGCGCGCGGGCGATGCGATCTTCGAACGCGCCGGCGGCGTCGCCGCGGCGCTCGAGGCGAGCTCGCCCGATGCGCCGGCGCTCGCGCAGATCGCGTCGATCCTGCTCGACGCGCGCACCGAGCTCGTGCGCTCCAACGGCGACCGCGACGAGGCGCAGCGTGGGCTCGCGCTCACCGACCTGCTGCTCGCAAAGCGCCCGAACGACGGCACGCTGCTGCGCGCGGGCGCGACCTTCGCCGAGGCCGCGGGCCAGCTCGACCGCGCCAGCGACCTGCTGCGGTCGCTCGTGGGCGGACTGCCCTCGCGCACCGAGCCGTGGTTCAGCGCGAAGGTCGACCAGCTGCGCGTGCTCGCCAAGCTCTCGCCCGAGCGTGCGCGCGCGGTGCTCGCGCAGTACCGCGCGCTCTACCCCGACCTCGGGCCCGAACCGCACCGATCGCGCATCCTCGAGATCGAGCGGTCGCTGCCGGCGGAACGGCCTGCGTCGACAGGCGCGGCGACAGGCGCGGCAACCGGCGCCGGCGCCGGCGATGCGACGGGAGGTGCGTCGTGAGCATGACCCCGGAACGCCGCTTCCTCGGGCTCGAGGGCGCGAAGCCCGATGACCGCACGCTGCTCGCGCTGCCTGCGGGCGAGCCGCTCAAGAGCGGACAGGTCGAGGCCGCGCTCGAGCGCCGCGCCGACGAGGTCGCGCGCCATCCGCTCGCGGGCAGTCCCGAGGCGCGGCGCCTGCTGCAGCACCTCGAGCTCGCGGCCGACCGGCTGCAGGCGGAGCTCGCGCTCGCTGGCAAGGGTCCGCTGCATCCCGCAGCCGCGCGCCGCGCGGCGAACCGCGTGCGCGCGGCGACGGGTGCCGCGGGTGGTGTTGCGGGTGGCGCTGCAGTCGGTGCCGGCGGCGGCGGAGTCCCCGCGCGCCCCGCCGTGGTCGCGCCGTCGGCGATCCGCAAGCCTGGCTCCGGACTCACCGCCGACGACCTCACCGAGTTCGACCGCGTCGCCCTCGCCGTGCTCGTCGTGAGCGGGGGCTGGAACGCGACGAGCGCCAAGCGTCTCGCGATCATCGCCGAGGACTTCAACGTCTCGGTCGCGGACCTCGAGCGCGTCGTGCTCGGGCTCACCGAGTTCCTCTCGCAGGGCGAGGGGCTGCGCGACGCGATGGGCGAGGTCGGCGAGACCGCGCGCTCGTCGTGGATGGCCGCGCCGCACATGAGCCGCGCCGACGCGGCCGAGGGCGCCGTCGAGCGCGTCTTCACCCGCATCAACGACGTGCTGCGCGACGAGGTCGGCGGCGGCACCGCGGCCTCGCAGATGCGGCTCACCGTGATCTTCGCGCTGTTCGCGCTGTCGTGGATCGGCGGCCTCGGCTGGCTGTTCTTCAGCGGCGGCGGCGGCGGCGAGGCCGGTGACGGCGCCGCGCCCCCGGCGGTGGCGACCACCGGCGCAGGCTCGGGAACGGACGCGTCCTCCGGCAAGGGAGATGGCGCTGCCTCGGCCACGGCCCGCGGCGATGTCGACGCGAACGGCAAGGCCGTCGGTCCGATCGCCGCCCTCGCGGCGCCCGCCAAGTTCCCGCGTCCGCCGGGATTCGTGCCTTCGGCGACGCCCGCCGCGATCGCCGAGTCGGCGAGCGGCGCCGCCAGCTGGGTCGCCGACCTCGAGGAGGCCGCGCGCGCGCTTGCCGCCGCGAAGGGCCGCATCGACAACTCCGCCGACTCGACGCGCGCGGTCTCGCTCGCGCAGGGCGCGCTCTCGCTCGCCGCCGATGCGTGGCCCGCGGCGGGTGGCTACCGCGCCGACGCGGTGCGCGCCTTCGGCACGCTCGCCCGCAGCGCGCAGGGCGCCGACGCCGTGCGCCGCATGATGCAGATCGTGCCGGGCAGCGCGGGCGACCTCGCGCGCCCCGCGATGCCCGCGTGGCAGCGCGACTGGCGGCAGGCGTTCGGCTGCGGCGTGCTCGCCTCGGTCGCGCTCGATCCGACCCAGTCGCCCGAACTCGCGGCGGCCGCGCGCGAGGAGATGCGCCAGCGCAGCATCCCGATCCCGCGCGGCAAGACCCAGGATCCCTTCGCCACCGCCGCGGTCGAATCGCTCGCGGCCGCCACGCCGCGGCTCGCCGAGCAGGTCGTGTTCGGCTCCGCCACCACCGAGGACGTCGCGCGCTGGAACGAGGCCGTGCTCTCCGCGAGCTCGACGCCCGCGCTGCGCATCGGCGCGCTCCTCCGCGGCATCGACGCGGTGCTGCGCGCCCCCGGCGCGCTCGACCAGCCGGGTCCGATCGTCGACACGCTCGCGTTCCTGATCCGCTCGCTCGACTTCACCGGGCGCGGTGCGGAGGCCGAGCCGGTGCGCAACGCGCTCTCGGCGTGGATCCTCGACAAGAACATCCCGCCGACGCGCATCTGGGTCTTCACCAGCCTGCTCGACGCCGACCTCGGCATCGCGTGGTACGGCCCCGACCTCGTGCTCGCCACCAACGCCGACGACGCGGCCCGCTCCGCGCTCGCCGAGCGCGTGGACGGCGCGTTCCCCCGCGTCGTCTCCACCTCGGTGGGCGAGGCGATCGCCGTCGACGAGCCGCAGCTCGACCTCTGGCGCAAGGGGCTCGAGAAGCTCCGGTCGATGCCGGGCGAGAACGAGCCCGAGCGGCTGCGCAACGCCGCCGCCGCGCTGGCGTTCGCCCGCGTCGTGCGCGGCTTCGAGCGCGGCGACGAGAAGCTGGCGAAGGCCGGCGACGCCGCCATGAACAACCTCCTCGACCGCGAGGCGACGGAGTGGATCGCGCCCCCCGGCGGCATGCGTCCCGGACTCCCCGCGAGCGGCGTGAGCGACGGCAGCTTCGTGAGCGACTGGACCGCGCGCCGCGACGCCGCGTCGCGCATGGAGGCGGTGCGCTCGCTGCGCGCCCGTCCCGCGGCGGGCGACCTCGGCCCGCTCGACGCGCGGCTCGCGGTCGTCGAGGCGCTCCGCGGAGGACAGGCCGAGGTGCGCTCCGAGCTCGCCCGCGTCCTGATCGACAAGTACTCGAACGGCCGCGATGTGCTGCGGGCGCTGCTCGACGCGCTCGCCGACGGCGCGGGCGGCGACGACGCGCGCATCTTCGTCGGCGCGATGTCGGGCGCGACCGTCGCCGGACGCGACTGGATCTCCGAGGGTCGCCGCGGGATCCTCGAGAAGCTCTACCAGCTCGACGACTCGTTCGAGCACGCGGTCGACGCGACCTCCGCCGAGATCGCCTCCGAGGCGAGCGCGCTCGCGACCGCCTTCGGCAAGGGAGCGGGCCTCACCGTGAACGCCGCGCGGCCCGACCGCGCACTCGCCGTGCTCGCCGACGCGATGCGCGCCGAGGCGGCCACGCGCTTCCTCGCCGAGCCGTTCCCCGCGTCGATCGAGGAAGTCGAGCGCCAGCGCACCGCGCGCCGCTCGCTCGCCGTCGGCCTGACCCAGCGGATGGCCGCCGAGACGCCCGCAATCGTCGACTACGCCGCGATGCTCGTGGTCGCGCGGCAGCCGGCGCTGCGGTCGAAGGTGCAGGAGTCGCTCGTGGCCGCGCGACGCGCGCGCACCACCGCGCAAAGCTCGAGCGAGCAGGTCGCGGCGGATCTCGCGGCGATGCTCGCCATCCTCGGCGAGTCGCTCGCGCCGAAGGCCACGGAAAGGTCGGGTGCCTGATGTCGCTCCGCCGCAACGATCGTCCCGTCGCCCAGTCCGCGGGACGCACCGCCGCCCGCAGGGCGACCACCGCCGCCGCCACCGCCATGCTCGCGCTGTCGTGCCTGCTCGCGCTCGCCGGCGGCATCGCCGCGCGCCCCGCACCCGCGGCCGACGCGCGCTGGGACGCGCGCCTCGCGCGCCTCGACCCGGTGCGCCCGATGGACTACCTCGAGCTCGGCGAGGAGGTCGCCGACCAGGCCGTCTCCGACGCCGAGCGGCGCCTCGCGCGCGAGCTCTTCGGCTACGCCGGCGCGCTCGATCCGACGCGCCTCGGGCGCAGCGCGATGCTCGCGCTCGCCTCCATCGCCGAGAGTGACGCCGAGCGCGCCCGCGCCCTCGCCGCCGCCGAACTCGTGGGCGGACGCGGCGCCTCGCGCGCCGGCCTCGTCGCCGAACCCGCGCAGGTCGAGGCGCTCGCCCGCGCGATCAGCTACCACCGCCGCGGCGAGGGACGCAAGGCGCTCGCCGCGCTCAAGCAGGGCGATGGCGACGGCCTCCTCGACGAGGTCGGCGTCGCGCTCTCCGGCGGCGCCGAGGTCTTCCGCGAGGAATGCAAGGCCGCCCGCGCCGGCGCCTCGCCGGTGAGCGACGAGGATGTGATCGCCCGCGGCCTCCTCATCGAGCACGCGCTCCGCACCGGCGACCTGCGCACGCCCGGCCTCGACATGGCGCTCTTCGGCGACGCACCGCTCGTCGAGATCGACCTCACCGACCCCGAGTCGACCTGGCGCGTCGACCCCTCGCGTCCCTGGTGGCGCGACGGCAAGTGGTCGGGCAACGGCTGAACGCGCGCGGCGCGCCGACGCGGGCGGACGCGGGCAGACGCGGGCAGACGCGGGCAGCCGCGGGCAGACAGGGGACGCTTCTGTACACTCCGCGAACCATGTCTTCCGCGCGCCCGACGGCTCCAGTCTTCCACAACATCCTCGAGATGATCGGCAACACGCCGATGCTCGAGATCACCCGCATCGACACCGGGCCGTGCCGGCTCTTCGTCAAGATGGAGTCGATGAACCCGGGCAACTCGATCAAGGACCGCATCGCCGTCACCATGATCGAGGCCGCCGAGAAGGCCGGGAAGCTCAAGAAGGGCGGCCGCATCGTCGAGGCGACCGCAGGCAACACCGGCCTCGCGCTCGCGCTCGTCGCGGGCCAGAAGGGCTACCGCCTCACCGTCGTCGTGCCCGACAAGATGAGCGACGAGAAGATCTCGCATCTGCGCGCCATGGGCGCCGAGGTCGTGCTCACGCGCTCCGACGTCGCCAAGGGCCACCCCGAGTACTACCAGGACGTCGCCGAGAAGATCGCGAGGGACGACCCCGACGCGTTCTACGCCAGCCAGTTCACCAACGAGGCCAACCCGCAGGCGCACTACGAGACCACCGGCCCCGAGATCTGGGAGCAGATGGAGGGCAGGATCGACGCCTTCGTGGCCGGCATCGGCTCGGGCGGCACCGTGTCCGGCGTCGGCAAGTACCTCAAGGAGCGCAACGCGGCGTGCGAGATCATCCTCGCCGATCCGGTCGGCTCGATCCTCACGCCGCTCGTCAACGAGGGCAGGCAGGTGCAGCCGGGCTCGTGGCTCGTCGAGGGCATCGGCGAGGACTTCGTCCCGTCGATCTGCCACCTCGAGCTCGTGAAGAAGGCCTACGCGATCTCCGACGAGGAGGCGTTCCACACCGCGCGCGAGCTGCTCAAGAAGGAGGGCGTGCTCGCCGGCTCGTCGGTCGGCACGCTGTTCGCCGCCGCGCTCCGCTACTGCCGCGAGCAGAAGGAGCCGAAGCGCGTGGTGACGCTCATCTGCGACAACGGCGCGAAGTACCTGTCGAAGATGTTCAACGACTTCTGGATGGTCGACAACGGCTTCATCAAGCGGCCGACCTACGGGGACATCCGCGACCTGATCGCCCGCCGCCACCTCGAGCGCGAGGACTTCTGCCTCACGCCCGACATCCCCGTGCTGCAGGCGATCAAGCGCATGCGCATGTTCTCGATCTCGCAGATGGCGGTGGTCGACGAGAAGGACCACGTCGTCGGCATCCTCGACGAGAGCGACGTGCTCATGGCGCTCGTGCGCGACCGCGACTGCGCGGCGCGCCCGGTGCGCGACTACATGACGAGCCGCGTGGAGACCGTGCGGCCGACGGCGAGCGTGAACGACCTCATGCCGATCTTCCGCGCCGACCGCGTCGCGGTCGTCGCCGACGAGAAGCACTTCTACGGCCTCATCACCAAGATCGACCTCATCAACTACCTGCGCAAGCAGCTCTGAACCGGCGGCGAACGACATCATGGCGAACACCTCCCACCCGACCGGCGCGCACCTCGCGACCGACTGCATCCACGGCGGCCAGCACCCCGACCCGACCACGGGAGCGGTGATGCCGCCGATCTACACGAGCTCGACCTTCATCCAGGAGTCGCCGGGCGTCCACAAGGGCTTCGAGTACTCGCGCAGCCACAACGCCACGCGCTTCGCGTTCGAGCGCTGCATCGCGACGCTCGAGCGCTCGGGGCTGTCCGAGGACGACGAGCGCACGTGCGGCGGATTCGCGTTCGCGTCGGGACTCGCGGCGATCGCGACCGCGCTCGAGCTGATGGACGCGGGCGACACGATCGTCTGCATGGACGACGTCTACGGCGGAACGAATCGCCTGCTGAACCGCGTGCGCAAGCGCAGCGCCGGCTACAAGGTGGTGCATGTCGACCTGTCGGACCTCGCGAAGGCCGAGGCCGCGATCCGCGAGCACAAGCCGAAGATGGTCTGGCTCGAGACGCCCACGAATCCCACGCTCAAGCTCGTCGACATCGCCGCGGTGTGCGCGCTCGCGCGCAAGGCGGGGGCGGTCTCGGTGGTCGACAACACCTTCGCGACGCCGATGCTCACGCGGCCGATCGAGCTCGGCGCCGACATCGTGATGCACTCGACCACGAAGTACGTCGGTGGCCACTCCGACACCGTCGGCGGCGCGCTCATCACGGGTTCGAAGGAGCTCGCCGAGAAGCTGCGCTTCATGCAGAACGCGATCGGCAGCGTGATGGGGCCGTTCGACGCGTACCTCGGCCTGCGCGGCCTCAAGACGATGCATGTGCGCATGGAGCGCCACTGCGCGAGCGGCATGGAGATCGCGCGGCGCCTGGAGGCGCATCCGAAGGTGGCGAAGGTCGTGTACCCGGGACTCGCGAGCCATCCGCAGCACGCGCTCGCCGCGAGGCAGATGCGGCTCGACGGAAAGCCCGCGTTCGGCGGCATGATCACGATCTTCCTGAAGGGCGGCATCGGCGAGAGCCGGCGCTTCCTCGAGAACGTCCACCTTTTCGCGCTGGCCGAGAGCCTCGGCGGCGTCGAGAGCCTGATCGAGCACCCGGCGATCATGACGCACGCGAGCGTGCCCGAGGCGATGCGCGCGGAGCTCGGGATCAGCGACTCGCTGGTGCGGCTCTCGGTGGGCGTCGAGCATGTCGAGGACCTCTGGAAGGACCTCGAGCACGGGCTCGCGAAGGCGTGAGCGAGGACGCGCGCACCGACGCGCCGGATCCGCGGTTGCCCGCGGGATTCGTGCTCGCGCGCGTGGGCGCGGAGGGTGACCCCGCGTCGTTCGTCGAGCTGCGCCGCGAGGGCGAGCGCGAGGGACGCGGCGTGCGCTGCGATTTCGGCGCGATCTCGTTGCGCGGTGGGCGCGCGGAGGCACGCGCGATGCCGGTCGTGAAGGCGGTGGGTGACGCGCGCACGGTGGTCGACGCCACGGCGGGGCTGCTGGGCGACGCGTTCCTGCTCGCGGTGGCGGGGTACGAGGTGACCGCGATTGAGCGCTCGGCGGTGATCTACCTGCTCGCGAAGGACGGGATCGAGCGCGCCGAGCGCGACCCGCGGCTGGCGGAGCTCCTTGGCGGGCGGCTCAAGTTGGTGCACGCCGACGCGCGCGAGTGGCTCGCGGCGCGCGCGGGCACGGCGGAGGCGCCGGATGCGGTGGTGATCGACCCGATGTTCCCGCCGAAGAGGAAGCAGAGCGCGCTGCCGCGCAAGGAGATGGTGCTCGTTCGCGAGGTGGTGGGGAGTGACCTCGATGCGGCGGAACTGCTGGAGGTGGCCCGAGGGTGCGCGCGATCGCGCGTGGCGCTGAAGCGGGGGGACGACGCGGAGGAGATTGTGCGCCCGGAGTGGAGGATCGGTGGAACGACCGTCCGATTCGACGTCTGGCCCGCCCGCGGCCCCGCCTCTCCCAATGCCTCCCCCAATCCGTACCCGCCAACTACCGCGTAGTGGCGGGTACTGCACGGTCTTTGGCGGGTAAATCGACGGGCGCCTGTCATGCGTGGGCGTGACGCCTCAGGGCGGCGCTAGTCTCGGCATTCGAAAGGGGGCTTTGATGAGCCGCTATCGAAGAGAGGTCGAGGTTGGGGTTCCGCACCACATCGTGCATCGGGGCAATCATCGCATGGAGCTGTTCGAGTCCGACGATGACCGCCGTTACTACCTGTCGCTCCTGCACCGTTTCAGCAGAGTGCACGAGCTGAGGATCGCAGGCTTCTGCCTGATGACGAACCATGTCCATGTGATCGGGATTCCGGACCGCCTGAAGTCGCTCTCGCGGTGCATTGGCGTGGTTCACCGCATGTACTCGGAGCATCTGAACCGCCGCAGAGGTGCGCACGGTTCAAACTGGGAAGGTCGGTACTACTCGGTGCCGATGCAGGCGGCGCACGCGCTGAACGCGCTCCGGTACGTGGAGCGCAATCCCGTCGAGGCAGGCGCAGCGACTGATCCCGTGTCCTGGACATGGTCGAGCGCGGGACACCACGCTGGGGCAGGGCAGAAGTGGCAGATTCTCAACGCCGACGTGCGCCCTCCCGAGATCCGGGATGCAGATTGGAGAAAGATGCTGCAGAAGCGCCTCACCGAGAAGGAACTGCACGAGATCCGCTGGGCGGTGATCTCGGTTCCCTCAGCAACCTGCGTCACGGGAGGGCATTTGGCGGTACCCGCAGACTACCGCTGAGTACCCGCCAGTACGCGGTAGTTGGCGGGTACGGGGTCGGGGGGATGGATCGGGACGGCCTTACGGGCAAAGCCTCACCACCCCGTACCCGCCCTCCGCCTGTCGCGTGTACACGATCCGGTCGTGCAGCCGGTACTTGTCGCCCTGCCAGAACTCGATGCGGTCGAGGCTCACGCGGTAGCCGCCCCAGTGGGGCGGGCGAGGCACCTCCGCGTTCGCGAAGCGCGCCGTGAGCTCCGCCGCGCGGCGCTCGAGTTCGGCGCGGCTCTCGACCGGCTCGCTCTGGTCGCTCGCCCACGCGTTGACGCGGCTGTCCACCGGCCGGTGCGCGAAGTACTCGTCGCTCTCGGCATCGGTCGCGAGCGACACCCGGCCCTCGATCCGCACCTGGCGGTCGAGCAGATCCCAGTGAAAAAGCAGCGCGGCACGCGCGTTCGCCGCCAGCGCCTTGCCCTTGCGGCTGTTCCGATTCGTGAAGAACCGCGCGCCCTCGGGCGAGATCCCGCGCAGCAGCACGATGCGCGCGCTCGGCGCGCCGTCGGCGTCGACGGTCGCGAGCGTCATCGCGTTCGGATTCGGCGTGGGCAGCGACTGGGCGTCGGCGAACCACCGCTCGAACACCGGCAGGGGGTCGGCGGGCGGGTGGTCGAAGTCGATGGAGGGCGCGGGTCCGTGGCCGGTGCTCATGGTGTGTGCTTCCTCAAGGGTGGTTCTTCCCCGCATCGCCCTTCCGCGCATCGCCCTTGCGTACGCGGTTGCGGCCGCCGATCCGCGCGCCATCCTTCAGCACCGGCGGCTCGTGCTGCTTCATCAACGCGTCAAGCGCATCGTCGTCGATCGCGCCGAGCGCGGCGAGGAGCCCGTCGCCCGCGCGCTGATCGAGGATCGACAGCGGGTCGTCGAGATCGCGGGTCGCCTCGAGGAACCGCTGGAGCGCGGCGTCGGACGAGGGGCGTCGCGCCGGCGCGGGCGCGGGAACGGGCGACTCGCCCGCGGCACTCGGATGGCCCGCGGCACTCGACTGCCCCGCGGCACTGCCGGCTCCACCCGCGGTTCCCCCACGCGGCGACGCCCCGGCGATCGCCGCCTGCTCGGCGGTGATGCGGAACACCGCCATCCATCCCGCGACCTCGCGGTCATCGAGCGGCACGCTGCGGCGCGGATCGGGCGGCGCCTTCCGGCGCGGGCGCGCGCGTCGGGCGTCCTCGGCAAGCATGGCGAGGAACTCCTCGCTGCGCACCACCTCGGCGCCGCGGCCGCGCACGCGCCGCGACAGCTCGCGGTCGCTGGTCACCACCATCACCCGTCGGGGCGCGCTGCTGCGGCCCACGATGTCGGCGATGTGGTCGTCGGCCTTCCGCCTGGGGCCGGCGCCCTCGATCACGATGCGACCCACGCGCGACGCGCCGCGAGGCACGCCGTCGCACACCAGCCAGACCGCCTCGGCGGCGAAGCGGCTCGCCTCGATCAGCCGCGCCAGTCCCTCGGGCTCGCCCACGGCGAGCTCCCCGGGCAGCACGCCCGTCACGTGGAGGACGTTGTAGGTGTCGATAACGAGCGGCACGGGTGCAGGATAGGGGTTTCGAAGCGCAGGGGAGACGGATGGGCGGACCGCTCCGACCCGACGCGTCCCACCCCGCGGGCACACGCCTTCGGCTTGACCTTGGAGGGGGATTCGTGTCAAATGGTCGACTCGACAGTTGCACCCCTAGAAGGAACTGAATTCAGATGTCGATCCGTATCAAGGCCCGTAGTGGCGAGTCCGTCGAGCAGATGCTCCGTCGCTTCAAGAAGCTCTGCGAGAAGGAAGGCTTGACCAAGGATGTCAAGCGCAAGCAGAACTACGAGAAGCCCTCGGAGCGCAAGCGCCGCGACGCCCGTCGTCACGAGCCGCGTCCGGTGCGCCCCGGCTCCGACCGCCAGGGTGGTGGCCGTCCGCGCAAGAGCGAGTCGAAGGGTCCGCGTCGCGGCGGCATGGGCGGCGGCTTCTAAGCCGCGCGCACCGAGCCCCGCAACGCCCCGTTCCAGTTGATATCCGCCGACCGCGCCCAACGCGCGGTCGGCTCACTTCCGCGAAGCATCCGCATGCGCTCACGCAGCACCTCAGATCCCGAATCGACGCGCGAATTCGCGATCGAAATCGCCCGCACGCTCAGCGACTCGAAGTGCAGCGACGTGATCCTGCTCGACGTCCGCGGACGCAGCCAGGTCTGCGACTACGTCGTCATCGCCTCGGGCACCAGCCAGCGGCAGATGCGCTCGGCGGCCCAGGAGATCGAGGACATCGGCAAGGCGCGGGACCAGCATCCCTACCGCACGAACGCCGACGACTCGTCGACCTGGATCGTCGTCGACTTCGTCGAGATCGTCGCACACCTCTTCGAGCCCGACCAGCGGCTGTACTACGACCTCGAGCTGCTCCACGCCGACGGCAAGCGCGTCGACTGGCGCCGCCCCGAAGGCGAGCGTCCGCCCGCGCGTGCCCCGCGCGCCGCAGGCGGGAAGGCGGAGAGCTGAGATGCTCCGCGAAGCCCTCTTCGCGAAGATCCACCGCGCGACGGTGACCCTCTGCAATCCCGACTACATGGGCTCGATCACCATCGATCCCGACCTCCTCGACGCCACCGGCATGCGCGTCAACGAGAAGGTGCTGATCGCCGACATCGACAGCATGAACCGCTTCGAGACCTACATCTTCCGCGGGACGCGCGGAAGCGGGGTGATCGGCGTCAACGGCGCCGCGGCGCGGCTCACCGGCGTCGGCCACCGCGTGATCATCATGAGCTTCTGCCACCTCACCCTCGAGGAGATGCGCGCGCACCACCCGAAGGTCGTGATCTGCACTCCCGAGAACAGGATCGCGGAGAGCCTCGCCTACGATCCCGACTGACCCGCATGCCGCCCGCCCGGCGCCGCGCGGATCACGAATCGCCGCGCCGCGCGCGCGTCCCCCGCGCCGCCGCGCGCGGCACCTCCCGAAGAAGGACCCGACGACGATGACGAAGAACCTCCTCCATCGGTGCGCCTCCGTGCTCGTGGCGGTTGCCGCCGCGCTGCTGCCCGCGTCCTTCGCGTTCTCCGCGGACCTCGCGGTCGCCGCGGACCCCGCGGTCTCCGCGCCCTCCGCGCGCACCGCCGAGCTTGATCCGGCGTGGCTCGGCGGCTGGATGGGTTCGGTCAAGGCGCCCCCGGGCGGCCGCGATGGCGCGCTCGAGATGCCCGTCTCCATCGACATCCGCAAGGGCGCCGACGCCGCGACGCCGGTGATCAGCGTGACCATCCTCCGCGCCGGCGCGCTCGAGGCGAGCGCGCGCGACATCGTCGCCGACGGCCGCAGCCTCGCGTTCACGCTGGAGTCGCAGGGGCGGCGCGCGCGCTTCGAGGCGACGCTCGGCGAGGGCGAGCGCGCGCGCGCGTGCAGCGGTTCGTTCGCCTTCCTCATGCCCGACGGCACGCTGTCGGCGCCCGCGTACCTCTGGTCGATGTCGCGCGTTGACCGCGTCGCCGACCTGCCGGACGTGCGCGTGTACGCCGCGACGCTCGACGCGCTCGGGCAGAAGCTCCCGATGCGGCTCGGCCTCGCCGAGGGTCCGCTCGGCTGGTGCGGGTCGTTCGACATTCCCGCGCAGGGTCTGCTCGGGCTGGCCGTCGCGGTCGAGCGGACCGCCGCGGGCTTCCGCGTCACGCTGCCGGTGCAGACCGTCGCCACCATCGAGCTCGAGGCAGACGCCGAGCTCAAGGTCCTCACCGGGGTCTTCGCGCAGGCCGGCTTCCGCGGGCCGATCCGGTTCGAGCTCGACCCCGCGGCGCGCATCGGCAACGCCCGCCGACCGCAGGATCCGAAGCCGCCGTTCCCGTACGCCGACTCCGCCGTCGTCATCGCGCATCCCGCGGGGCACGCGCTCGCGGGCACGCTCTCGATGCCGTCGCCCGAGGCGGCGCGGGCGCTGGTCGGCGATGCCGCCGTCGCGCGCGGCGTGCCGGCCGTCGTGCTGGTCTCCGGCTCGGGCCCGCAGAACCGCGATGAGGAGCTCCTCGGCCACCGGCCGTTCGCGGTGATCGCCGACGCGCTCGCCCGCGCGGGCTTCGCCGTGCTCCGCTACGACGACCGCGGCGTGGGCGCGTCGACCGGCCGCTACGCCGGCGCGACCACGCTCGACTTCGCGAGCGACGCCGACATCGCGACCGAGTGGCTCAAGCGCCAGCCCGGCATCGATCCCGCGAAGGTCGGCCTCCTCGGCCACAGCGAGGGTGCGATGGTCGCGCCGTTCGTGGCCGTCTGGCAGCAGGACGCAGCCCGTGCCGAGGGCGCCGCCGCAACGCCTCCGCTCGCCTTCACCGTCCTGCTCGCGCCGCCGGCCGAGACCGGCGGCGAGACGCTCACCCGCCAGACCGCGCGCATGTACGAGCTCACCAAGCTCGAGCCCGGTGCCGCCGCGCGCGCGGTCGCCGCGCACGAGGCCGTGATGCAGGCGGTCTCCGCGTTCGCCGACGCCCAGGCGCTGCGCCCACGCGTCGACGTGCTCGTCCGCGCGCAGCTCGCGCTGCAGACCACCGGGCTTCCGCCCGCGTCGGAGCTCGACCGCGCCGTCGATGGCGCGCTCACGCAGATCACCGATCCGTGGATGACCGAGTTCATCCGCCTCGACCCGCGGGTCGCGCTCGCGCGCCTCGGCACGCCCACGCTCGCCGTGTGGGGCTCGAAGGACTTCCAGGTGGTGGCCGAGCCCAACCGCGCGAAGCTCGACGCGCTCGTCGCCGAGCGCGCGCTGCCGGTCACGACCCGCGTCTACGAGGGGCTCAACCACCTGTTCCAGCCCGCGGGCACGGGCCTCATCGACGAGTACGGCACCATCGACACGACCTTCGATCCCGCGGCGCTCGCCGACGTCGTCGCGTGGATGAAGGACCAGGTCGCGCCCGGAGCCGGTCGCCCCGCGCCATCCGCGGCACCCGGCACCACGAACACCGAGTTGCCAGGCGAGATGCCGCGCCGCATCTGGACATCCGCGCCCTCCGCGGGCGCCGCGCAGGGCAACGGCCGCAGCGCCACCGGCGCGACCACCACCAGCACCCCGCAGGAGCCCGCCAAGTGAGCTTCGGACTCGGACACGGACGCGAACTCATCCCGGGCGACGCCGGCATCGAGATGTCGTCGCTGCCGCCGCTTCCCGACGCCGCGAGCGTCGCCGAGGCGCGTGCCCTCCTCGCGTTCGATCCGCGCGCGTGGTTCGCCGATCCGTCGCGCCGCTTCGAGATCGAGATCGGCTCCGGCAAGGGCACCTTCCTGCTGCAACAGGCGGGTCTCGAGCCCGAGACCAACTTCCTCGGCATCGAGTGGGCGGGCGAGTTCTGGGCGTACGCGGCCGACCGCATCCGCCGCTCGGAGCTGCGCAACGTGCGGCTCCTCCACGGCGACGCCACCGAGTTCCTGCGCGCGCGCGTGCCCGACGGCATCGCCGCGGTCATCCACCTCTACTTCAGCGATCCGTGGCCGAAGACGCGCCACCACAAGCGCCGCGTCGTGCAGGACCACACGCTGCGCGAGTTCCACCGCGTGCTCGCGCCCGGCGGCGAGCTGCGCATCGTCACCGACCACGACGAGCTCTGGGCGTGGGATGTCGAGCATGTCGAGCGCGCGCGGGAGATCTTCGAGCGCCGCGACTTCGCGCGCCCCGCGAGCGCGGGCGAGGGCGAGCTCGTCGGCACGAACTTCGAGCGCAAGTTCCGCCGCGAAGGCCGGCCGTTCCACGCGATGACGCTCGTCAAGCGCGAGGTTCCGCCCGCTGGCCCCGCGGCGGCGGGGTGACCGAGGCGGGTGTCATCGAGGCCCGCGTGTCCGAAGCCCCGTGACGTCAACCCCGGGACCGCAACCTCGCGATCGATGCGCCGCGCTCAGCCCTGCGCGGGCCGCTTCCAGCTGTAGTCCTTGTCCTTCTCCAGCGCCGTCGCCGACTGCTTCACGCAGCGCCGGCACACGCACGCGTCGGCGAACTCGGGGCTGCGCCAGACCTCGTCGTCGCGCTCCTCGAGGCACATCGTGCAGGCCTGTCCCTCGGACCGGTCGTTGCGGCCCTCGAACACGATCGCGACGTACGCGAGCGACAGACACTCGCCGCAGAGGTGGCTGCCGTGGTGGCCCTCGATGAGCGGGCGCGACGGATCATCGGGATCCCACGGCCTGCGGCAGAAGTTGCAGAGGACATCCTCGTACTGCACGTTGCGCTCGTCGGTGCCTGGTCGGAACACGCGGAAACTCCTTCGTTCGCGGGCGGATCCCGCGGGAGGCGCGCGAAGTAGAATCGCGACCCATGGCGCAGGGTATCTCGCTCGCCAACAAGTGCCAGATCCTCTTCGGGGTCGCGGTGGTCGCGCTGCTCGGCGGCGCCCTCGCGGTGCCGTGGATCCGCACCGGCACCATCGTGACCGACAGCCAGCTCGAGGTGTCGCGCGAACTCGCCGACGAGATCCTCTCGCGCCGCTCGCTCGCCGACGCCGACGGCAAGGGCCCGATGGGCGGCCGCATCTACCGCGTCGGTGAGCTCGTCGGCGAGTCGCAGTCGGAGTCCGACCCCTTCCTGCAGACGAGCTTCGCCGTCTTCTCCGCCGATCCGACCGAAACCGAGCGCTTCGACAACCTGTCCAAGGACGGCAGCGTCCACTACCGCTACGCCCGCGTGATCCGCGAGGCGCAGTGGCGCGAGCTCAGCGAGCCCGACTTCCAGGCCGGCGGCGCGGGCAATCCGGCCACGCCCGTGCGGCCCGACGACGCGGTCGCCGCGATGCTCGTCATCGACCGCAAGAGCGACTTCGCCGAGGCGCAGATCCTCGGCAACCGCGTCTTCATCGTCGCCTCCGGCATCATCGCCGTCGCGCTCGCGATCCTCGTCTTCCACCTGATCCTGCGGCGGCTCATCTTCGGCCCGGTGCGCGCGCTCACCGGCGTCGCCGAGCGCGTCGAGCAGGGCAGCACCACCGCGCGCGCGCAGCTCTCGACCGGCGACGACTTCGAGCGGCTCTCCAAGGCCTTCGACGGCATGCTCGACCGGCTCGAGGAGGGCCAGCGGCAGCTGCGCGCGGTCAACGAGAGCCTCGACCTCAAGATCGGCGAGCTCGCCGAGGCGAACGTCGGCCTCTTCGAGTCGAACCGCCTGAAGAGCGAGTTCCTCGCGAACGTCTCGCACGAGCTGCGCACGCCGCTCAACTCGATCATCGGGTTCGCCGAGCTGCTCGACGAGATCGCGCGCACCGATCCGAACGCCGACCCGAAGCGCCGCCGCTACATCGGGAACATCCTGCAGAGCGGCCGCAACCTGCTCGAGATGATCAACGAGCTGCTGCAGATGGCGAAGATCGAGGCCGGCCGCCTCGAGGTCACCATCGGTCCCGCCAGCGTGCAGGACGTGGTCGAGGGCCTCGCCGCGATCATGCGCCCGCAGTCGCTCGCGAAGCGCATCTCGGTCGAGACCGACATCGAGCCCGACCTGCCCGGCGTCGAGAGCGACGCGGGCAAGCTGCAGCAGATCCTCTTCAACTTCGTGTCGAACGCGATCAAGTTCTCGCCCGAGGACACGCGCGTGGTGATCTCCGCGCGCCGCACCGTGCGCGCCGACGGCACCCCGTGCGTCGTCGCGGCGGTCACCGACCAGGGCCCCGGCATCCCGCCCGACATGCAGGACACGATCTTCGAGAAGTTCCGCCAGGTCGACGCGAGCCACACGCGCGCGCACTCGGGCACCGGCCTCGGCCTCGCGATCTGCCGCGAGCTCGCCGAACGCCTCGGCGCGCGCGTCGCGCTGCAGACGGTGCCCGGCAGCGGCGCGACCTTCTCGGTCGAGGTGCCGCTCGAGTTCAAGGGCAAGCAGCTCGAGCCGCTCATGTCGTCGGCGGGCGGCGTCGCGGCGGAGCCCCGCTGATGGGCGACCCGACGCCGCTCGGGTGGATGATCACGATCGCGTACGGCGCCACGGCGATCTGCTGCTGGCGCGCGGCGCGGCTCACCCTGAACATGTCGCGTCGTGGCTCGACCGCCAGCGGACGCGCCGCCCAACCAGCCATCGCCCGTCTCTGGACCGCACTCGCCGCCGTGCTCGTGCTGCTCGGCCTGAACAAGCAGCTCGATCTGCAGACGATCCTCACCGCCGTCGTGCGCGACGCTGCCAAGCAGCAGGGGTGGTACGCCGATCGGCGCCCCGTGCAGATCGCCGCGGTCGTCGGGTCGCTCGTGCTGGTCGCCGTGATCGGCGCGCTCGTCGCCCGCGCACTGCGCGGTGAACTCCGCCGCCTCTGGCCGGCGGTCGCCGGCGTCGCGGTCCTCGGCGCCTACGCCGCGATGCGCACGACCTCGCTGCACGAGCTCGACGTGTTCATGGTGGGCGGACCGCTCCCGATGAAGTGGTGGGGCGAGCTGCTGGGGCTCGCACTCATCGCGTTCGCGAGCTCCGCGTGGTCCTCCGCCGCGCTCGCCGTAACCGCGTCATCCCAACCCGCGGCATCTCCAACCGCGGCGCGCCACGACACCGCCGATCGCAACCCCAATTGACCGCGAACGCGCATCACCGCGACGGGTCATCCCGCCGCTCGGCCGCCCGATCGCATCATCGCATCGAACCTCCGCGGCCCGTCAGTCGTGCCGCGGCCCGTCAATCGTGCCGCAGCGCCTCGATCGGATCCTTGCGGCTCGCCACGATCGCAGGGTAGATGCCGAACACCAGTCCGACGCCCGCCGCGACCAGGAAGCTCACGAGGATCGACCAGAGCGTCACCTGCGGCTCGAGCGTGAGCCGGCCCTCGAACGCGCCCGCGAGGAACGGCAGCCGCACCAGCCACTGCACCAGCGGCTGCAGGCCCCACGAGATGCCGAGCCCGAGCAGGATGCCGATCACGCCGCCGAGCATCGACAGCGCGCCGGTCTCCACGATGAACTGCAGCACGATGTGCCGGCGGGTCGCGCCGAGCGCGCGGCGGATGCCGATCTCGCGCGTCCGCTCCGTCACGCTCGCGAGCATGATGTTCATGATGCCGATGCCGCCGACGAGCAGCGAGATGCCCGCCACCACCACGAGCATGACGTTCCACACCATCATCTGCCGCTTGGCGTTCTCGAGGAGCTCCCACGGCACGACGATCTGCACGTCGGTCAGCCCCGGATGCCCCGCGTCGATCACGCGCCGCACGCGCTCGGCGAGCGGCACGACCTCCTCGGTGCTCGGCGCGACGACGTAGAGCTCCGACAGCTCGATCTGCTCGCCGCTGAACGAGCCCGACTGGCGGCGCATCACCATGTCGCCGAACTGGCTCTCCGCGGTCGAGACCGGGATGTGGATGTCCTTGTTGAGGTCGCGCCCGACGAGCGCCGAGCCGCGCCCGCCCGCGAGGCCGACCGGCTCGAGCACGCCGATCACGCGGAACACGGTGTTGTCGACCTTGATGGTCGCGCCGATCGGATCGCGCAGTCGGAAGAACTGCTTGGCGATCTCGCTGCCGATCACGCAGACCGGCGCGCGCGACGCGATGTCCTCGTCGCTGATGTAGCGCCCGCGCGGCTCGAGCCGCAGCTTCGCCACGTCGAGCAGCTCGGGCACCGAGCCGAACACCTGGCTGGTGATGCGCTGGTTCTCGTACGACACGTCGCTGCCCACCGCCTTGAGCGGCACCACCGCGGCGGCATCGGGCAGCGACGACTGCAGCCGCCGCAGGTCCTGCCGCAGCAGCCCGTAGGCGACGAAGAAGGTGCGCGCCTGCCCGGCGTTCGCCGCCTCGGGCGGCTTCGACGAGCGCACGATGATGTTCGTCGCGCCGAGCGCGGAGACCTCGCGCAGCGCGCTGATCTTGTTGCCCTCGCCAACCGCGACCACCACGATCACCGCCGCCACGCCGAGGATGATGCCGAGGCTGGTCAGCGTCGACCGCAGCTTGTGAAGCCGCAGGTTGCGGAGGCCGAGGCGGAAGATCTCGAGGAAGAAGCCCATCGGTGGAGGTCGCCCGGCTGCGGAAGCGGCGCGGGAATGAGGGAGCGTTGCGGGTGTCGCGGCGGGGTTCGCGCGCGGCGCGTGTCGTGCGGTCGTTCGTGTCGTGCACCGCGCGCCGGATCGGCGGCGGAACGGCGATGATATCCTCAACCCATGCCCCATGACGACCAGCCCACGATCCGACTCGGCGCCGAACGCGAGGCCGACCAGTCGTGGATCTGGCACGCGTCGATCGACGCCGCCGAGGGGTCGACCCTCCACGAGCTCCGCCTCTCCTGGGCCGACTACAACGTCTTCTGCCCCGAGGGCACGCGGACCCCGGCCGATGTCGGCCGCGCGGTCCTGCTGTTCTTCGCGCGCCACCGCGGCGATTTCCCGCTCCGCGAGCGCCTCGACGCCGCGATGGCGCGCATGCGGTTCCCGATGGCCGACCGTGAGATCAGCGAGCTCCTCGCCGGCTGATCAGCCCGCCCGCTCCCAGACCTCGACCGCACCCGCACCCCAGTCGGCCCACCCGTCGAGCCGGTGCGTCCGGTCGTAGCCCGCGTCGAGCGAGCGCAGGATTCCGTCGGCGAGTCGGTCGGGATAGAGCACCACGACGAAGCGCGGCCGCTCGCGTGCGACCACCGCGTCGAGCTCCGCGCCGAGGAACCCGGTCGCCGCTGCGTCGAATCCGAACTGCCGCGCGTAGAAGCCGACCGCGTTGTCGGGGAGTCCGATGGTGGCGACGCGGTCGCTCGGCGCGCGCTTCATCGCGACGATGGCGACGGCGTCGCGGATCGGTTGCTTGACCGTGTACCCGCGGAGGCCGATCGCGAGCCCGAGGAGGAGAAGCAGCCCGACGATGAGCGCACTGCGCCGGCGCGCCGCGCCCGCCGCGATCACGGCAAGCACACCAATCGGCACCGCGAACAGCACGAAGCGCGCGTAGATCCAGGTGCCGAGGCCGATCGACAGCGCGAACGCCAGCACGAGCGCCAGCGCGAACGGCGCCGCCACCGCGCGGACCCGCCGCCGACGCCACGCACGCGCGAGCCCGACGAGCGCGATCGCCGTCAGGAACAGGTTGGGCAGCGCGAACATGCGTCCGCTCCAGGCGAGCGTCGTCACCAGCAGCGCCTCGTAGCCCTCGCGCGAGAACACCGTCGGCTGCTCGCTCGCGCTGCGCAGGTAGTCCTTCCGCGTCGCGAGCACGTCGCCCGCGAGCGGCGAGAGCAGCACCGCGGCCACCACGCCCGCGAGCAGCGCGGCGAGCACGAGCCGGCGTGCGCGCGCGCGCGCGTGGTCTCCCATGAGATCGGACTGAGGCGAGCGCGCCGCGAGCCCTGCAAGCCCCGCGAGCCCCATGACGCCGGCCGCCATCGGCACCAGGATCGCCACCGGATGCGCCCACGCGCCGAACGCGCACGCTCCCGCGAACAGCGCGTGGTCCGCGGCCGCCCGCGTGCGCAGCGCCCGTGCGAGCGCGAGCGCCGCCACCAGCGCCGCGAGGATCACGAACGCGTACCCGCGCGCCTCGACGCTCTCGAGCACCAGGATCGGCGCCGCCGCGACCGCGAGCGCGCCGAGCATCGCCGCCCGCCGCGGGAAGAGCGTCGCCGCCAGCGCATATCCGACCGGGATCGCCGCCACGCCCGCGAGGATCGCCGGCGCACGCAGCACGAGCTCGTGCACCGAGCCGCCCGAGAGCGTCCACGCGAGCCAGGTCGCGAGCGTCATGGGCACATGGTTCGTGGGCACGGCGTAGGAGCCGAACGCGACCCCGGGCCCCTCGATCGCGAACGACAGAAACGCCGAGATCTCGTCGTACCAGAGGCTTTCCGCCGCGAGCGCGACGCGCACCACCGCGCCGAACGCGACGATCGCGCCGAGTCCGAGCCAGCCGCGTCGGTCGGTCGGCCACAGGCGGCGCGGCGCGCGGCCGCATGGGTCCTCCTCGCGCACCAGCCGCCACGCGAGCAGCGGCACCAGCACCGCCGCCGCCGCGAGCGCGATGCGGAAGAAGAGCGCCCCGCGCGTGGTCGCCTCCGGGATCGCCCCCTCGAGCCGCGCCACCCGCGAGGGATGCGCGAACGCCTCCGCGTAGCTCGCCGTCGGCACCAGCGCGAGCGCGGCGCACGCGATGCCCGCCACGATCGCGGCCAGCAGCAGGGGATGTCGACGCTCGTGGTCCATCATGCACCGCCGTCGTGTTGGCGATCCGCCGTTCCGGGCGCCCGGCCGCCCCTCAGTCCCGCCGCCCGCGCTCATCGAGCGAACCTGCGATCGGCGACTCGATCGAGCCCGCGTTGATCCGCACCGCGAGCGTCGACGAGATGATCGGGATCGCCCGCAGCACCTCGACGTGCACGAAGGGCACGAACAGCAGCGCCGCCACGCGCACCGCCGTCGAGATGCCGAACACCAGCGCGTAGGTGTCCTGGTCCGGCAGGCTTCCCAGCAGCGCCCCGCCCACCATCGCACCCACCGCCATCGCGAACGAGCTCAGGAAGTAGAACCCGCTCATCACGCTCGTCCGCTCCTCCGACGGGATCGTCTCGAGGAACAGCAGGAAGGTCGCCAGTTCCCACGCGCCCTGCGCGACGCCGCTCACCGCCTGGATCGCGAACATCCCCGGCACCCAGTTCACGTAGATCCACGGCAGGATCATGAAGCTCGTGCCGATCGCGCCGAGCGAGAGCAGGCTGCGCGCCCCGCGCCGCTTCGCGTACATGCCGAGGAACGGCAGCGCCGCGCTCTTCGCCGCGAAGCTCGCCGCGATCAGGCCGAGGTACAGCACCGGCGAGACCTGCAGCTGCTTCAGCAGGAACGGATTCAGGAACGGCTGCCCCATCTGCACCGCGACCTGCATCGCGAGCATCAGCGTCACGAGCCGCGCGTCGGCCCGGTGCCAGAAGTTCCGCACGAAGTGGAGGAGCGACACGTGCGTGTGCTCGGGCCACGCCACGGGATCGCGCTGCCGCCGCAGGTACGTGATGCTCGACGCGCGCGCCAGCCCAGCGATGGTGAACAGGCCCGCGAAGCCCCACAGTTCCCACCGCGTTCCGTGGGTCGGCTGCAGCAGCGCGGCGGCGACGAAGAGCCCCGCCAGGATGCACCCTTGGCACAGCCTGCTGCGGATCCCGAAGTACCGCGGCCGGATCTTCGCGGGGAAGCACAGCCCGATCCAGGTGTTCCACACGCCGCCCGCGCCGAGCGCGCTCGTCCAGTACACGCCGGCGACCAGGAACAGCACCCACATCGGCAGCCAGCCGAGGACCGCGCCCACGATCATCGGCACGAAGCTCAGCGTCTGCAGCAGCGCGCAGCCCTGGATCCAGCGCGACGGGCTCTTCACGCGCGCCGCGAGCGCGGGGGCGAAGAGCTGCGCCGTCGCACCCACCAGCGGCGGCACCGCCGCGATGAGTCCGCTCACCTTGTCGCTCGACCCGAGCGCGAGCGCGAACGCCGCGAAGTAGGTCTCGCCGGTCCCGACCATGAACGAATAGGTCATCCCGTCGCCCGTGCAGGCGATGAGATCACGACGCAGTGGGGAGTCCTTGCGAAAGCCGCGCATCCGTGCCGAGGGAGCGTACCAACCGCGCCCGCGTCCGCGCGCGCGACGACGCGCTCCTCAGCCCGGCTTCGACGGGGTGTTCACCGATGGCGCCGCGCCCGAGGGCGTTCCACCTGTGGGCGCGGCAACGGACGTCGCCGGGCGCGCGTCGCTCGGCGCCGCCTCGCGCGGCGGCAGCGGGGTCGGGTAGCCGAGCACCTTCCGCAGCACGAAGTCGGGCCCCACGAGCGCGAGCGCGGTGTCGCGCGTCTGCACCGAGGCCCAGCGGCCGTGCACGAAGACCGGACCGATCGAGGGATCGAGGTTGCGCCATGCGTTCGTATTCGGGTTGTGGCGCGTGCGGGACTGGGTCGTGGTCGCACGGTTCCCCGCGAGGATCTGCCTGTTGCCGAGCGCGGTCGCGTCGTGCGGCCTCTCGGGATCCGGCTCGAACGCGCTCGGCTCGCAGTGGGTCGAGATGGTGCGCACGAGATCGGCCAGCACCTCGTCGGAGTCGAGCCGGTTGGAGCTCTCGACGCCGAGGACGCCGATGCCGCAGCTCTTGAAGTCGGGCGGGACCAGGGCGAGATCGCCCACCTCGACGACCGCCGACCGCCGCGCCTCGACGCGCGCGAGGACCGACTTGGGGCCGAACTCGATCGTGCCGCGGTTGACCTGCCAGGTCGCGTCGGCGTCGGCGAGCGCGGCGAGCGCCTCCAGCACCGCGAGTCCATCGGTGTCGGTCATCGCGAGGTCGATCGCTCGCTCGCCGTCGATCCCCGACTCGAGCGTCCCGCCGTCGGCGCGCGCCTCGAACACGATCATGTTGACGCCGAGCGCGCGGCGCACCTCGCGCAGCACGGCGCGCAGCGGGGCGCCTTCCGACTCGATGCTCATCCGCGAGAACACCAGCCGCCCGACCTGCTCGCGGGTGCGGTCCTCGTCGGTCGCCGCGGCGGGCGCGGTCGTGGGGCGCGTCTCGGTCCACGCGTTGGTCACGCGCAGCAGGGGCGCCGCGTCGGGCGACGGCTTCTGCTGCTGGGCGTGCACGGATCCGCTCCACACGCCGGCTGCAAGGACGACTCCCATCGCCCATGCCACCACGCGCCGTTCGATGAACCGCTTGGTCTTCCGCTGCATTGTGGGACTCCTGTTGCTTGGGGTCACTTCTTGGTCGAGCTGCCGCCCGAGCTCTTGCCCGAGCTCTTGCCATCGCCCGCACCCGCGTCCGGCTTCGCAATCGGCGCGCCGCCGTTGCTGCCGCCACCGCCGTTGCCGCCGCCACCCTGGCCGCCGACCGCGCCGGTCACGGTGACCGTGTCGAAGCCGAGGTTCTGCACGACCGAGACCTCACCCGAGAAGGTGACGTAGCGCTTGACGCCTTCCTTGATCGCCGAGCGGGTGCGCACCGGCGCGAACCGGTAGCCGTCGATCTGGCGGTGGATGTAGTCGGGAGCGCGGATGATCAGCACGCCCTGGTAGTAGCGCATCGTCGCCCAGTCGCCGCCGGCGTCCTTCCACGCCTCGGGCTCGCACTGCTCCATGATGATGTCCATGAGCTGGTCGGCCTTCTCCTCCTCGCTCACACGCTCGGGATCCTCGCCGGGGTCGCCGATGAGGCCGCCGCCGCCACCCGAGCCACCGCCCGAGCCGCCGCCGCCCATGCCGCCGCCACCACCGCCGAAACCACCGCCGCCGCCGCCGAAGCCGCCGCCGCCACCACCCATGCCGCCGCCACCGCCACCCATGCCGCCACTCTGGCCCTGCTGCAGTGCGGAGCCGAGGTTGAAGTCAGGCGCGTTGTCGAACATCGGGGGTTCGAAGAGGAGGTCGCGCACGGGGTACATGCGCAGTTCGCGTGCGGCCGGCACCGACAGGCGCTCCTTGGTGCCCGCCTCGACGAATCCGTCGCGCAGCTGCCAGGTGCAGGGGGCATCGGTGCCGCAGATCTCGAGCATGCGCTCGATCACGGTGATGGCCGGGGTGTTCTCGAGCACGAGCGAGATCTCGAGCTCCGGATCGATGCCCTCAGAGCCACCCTCGCCGGCGAAACGCACCACCAGGGGCACCCCGAGGTGCTGACCGATGTAGTCCCACGCCGTCTTGGCGGAGGTCTTGTCGAAGTTCACCGACATGTCGGTGTAGAGCATGGCGCCGAGCAGGCGGCCCTTGCTCACGTCGTTCTTAGCGGCCTCCTGGCGCTGCTCCGCCACCGCGCGGATGCGGTCCGACAGCCCTTGCGCGCTCGCCGCCGAGGTGGCGACCGACGCGGCGACGGCGGCGGTGACCGAGGCGAACAGAACGAGCGAGTTGCGGCGGGTCGACTTCATGGCGTGCAGGCTCCGGGAAGGGGCGATTGACGACGTTCCATCGAATATACGGCGCGATTCGCTTGCCATTTGCAGGACCTTGGCGAATTCCGCGATTTCGGACCTAGCGGCCGACCGCCGCGCGATCCGCCGCCGCCGCGGAGAGCAGCACGCCGAACGCGGTCGCCTCGGGCGGGCAGTCGTCGGTCGCGAGCGACCCGCGGACGAGTCCGCGAATCGCGTCCGGGCGCCGGAATCCGCCCACCCAGGGGTCCGCCGCGGTGTGCTGCGCCAGGAACCGGACGAACCGGCGGACCATCGCGTCGCCCCCGTCCGGCACCTCGGGCGCTCCGCCGGCGAAGGCGATCGCCAGCGCGGCCCCGTGGCGGAGGCACTCGGCGTCGACGCGCGCGCGCGGACCGCTCGGCGGCATCAGGCCACCCACGAGGTCGGCGGGCAGCCCGTCCGGGTTCGCCGGATCGGCGCCCACCTGCTGCGGCGCCAACTGGACGGCAAGGGCGGCAAGCGCGCGCCGGATGTCGGCGGCGCATGCCGCGCCAGCCCCATTCGCTGGGGCGCGCGGACCGTCAAGCATGCGACCCCCGTCGAGCTCGCGCGCCAGCAGCGCAAGCGGCAGCGCCGCCTGCAGCAACGCCCCCGGCCGATCGCGGAAGCCCGCGAGGATCTCCCGCGCGACGCGCGCCGCCTCGTCGCGTCCCTGCGCAGATCCCGCGAGCGCGAGGGCGGCGAACGCAGCCTGCGCGGGCGACACCGCGCCATCGACCTTGAGCAGCGTCGGCGCGCGCGCCGCGACGCGAGCCGCAAGCGCGGCCTCGCTCGCGTCGTTCGCCCCGTTCGCTTGGATCGTCTCGCGCGCTCCGCTCGCAGCGGTCTCGCCCTCACGCGCCATCCGCAGCGCCGCGAGCGCCATGCACTCGACCACGGGCACCCGCTCCGGCTCGGGCAGCGCCGCGAGCGCGTGTGCGAGCGCGCGCGCCGACTCGCCCGCCCGCGCGCGCGTCGGCCCCGGCACCGCGGACGACTGCGACGCGAACGCGAGCGCCATCGCCGCAAGCGCCGTCTGCCGCGCATCGGCGAACGGCGGGTCGTAGGCGTCGGCCGTCGGATTGAGCGTCCCCAGCAGGAGCACGCCGCGCGCGGGCTGCGCCACGCCGCGCGCGGCATCGCGCTCATCGGCGGCGACGACCTGCGCCGCGAGCCGCGCGGTCAGCTGCGTCGCGAGGCTGCGCGTCGCCGCCGCGTCGATCTCCGCGAGGTCGATCGTCCGCCCACCGCGCGTGACCACCTCGGGTGCCGCGCCCGCGCGCGCCTCGCGCAGCCGCACCGTCGCGAAGCGCGCGAGCGACACACGCTCGGAGCCCGCGAACTCGGGCAGGTCCTTCGCCGGCAGCCCCGCGTCGATCAGCAGTGCCGCGATCGCGCCGTCGGGGCGATCCGCGTTGTCCGACGCGAGCAGCCGCCCGGGAAACGCGCGGAAGATCTCGTCGCCGCGCCGCACCGCGATGCCGTCCTGGCCGGGCACCACGCGCGCCGCCGCGTCGGCGATCGTCCGCCCGAGCAGCGGCAGGGGAGCGCCCGCGAGCTCGAGCTCGAGCGCGAGCCCGGCCGTCACGCCGTCGCCGATCTCCGCCCGCACCCGCCGCACCGTCTCGTCGCCGAGCGCCTTCACGATCGCGCGGCCGAGCGCGCGCCGCAGCATGAGCGCGTCGGGCTTGCCGCCCGCGCCCGAATCCTCGCCCACGCCCACGAGCCGGCCGTTCTGCCGCAGCAGCACGCACACGCCCGTCACGCCCTCGAGTTCCACCTGTGCGGCCTGTGCGTCCGGCGAGGGCAACGACTCCGCGTCGAGCCACGCGCGCGCCGCGAGGAAGGCCTGCACCGCGACGCCATCGTCCGGCGCCGCGCCGCGCGCGGGCGTTGCATCGGCGGCATCCTGCGTTGCATCGATGCAACGGGTCGAGGCGTCCGCCTGCATCACCCCGCACAGAGCGACGCCCGAGACCGCCCAGATCGCGGTGCACCGCACCCACGCGGGCGTTGGCACGGCGGTTGCCATGTTCCTACCGTCCGCGGCGCCGCCGCGACGGGAACACAACTGAAGAACGGAACTCGCCATGCTGCTGACCACCATCCTCGCTCCCGTCGACAACCGCCGCAAGATCGTCCTGCTGGCCGTCCTTGCCTTCATCGCCCTCTGCTGAGCTGACCACTCGCGGGCGTCTGAGTGAGAGAGAGTGTGAGAGAGTGTGAGACAGAGAGTAGACATGAAGCCCCTGACCAGGGCAAGACCGAACGAACGAAACGCCCGCGGCAAGTGCCGCGGGCGTTTGCGTTGGGGACCGCGTTCCGGCCGCCGGGGCGCGGCGCGCGACGCCGCCGGAATGGAAACGGGCCGCGGCAAACGC
>JBMOGJ010000020.1:0-37924 GCA_049318425.1 Phycisphaerales bacterium | reverse complement strand
GCCGAGCACGTGGTGCGCCACGCGATCCACATCGTGCGCGCGACGCGCGTGCGCGAGGAGGGCCAGGCGCTCAAGGTCTGCCGCGACTACCTCGCGTGGGGCGCGGGTCCGCGCGCGAGCCAGTTCCTGGTGCTCGCGGCCAAGGCGAAGGCGCTCCTCGACGGCGCGACCCACGCGACCGTCGACCACGTGCACGCGGTCGCGCTGCCGATCATGCGCCACCGCATCGTGACCAACTTCAACGCCGAGGCCGATGGCGTGAAGAGCGACGACGTCGTGCGGCTCATCCTCGAGGCGGTGCGCCACGAGGGTGGCTCGCGCGCGCTCGACGCCGTGACGCGGTGAATGCGCGCGGCCGTTCCTCCCCTGCTCCCGCGATCCTGACTCGGTGGTCGTTCCACCCGGAGTGATGCTTGGCGAATTCCCGGCAGCCCAACTCACGGCAGCCAGCCGACCGGTCCACCGACGGATCGGCCGGCGGTGGCGGAGCGATGCGCGCCGAGCAGTACCTCGCGCCCGAGACGCTCGCGCAGCTGGCGCCGTTCGAGCTGCGCGCGCGCATGATCGTCGAGGGCGTGATGAGCGGCATGCACCGCTCGCCGTACCAGGGGCTCGCGGTCGAGTTCGCCGAGCACCGCCAGTACGCGCCCGGCGACGGCATCCGCCAGATCGACTGGAAGGTCTTCGCGCGCACCGACAAGCTGTACGTGAAGCGGTACGTGCAGGAGACGAACCTCGACGTGGTCGTGCTCGTCGACCGCTCGGCGTCGATGCGCTTCGGCACTCTCGGCGTGAAGAAGGGCTGGGGCGGCACCGACGCGAGCCGCGGCTCCGGCCAGTGGACCAAGTTCGACCACGCGACCGCGACCGCCGCCGCGATGGCGTACATGTGCCTGCACCAGGGCGACCGCGTCGGACTCGGGCTCTTCGACGACGAGGTCCGCACGCAGGTGAAGCGCTCGAGCCAGCGCGACCAGTGGCGCGCGATCGTCGGTGCGCTGAGCGGCGAGCCGGTCGCGGGGCGCGCGCAGGTGGGCCGGTCGATCGACCAGATGCTCGCGCGCGTGACCAACCGCGCGCTGTTCGTGGTGGTGTCGGACTTCCTGATGCCGCTCGAGGAGCTGCGGCCGGCGATCGCGCGGCTCGCGCACCGCGGGCACGACGCGATGCTGGTGCAGACGCTCGACCGCGAGGAGCTGCGCTTCGGGCTCGACGCGCCTGCGCGCTTCGAGGGCCTCGAGGGCGGCGAGGCGATCGAGACCGATCCGCGCGCGGTGCGCGAGGCGTACCTCGAGCTGCTGCGTGCGCACGTCGAGGGCGTCGACCGCATCGCGCGGTCGTTCGGCGCCGACGCGCTCGTGTGCGACACGCATGAATCGGTGGGTCCCGTGCTCGCGGCGCTGCTCGACCGGCGCATGAGCTTCTCGGGGAGGCGCGGAGGATGAACTTCCTGCACCCCGCGATCGCCTGGGCCGGTCTGGCGAGCGTCGCGCTGCCGATCGTGATCCACCTGCTGTTCCGCCGCCGGCGCGTGTCGGTGGAGTGGGCGGCGATGGAGCTCCTGCGCGAGGCGGTGCGGCGCACCAACCGCCGGCTGAAGTTCGAGCAGTGGCTCGTGCTCGCGCTGCGCTGCCTGACGCTGCTCGCGGCGGGGCTCGCGATCGCGGTGCCGGTGCTCGATGCGTCGACGATCGGCGGCGAGATCCGGCGGCTGGTCGTGGTGGTGGTCGACAATGGTCCCGCGAGCGGACTGCGCGGTGGCGCCGAGAGCGAGCTCGCGCGCGTGCTCGACGAGGTGCGCGCGCAGCTGGCCGAGCGCGGTGCGCGCGACCGCGTGGCCGTGGTGCTCGCGTCGACGCCGGTGGCGCTCGCGCTCGCGCCGACCGCCGACGCGGCGGCGATCGAGCAGGCCCTCGCGCGCATCGAGACCTCGCAGACCCCGAGCGAGCTCAAGGATGCGCTCGCCCTCGCGAACGCGACCATCGGCGCCGAGAAGGCGTCGGGCGAGATTCCCCGCATCGTGGTGGCGAGCGCGTTCCGCCAGTCGAGCGTGCGGCCCGGCGTGGAGCTGGCGGCGGCGCGCGCGGAGGATGCGTCGGCGTCATCGGAGCCGCCATCGGAGGCGTCGGGCGGAACGCCGGGCGCGCCGCGCACCGAGGTGATCGCGCTCGTGCCCGCGCAGGATGTCCCGACCGATGCGCGCGTGTCGCGCGTCGAGGCGCGGCCGTCGCCGACCGGCGAGGCGGTGCTGGTGCGCGCGGTGATCGCGCGCGAGGGCGCGTCGCTCGAGGCGGGACAGACGTTCGTGCGCGTGGCGGCCGCGGGCATGTCGACGCCCGCCGCGCGCGCGGTCATGTGGGAGAAGGGACAGTCGGAGGCGACGGTCGACTTCCAGCTCGTGCCGGCGGGACTCGCCGAGGGCACGCGGCGGATCGGCGTCGCGGTCACGATCGAGGACGACGCGCTCGCCGCAGGCAACGCGGGGTTCGCGGCCGTCGATGTGCGGCGTGACCTCGAGATCGGCGTGATCGGCCGCCGCACGGCGCTCGATGCGACCGACCTCGAGCGCGTGCCCGCGTCGCTCTGGGTCGCGCGCGCGCTGTCGCCGGCGGTCGGTTCGGGCATGCGCGTGCGCGAGATCGATCCGTCGAGCTGCGATGCGCGCGCGCTGCTCGGGCTCGACGCGGTGGTGCTCGCGCGGCCCGATCTCGTCGCTCCCGCGGGGTGCGAGGCGCTCGGACGGTTCGCGCTCGACGGTGGCGTGGTGATCGTGCTGCCCGCGGGCGAGTCGCTCGCGCAGTCGTGGGGACAGGCCGTGTTCGCGCGGCTCTCCGTGCCGGTGCGCATCGCGGCCGAGGCGGTCGACCGCGAGCCCGCGCTGCGCCTCGCCGAGGAGCAGCAGCCGTCGGCGCTGCTCGGCGCGATCGGCCCCGAGATCGCGGCGCTGGTCGCGCCCATCGAGAGCCGCCGCGTGGCCGCGCTGTCGGGCTTCGCGAAGGGCGAGATCGTGCTCGCGAACGCCGATGGCACGCCGTTCATCGTGGCGCAGGCGCCGCGCCGCGACGATGGTCGCGCCGAGCGCGGCATGGTGATCGCGTTCGCCGCGGCGCCCGAGCTGCTGTGGACGAACCTGCCGGTGAAGCCGCTGATGGTGCCGCTTTTCCAGGAGCTCGCGCGCGCGGGCATCCAGATCGCCGCGGGCCGCAACGAGGTCGCGGTCGGCGAGGCGCTGGTCGGCGAGGCGTCGGCCGTGATGCGCGGCGACGGTGGCGCGACCATCACCCTCGACGAGGAGGGGCGCAGCCGCGAGGTCGTGCGCACCGCGGGCGTGTGGCGCTCGGATGCGGGCGCGGTGGTCGCGGCGAACCTGCGTCCGTCGAGCCTCGTGCTCGCGCCGAACGCGGAGGATGTCGTGCGCAGCGCGCTCGCGCCCATCGGTGAGGTGCGCTTCCGCGCCGCCGCTGCGGACGGCGGCGCGCCCGCGTCGGCGGCGCGCGCGTCGTCGGATTGGTCGTTCGGCCTGCTGGTCGCGGCGCTCGCGCTGCTGCTGGTGGAAGGCGTGCTGAGCCGCGTGTTCTCGCACGCCTCGGTGCGGCGCAGCGCGCCGGTCGGTGCGGCGGTCGCGATCGTCGGCCGCGTGCAGACGCGCGGCGCGGCGCCGACGCCGGCCGCCACCGCGTCGACGGGCGCCGTCACCGGAGGTCGCGCATGACGCGGACCACGCTCGTCGACTGGCTGGTGCCCGGAGATGTGCCGAGCGACACGAGCGCCGTGAGCCTCGTGTTCGAGCGGCCGCTGCCCGCGTGGGCGTGGCTCATGGTCGCGCTCGGCGCGGTGGTGATTGCGGTGTGGAGCTACCGGCGCCTGCAGGGCGCGGCGAAGCCGCTGTCGCGCGCGCTGCGGACGGCGCTCGTGGTGCTCCGCTCGGCGTCGATCCTGCTGCTCGCGCTGCTGGTGTCGGGACCGAGCGTGCGCTTCGAGCGGACGCGCGTCGAGCCCGACCGCCTCGTCGTGCTCGTCGACCGGAGCCGCTCGCTCACGATCGCCGATGCGCCGGGCGGAGGCACGCGCGAGGACCAGCTTGCCCGCACGCTGCGCGGCGCCGAGGGCGTGCTCGCGGAGATCGCGGGTGCGGGCGCGGCGTCCGCACCGACTGCCGCAGGCGCGGGCGATGGACTCGGCGTCGGCAAGGAGCTCGATGTGGTCGGCTTCAGCGGCGGCGCGTTCTCGCTGCCCGCGCAGGGCGTGCGGATCGCCGACGCGCTCGGCGCGGCCGAGGGCGAGCGCACCGATCTCGACGCCGCGCTGCGCCAGGCGATCGCCCGCAGTGCGGGCAAGCCGCTGAGCGGTGTGCTGCTCTTCAGCGACGGACGGTCGACGGTGCCGGTCTCACCCGAGACGCTGCGGCTGCTCGAGCGTGACTCGGTGCGCGTGTACCCGGTGGCGCTCGGCTCGAGCGAGCGCGTCGGCGACGCGGCGATCGTGGCCACCGCGCAGCCCGCGCGTGCGTTCGTGCGCGACCGCGTGCCCGTCGAGGTGCGGATCGACCGCGGCGCGCTCGTCGACGCCTCCGCGGGCGGGCTCGCGGTGCGGCTCGTCGACACGGAGACCGGCGCGGAGCTCGCGCGCAAGGATGTTCCCGCTGGCGAAGCTGGCGCGTCCGGCTCGGCCGGCGAGCAGGTGGTCGTGCTCGACGCGTCGAGCGATGCGGCCGGCGCGCGGAAGTGGCGCGTCGAGCTCGTCGGTGCGCGCGCGGACCTCGTGCGCGAGAACGATGTGCGCGACCTGTCGGTCGAGTTCATCGACCGGCCGCTGCGCGTGCTCTACGTCGAGGGAACCTCGCGCTGGGAGTACCGCTACTTCAAGAACCTGCTCACGCGCGAGAAGGATGTCGAGAGCTCGATCATGCTGCTCTCCGCCGACCGCGACTTCGCGCAGGAGGGCAACATGCCGATCGCGCGCCTGCCGCGCACGAAGGAGGAGTTCGCCAAGTACGACCTCTTCGTGTTCGGCGACGTGCCGAGCGGGTTCTTCTCGCCGGACCAGCTCGCGATCATCCGCAGCGAGGTGTCGGAGCGCGGCGCGGGCCTCCTGTGGATCGCGGGCGAGCGCTCAACGCCGTCCTCGTGGGAGGCGACGCCGCTCGCGGACCTGTTCCCGTTCCGTCCGCCGCTCGCGCTCGAGCCGCGCGTCGGCGCGAGCGTGATCCGACCGACCTCGGTCGCGGAGCGCCTCGGCGTGCTGCGCCTCTCGGACGATGGCGACGGATGGCCCGATGTGCTCACGAGCGCCGAGGTGCAGTGGCCGCGCCTGCGCTACGTGCAGGGTGTCCCGCGCAGCCGGCTCAAGCCGACTGCCGAGGTACTCGCCGAGGCCGAGGGCGTCGGCGCGGCCGCGTCGGAGCCGAGCGCTGCAGTCACGCGCATGCGCTTCGGCGCGGGCGAGGTCGTGTTCGTCGCGACCGATGAGATCTGGCGCTGGCGCTACGGCCAGGGCGAGCGCTATCCCGAGCGGTTCTGGATCCCGCTGGTGCGGCTGCTTGCGCGCGAGTCGCTGGTGAAGGGCGACGAGCGCGCGACGCTCGCGATCGAGCCCGCGCGCGTCGCGCCCGGCGAGTCGGTGGTGGTCACGCTGCGCTTCGCCGACGAGGAGTCCGCCGAGCAGAGCGCCGCGTCGCTGCCGGTCGAGATCGTCGCCGCCGACGGCACGCCGGTCGGCCGCGTGGAGCTGGTGCGCGAGGGCGGCAGCGCGACCGCGACGCTTCCGGTCGAGAAGGTCGGTGCGTTCCGCGCGGTTGCGTCGGATCCTGCGTTCGGCCGCGCGTCGGCCGCGTTCGAGGTGGTCCGTCGCGACGACGAGCTCCGCCGCGGCGACACCGACCACGAGGCGCTCGCCGAGATCGCGCGTCGCACCGGTGGACAGGTGCTCGACGCGTCGTCGCTCGCGGACCTCGCGAGGATCCTGCCGCGCCGCGCGCGGGAGACCGACGAGAGCGTGCTGCGCGCGCTGTGGGACACGCCCGCGGCGCTCGCGCTGCTGCTGACGCTGCTTGGCCTCGAGTGGATCGGAAGGAGGTTGCTGCGGCTGGTCTGACGGCCGCGGCGCACGACATGCAGTTGGATTCCCAGCCGACCGGTCAGGGGCAGCAGTCCGCGACGGTGCGCACGGTGGTGCGCCTCGCGGGCACCGCGCGCGCGCTGCGCATCGCGGGCGCGATGGCGTCGCTCATCGTGCTCGTGGCCGCGAGCGTGGCGGGCGTGGCCGCGCTCGACGCGGCGGTGCGCTTCCCGGCGGTGCTGCGCGCGCTGATGCTCGCGGCGATCGCGTTCTTCGTGGTCGTCGATGTGCGGCGCTTCGTGCTGCCGGCGCTGCGCTTCCGGCCGGAGCCGGTCGACATCGCGCTGCGCATCGAGCGCATGCGGCCGGAGCTCGCGGGCAGGCTCGCGTCGGCGGTCGAGTTCGAGATGTCGGGCACCGCGCGCGGCAGTGCGCTCGCCGCGCGGGCGATCCGCGACGCCGAGGAGCGCGCCGTCGGCGCGGCGCTCGGCAAGGTGATCCGCGTGAAGCCGACCGCGGTGCGCCTCGCGGTCGCCGCGCTGTGCGTGGCGGCGTCGGCGGCGTTCGCGGTGCTCGAGCCGGGTGCCGCGTCGATCGCGGTGCGCCGCGTGCTCGCGCCGTGGAGCGATGCGGTCTGGCCGGCGCGCACGGCCGTCGAGGGACTCGTGGCCGATGGATCGGTGGCCGCGCGCGGTCGCCCGCTGGCGCTGCGCGCGCGCATGACGCAGGGTGAGGCCGAGCGCGAGCGCGTGCGGGCCGAGTACCGCATCACCCGCGATGGCGTCGCCGCCGACTGGATCGAGGTCGGCCTCGCGCGCCAGCCGTCGGGCGAGTTCGAGCGCTTCATCGATGCCGACGGAGAGCTCGTCGAGGTGCGGTTCCTGACGAGCGACGCCGCGACCGAGATCGCGAAGGTGCGCCTGGTGCCGCCGCCCGCCGTCGCATCGGCCGAGGCGCGCATCGAGCCGCCCGCCTACGCCGCCGCCGCGGTGCGCGCGCGCGTCGAGCAGCTCGGTGATTGCAGCGGTTCGCGCGGCATCATGCGCGACGCGATCCTCGAGGGCAGCGCGGTGTCGTTCGACCTGCGGCTCACGCGCGCGGTGCCGTTCGACCCGGCGAAGCCGCCGCTCAAGGTGGTGGCGGCGAGCGGCGAGGCCGGCGTCGCAGACGCCGCGGTCGCGCGCATCGAGGTCGATCCGGCGGATCCCGCGCACTGGACCATCTCCTGCCGCGCGCGCGAGGCGACGCGCCTGTCGCTCGCGCTCGTCGATGCCGACGGCATCGCCGGCGACGACGAGGTCGTGCTCGCGTTCGACACCATCGCCGACCGTCCGCCCACCGCGACCATCGCCGAGCCGCTGCAGGACGAGTCGATCGTGGTCGACGCCCGCATCGCGATGCGCGCCGACGCGCGCGACGACATTGCGCTCGTGAAGTCGGGCATCGAGATCGCCACCCGCCTCGGCAAGGCCGCGGCCGACAGCCTGGTGTTCGAGGAACCCGCGGCGCTCGAGCCCGATGCGAATGGCGTCGCGCTGGAGGCAGGCGTGGAGCGCACGCTCGACGTCGCGCGGCTCAAGCTCGAGGCGGGCGATTCGATCGTGCTGCGTGGGTACGCCGAGGACGGCTATCGCGCGGAGGCCGGCGCCGACGGCGCTGCCGACGCCACCGGACACGGCCGCATCCGCAGCGCGCCGCGCGTCCTCCGCATCGTCGGCGAGGAGGAGTTCGAGCGGCAGATCCGCGGCGTCTTCGCCGGCGTGCGCCGCGACGCGATGCGCGTCGACGAGCGGCAGGCGAAGGCGCGCGACGCGCTCGAGCGCGATCCCGCCGAGCGCTCGCTCACCGAGATGCAGGCCGCCGTCACCGAGGGCGCCGCGCGCATGCGCGAGGCCGTCGAGCAGGCGATGGACCGGCTCGCGCGCAACGGCCGCGACGAGGGCGTGCTGCAGGAGCTCGCCGAGCAGGCGCGTGAACTGGCCGCCACCGCCGAATCGCGCAGCGCCGAGGCGAGCGGCGCCGTCGAGCGCGCGCAGGCGCAGCAGGACGACGTCGCGGCGAAGTCCGCCGCCACGAAGGACGCGGCCGAGCGCCAGGACGCCGTCCGCGAGGAGCTCGAGGATCTCGTCGCACTCCTCGACCGCGATCAGGACGCCTGGCTCTCGAAGCGCCGGCTCGACGCGCTCGCCAACCGCATCCGCCAGTCCGCGCGCGAGACCGAGCAGGCCGCGCGCCGCTCCAACGGCGAGTCGCGCGAGGAGCTCTCGCCGGACGCGCGTGCCGAGATCGACGCCCTCGCCGACAAGCAGCAGCAGGCCGCCGCCGAGGCCGAGCAGGTCGTGCAGGAGCTCAAGGAGCGCGCGCAGGAGCTGAAGGAGGCCGATCCCCAGCAGGCGCGCGCCCTCGAGGAGGCCGCGAAGGCCGCCGAGGACGGCAAGGTCCGCGAGGAGATGGAGCAGGCCGCGAAGGACTCGGAGCAGAACCGCCTCGCGCAGTCGAAGGACGCGCAGGACCGCGCCGCCGCCGCGCTGCAGAAGGCCGCCGAGGCGCTCGACGAGGATCGCAAGGTCCGCGCCGAGGAGCTCGCGCGCCAGCTTGAGTCGCTCGCCGATTCGATTCGCCGTCTGCTCGAGCAGGCCGAGGCCGTGCGCGCCGAGGTCGCCGCGGTCAGCGATGGCGCCGAGGCGGACGCCGACCGCGAGCGCTCTGCGCTCGGCGCGGGCAAGCTCTCGCAGAATGTGCGCGGCGTCGCGACCGACGCGCGCGCCGCCGGACGCGAGGCCGCGCGCGTGGCGCGCACGCTCGACGGCGCCGCCGGCAGCCTGGCGAAGGTCGCCGGCAACCTGCGCGCCGAGCCCTTCGACCGCGACGACACGATGCTCGCCGTCGACGCCGCGATCAAGGCGCTCAACGACGCGCTCGCCGAGGCCGACGAGGCGGCCGACCGCGCCGACCAGCGCGCCGAGCAGGAGAAGCGCGAGGAACTCATCGCGAAGTACCGCGACTTCCTCGAGCGCGAGGCGGGGCTGCGTGGCTCGGTCGGCAAGATCGTGCCCGCCGACGGCAAGCCGCTCGGCCGCCGCGAGCTCGTCGAGAGTCGTCGTCTCGGCACCGCGCAGGAGGAACTCCGCAAGGCCGTCGCGGAACTCCGCGAGAAGGACGAGGATGTGCAGTCCTCCGACGCGCTCGTCGAGCTGCACGATGCGCTCGACACCACGCTCGCCGACGCGAAGGAATCGCTCAGCGGCGGCCGGCCCGCCGAGGCGGTCCCCGCGCAGGACGAGGCGGTCGGCATCCTGAGCGCCATCGTCGGCGCGCTCGACGAGAGCCAGCAGCCGAAGGGCGACGAGGATCCGTTCGGCGAGCAGCAGGAGGGCCAGGGTGGCGGCCAGGGCGGCGACCAGCAGTCCGGCGGCACCGTGCCGCCCGCGGCCGAGGTCAAGCTGCTCCGCGCGATGCAGGACTCGCTCGCGAAGCGCACGCGCGCGTTCGCCGACGAGGCCGCGCAGCTCGACCCGACCGTGCGCGCGCAGCGGCTCGCCGAGATCGCGGCGCGCCAGCAGCGCATCCTCGAGCTCGGTCAGAAGATCGCCGACAAGATCGCGCCCAAGGGTGGGTCCGGGGGCAACGGCCCGGACGTGGTGCCTCCTGCGGGCGATGCACCGCCTGCGCCGCCCGGCGGCGGAGCGTCGATGGAAAAAAGCCCGATTCCCGCGAGGTGATTCCGATGTCGCACCGATACGCTCACTGCATGCCGTCGCGATCACCGCAGCTCTCCGAGTTTGTCCGTGGCAGCGCCCGCACCGGCGCCGCGCTGCTGGTGGCGATCGGGGTGGCCGCGGGCGCGGCTTCCGCGCAGGCGCAGGAGACGGCGCCGGCGGGAGGTCAGGCGGGAACGCCGGCAGGAACGCCGACGGGACCATCGACGCCCGCCGGCACGCAGGGCGCCGCGCCCGCGACCCCGCCGAAGGATCCCTCGACCGTCACTCCTCCCGCGCGCAAGGACGAACCGCGCTCGCTCGACGACCTCCTCGGTGTGCCCAAGTCGGGCACCGCGGGTGAACAGGCCGCCGAGAGCGCCGAGGACGCCGCCCGCCGCGAGCAGGAGAAGCGACTCGAGCGCTCGCTCAACGAGGCGTCGATGCAGGACCTCGTCCAGCGCATGGTCGAGGGCATGAAGAGCGCCTCCGATCGACTGACCGATTCGAAGGACGCCGGCCTGGGCACGCAGCGCATCCAGGAGGAGGTCGTGAAGACGCTCGACCGGCTCCTCGAGGAGGCGCAGAAGCAGCAGGGCAAGAAGTCCTCCAGCTCGAAGAAGAAGCAGCAGAAGCCCGGCAAGGAGGGCGAGAAGCAGGATCCCTCCGAGCAGAACGGCCAGCAGCAGAAGCAGCGTTCGTCGTCGCAGTCGAGCCAGTCGTCGAAGCCGTCCAGCGATTCGCAGGACGCCTCGAGCGATGCGCAGCGCGACGACTCGGTCGCCGAGGGGCAGGAGCTCAGCGAGACGCGCATCGAGTGGGGACAGCTTCCCGAGCGCGTGCGCGAGCTCGTGCTGCAGGGTCGCCGCGACCGCGTGTCGACGATCTACGAGCGGCTGACGCGCGAGTACTACCGCCGTCTCGCCGAGGAGGCCTCGCGATGAGCGCATCGTTCGCGACCGTGATGTTGGCGGGCCTGATCGCCGCCGGCGCACCGATCGGGGGGATCCCGGGCGCGCCGAGCGTGGCGATGCAGGACGCTGGGAAGCCCGCAGCGGGAACTCCGGCGGGCGGCGGCGCGACGCCGGCCGCTCCCTCCGCGTCGACGGTGGGTGGGCAGGGTGATGCGAAGACCGCTCCCCCGTCGACCACGCCGCCCGCGCGCGACGCGGCCGCCGGCGGCGCAGAGAACGCGCCCGCCGAAGCCGAGATCACGCCGAAGCTCGAGGACGCCGTCCGCAAGGGCTTCGAGTATCTCCGCCGCGTGCAGAAGCCCGACGGATCGTTCGGCGAGGGCCGCTACGGCGAGCACATCGGCGTCTCGAGCCTGTGCGCGATCTCGTTCATGGCCGACGGCAATGTGCCCGGCCGCGGCGACTTCGGCGACTGCGTGCAGAAGACGCTCGACTTCGTGCTCTCGCACGCGAGCGAGACCGGACTCCTCGTCTCCGACGAGACCCACGGTCCGATGTACGGCCACGGGTTCGCCACGCTGTTCCTCGGCGAGGTCTACGGCATGAACAACGACGACGACCGCGTGCGCGACGCCCTCGTGCGCGCGGTGCAGCTGATCGTCGCGAGCCAGAACGACGAGGGCGGCTGGCGCTACAACCCCGTCCCCGCCGACGCCGATGTCTCGGTCACCATCTGCGAGATCATGGGTCTCCGCAGCGCGCGCAACGCCGGCATCAAGGTGCCGAAGTCGACCATCGACGACGCGGTGCGCTATGTCCGCGAGTGTCAGAACCCCGACGGCGGCTTCCGCTACATGCGCGATGCCGGCGGATCGGCCTGGCCGAGGACCGCCGCGGGCATCGCGAGCCTCTACTACGCGGGCATCTACGAGGATGAGTCGATCTCGAAGGGTCTCGAGTACCTGAAGCGCAGCGCCTTCCCGCGCGCCGGCAACGGCGGGCCCGCGATGTCGATGTCGATGCAGCCCCACTACTTCTACGGCCACTACTACGCGGTGCAGGCGATGTACCTCGCCGGCGGCGAGCACTGGCGCACCTGGTGGCCGGCGATCCGCGAGGAATTGCTCGCGCGCCAGGGCGCCGACGGTTCGTGGAGCGACGGGCAGAACGGCAACGCCTACGGCACCGCGATGGCACTCATCGTGCTCCAGATGCCGAAGCGCTATCTTCCGATCTTCCAGCGGTGACCCGCGGGTGCGCGCGGTGATCGACGAACCGCACCGTCCGGTTGCAGACCACCGGACGCGTGCACACCACGACAGGAGCGGACGATGCACGGCGGCACTCGAACACGGACCATGGCAACCACCGACGGCGTGATCCGCGGGATCGTCGCCATGCTGGCATGCGTGGCCGCGCCGGCGAGCTCCGTTCTCGCGTCCACCAACGCACCCACCAGCGCATTCAGCGCCGACGACCCTCGCGAAGCCCGCGACACGCGCGACATCGAGATGCCGGTCCGCGTGCTCTCGGTCGGAGGCGAATGGATCGACGGGCTGCTGCGCTCCGCCGACGCCACCCAGTGGTCCATCGCGGGCGCGAACGGCGGCGCAGACCGCACGCTCGCGTGCGCGGACATCGCGGCGTTCGTCATCCAGCGCTCGGGTTCCGGACGCGCGGGTGATCAGGACGACGCGACCCCGATCAACCTCGGCCTGCTCGAGACCGCGAGCGGACAGCGTCTGCCCGGGAGCTTCCGCGCCACCGGCACCACGAACTTCTGGGATCACCGCTGGATCGGCGCGATCCCGATCGCGGTCGACGACATCGCGACCCTCCGGCTCGTGGGCTCGCGCGTCCCCGCGCGCCGCGCCGACGCCGACACCGTCCTCTTCGTGAACGGCGACACCGCGACCGGATTCGTCGCGTCGCTCGGGCTCGACCTCCTGCTCGATCCCACGACCGGTTCCGAGGGCGAGGCGCAGCGCCGCATCCCGCTCGACCGCATCGGCGCGATCGCACTCGCGCAGGGCGACGCCGTGCGCACGCCGGGCGTCCGACTCTGGGTCGCCGACGGCTCGGTCGTGGATGGCAAGGAACTCCGCTTCGACGCGTCGGCCGGCTGGGGCTTCCAGCTCGCCGATCCGATGCTCGCCGCGATCCGGCCCACGCGCACCGACGACAACAGCGCCGCCAACCCGATCGCCGGCCTGCTCGGAAGCGCAGAGCTCACGCCGCTCGGCGCGCTGCCCCGCCCTTCGCTCGCGGTTCCCGACGCGCACTTCCACTTCGGCGTCGATTCCGCGTGGACCGTCCGGCCGTCGGACCGCGCCCTGCTCGGACTCTCGCGCGTCGAGCTCGCCGGTCCCGTGGTGGCGCGCTACGAACTGCCCGTCGCCGCGCCGCGCGCGCAGAAGATCGTCTTCACCGCCGACATCGTGCTCGCCGAACCGGCCCCCGCCGACGCGCGCGTCGAGGTCGAGGTCCGGCTCGGCCGCGATGCATCGACGCGACTCGTGCTTGATGCGGCGAATCGGCGCGCGCCCGTGCGGCTCGAGGCCGCGCTGCCTGGCTCTAGCACCGCCACCCCGGGCGGCGCGCCCACCCGCGACGAGCTCGTCATCACCCTCACCGACGGCGGCAACGGCATCGTCGGCGACGCGATCGTGCTCGAGCGCGCGTGCCTCCTCACGCCGGCCCGCTGACGGCGCGATGCGCACGGTGCGCCATCCATCCGGCGCCTGTCGGTCCCACACCGCGATCCGCCACTGGCCATCGTCTCGCAACTCGGCACGCGCCGTGCCATCGCGGCATGTCACCACGCGCGTCGCGTGCGCAGGGATGTGCGGTGCGAACCGGTCGCTCTCGAAGCGCCGCCGCGCGGTCGATTGAAACACCACGGTCGGCGAGACCGCGTGCAGGTATCCGACCACGGCCTCGCGCCAGCTCCCGTGATGGGGAAGCTCGAGGATGTCGGCCGCGATCGCGCGCCCACCACGCGCGGCGAGACGCGCGGCGGGCTCGGTCTCGATGTCGCCCGAGAGCAGCACGCTCGCACCCGAGTCGTGCTCGAGCCGCAGCACGAGCGAACAGTCGTTGTCCCGCCGCGAGTGGAAGCCACGCGACGGCCACAGCACCGTCCACGCGACGGACCCCGTGCGCATCGCATCGCCCTCTGCGATCTGGAGCAGCTCCACGCCCGCCTCCCGTGCGCCCGCGAGCAGCTCGGCCGCCGCCGGCATCGCTTCCGCCGCCGAGACGAAGGTCGGATGCACCGCCATCCTCCGAACCCGCGCGTACCGCACCACATCGAGCAGACCGCTGTAGTGGTCGAGGTTCGGATGCGAGATCACCACGAGGTCGACCACGCCGCCGCGCGCAGCGATCACGGGCAGCAGCGCGCGCGACGCCACGCTGCCCGACGAGCTCGACCCTCCATCGAAGAGCGCGAGCACGCCGTCGCTCTCGACGAGGTACGCGGAGCCATCGCCGATCGCGAACATCGTCACCGCGAAGTCCGCCGGCCGGTCGCGCGGCGCCGACGCCAGCATCACTGCGATCGCGACCAGCCCCAACCACGCGCCCGCACGCAGCCACCTGCTCCGCGCACCGAACGCCACGAACACGAGGACCAGCCCCACGACCCCCATCGGGGCGTCGAGCCGTCCCACCTGCACCATGCCGCCGAGGTGCACCAGCGACCAGTCGACGATGCGCACCTGCATCCACGCAGGGAGCCACAGCACCGGGCCGAGCCACGCGGTCGCGTCGGGCCAGACGCACCCCAGGATCGCTTTCGGGTACGCGATCGCGAGCGTCGCCGTCGACAGCGGCGAGCAGACGAAGGTGAGCAGCGTCCCGTACGGCTGCAGCGAACCGAAGTGGACGAGCACCACCGGCACGCTCACCACGAACGCCGCGAGGCCCGCCGCGACCGCCGCCGACGCGAAGGCGCCGAACAACCCGAGCCACGCCGGATGCCCGCGCTCCGGATCATCGCTCGGCATCCACGCGAGCCAGCGCTCCGTGATCGGCCGCGTGAGGTGACGCAGCGCCACCACGCACAGGAAGCTGAGCTGGAACCCGGGCGCGACCGCGTCCGACGGCGCATGCACGAGCATCGCGATCGCCGCGAGCGCGAGGATCGCATCGCCATGCCAGCTGCGTCCCAATGATGCGCCGCTCGCCCCGATGATCGCCATCAACGCCGAGCGGATCGCGCTCGCCGCGGGCGCCATCACCATGAGCGCGACCGCCGCCGCGACGGCCACCGGCACCGCGCGCCATCGCTCGTCGCGGATGAACAGCGCCGCCACCGCGCCCACCACCCAGCCGAGGACCGCGAGGTTGAAACCCGAGATCGCCAGGATGTGCGCGAGCCCCGCCGCGCGGAAGCCGTTCTCGATCGGCCGGTATCCATCCTCGACGTCGCCGAGCACCAGCGCGACCAGCATCGAGCGGATGCCCGACTGCCCCGACTCATCCAGCGGCACGCCGGCGAGCAGCGCCTCGCGCATCCGCCCGCGGAGCCGCTCCCGCAGCCGGTCGACCGCATCCGCGAACGGCGACGACGTGCGCCATCCCGCAACCGGTGTCGCGAGCTCGCACGAATCCAGCGACAGCGTCCCGACGACACCGCGCGCCGCGGCCACGTCGGCGTAGTCGACCTCGCTCGGCAGCATCGAGCGACCGATCGGCGCGAGGCGCCCGGTGACACGCAGCCGGTCGCCGATCGTCCACGGCGGCGGATGCTCGGGCACGCTCACCGTGAGCAGCGCGGACGGATGAAGCCCCGTCCGCGCTCCGCGATCGTCGATCAGCACCACCTCGCGCACGAGACACTGGTGCTTCGGCGGCTTGCGGAGGTGGCGCGCGAGGATGTCGGAGCCGAACCCCGTCTTCGTCGCGCCCGAGGCGACCGTGACCTCGGCCACGACGATCTGCGGTTCACCCGACTCTGTCGCGAGCACCGGTCTCACCACCTGTCCCACCGCCTGCGCGAACCGAAGTCCGGCGCCGAGCATGCCCGCGACCATCACCAGTAGGACGACGAGCAATGCCACATCCGCCGCCGCGCTCGCGCGTTCACGCGTATCGCACGTCGGATCGGTCTCCGACGCGCCCTCGCGCACCATCCTCTTCCACAGCAGGCCAGCCAGCGCGCACGCCGCGAGCAGCGATCCGCCGAGCGCCGACCACGCGAGCGCCCGCGCGCCTTCCGCGAGCTCGACCCGCGCGAAGCCCGACCAATCGGCGATCGCACAGCCCATCCACAGCGCCACCGCGAACACGCAGGTCGCGATCGGCACCACCGGCCGCGGATTGAACGCCTGCGCCCGCGCACGCAGTGATGGACGCGACGCTGCACGCGAGGTCGCCTCTTGCGTCGTCTCGTGCATCGCTTCGCGCACGGCATCGCCCGACGCGCCCGCCGGCGCACCGCGCCCAGGCCCCGCCACCGCTGTGCCTCCTTCCACCCCCGTCCCATGCTCCGCCATCTCGTTCCCCCACTGCGACGCGACGCGTTCGCTGGGATCGCGATGAAACGAGTCACCCGCACGCGGCCAACCGCGCACGGCTCTTCACGCGCCCCATGCATGAGTTCATGCCGCCAACCACGCCGAACTCCACGCACACCTCGCGCATCACAACCTACCGGCGAAACGGACCCGTGGAGAACATGCAACGCATTTCCAACACGCGCGTCCGCACGCCTGCGTCTTCGCACCGACGCAGCCACGCCCCGCGCCCTCATCGCGCCACGACCACCCCATCACTGCGCGTGCGACATCACCCGCAGCGCCTCGAGCTTGGCATGCGCGTGACCCGCGTCGATCGTCTCCGCCGCACGCGCGACGCCCGCCGCGACCGAGCCGACCACGCCGCCGACGAACATCGCCGCCGCCGCGTTCACGAGCACCAGGTCGCGCCGCGCACCGCGCTCCTCGCCCGACAGGACACGCACGAACAGCTCCGTCGCCTCCTCGAGCGATCCCGGCGCGAGCGTCATCGGATCCGCCGCGACGAGTCCGAGCGCCCGCGGGTCGATCGTCCACTCGCGGACCTGCCCCTCGCGCACCTCGGCCACCCGCGTGACCGCGCCGAGCGAGATCTCGTCGAGCCCGTCGTCGGAATGCAGCACCATCGCGTGCACCGATCCGAGCCGCACCAGCGCCTCCGCGATCGGACGCACGAACTGCGGCGCATACACGCCCATCACCTGACGCCGCGCGCCGGCGGGATTGGTCAGCGGCCCGAGCAGGTTGAAGATCGTCGGGAACCCGAGCGCCTTGCGCACCGGCATCACGTGCTTCGCCGCCGGGTGGTGGTGGATCGCGAAGCAGAAGCAGATGCCGAGCCGGTCGAGGCAGCGCGCCTGCGCCGCCGGCGCCGCGTCGACGTGCACGCCCAGCCGCTCCATGACCTCGGCCGACCCGCGCCCCGTGCGCGACCGGTTCCCGTGCTTCGCCACCCGCGCGCCGGCCGCCGCGGCCACGATCGCCGCCGCGGTCGACACGTTGAAGGTCTTCGGTGCGCCGCCCGTGCCCGCGGTGTCGACGATCTCGCGCGCATCCGCGCCGCACGGGACGCGCTCGACGCGCTCGCGCATCACGGTGGCCGCGCCCACGATCTCGTCGACCGTCGGCAGGCGCGTCGCCATCAGGGCGAGCAGCGCGCCCATCTCGGCATGGTGCGACTCGCCCGAGGCGATCGCCTCGAAGGCCATGCGCGCCTCGGCCTCCGCCAGCGTCTCGCCGCGCAGGAGCTTGCGGAGGAACGGCGTGAGATCGCCCGGTCGCGACGGTCGGGCGAATTCGGATGGTCCGTGCTCTGTGTTTCCGTGGAGCGGCATGCCCGCAGCGTACAGGGCGGCGCGGCGGCACGGTCGATCCCGTAGCATCCCGCCCATGTGCGCGCTCCTCGCCGAATCGATGCTCCACACGCTCGACCCGTTCGTGTTCGAGATCTCGCCCGGCGTCGGACCGCGCTGGTACGGCGCGGCGTACCTCTCGGGCTTCATCGTCGGATGGCTCATCCTCCGCTGGCTCGCGACCTCGGGCCGCGTGCCGATGAACGCGCGCCAGGTCGGCGACCTGCTCACCAACTGCGTGATCGGCGTCATCGTCGGCGGACGCCTCGGCCACTGCGTGTTCTACGAGCCGCACCTGTTCGTCCAGTTCGGCGACGCGTTCCCGTGGTGGGGCGCGCTCGAGATCCACAAGGGCGGCATGGCGAGCCACGGCGGCGTGATCGGCGTCGCCCTCGCGATCATCCTCTTCGCGCGCCGCGAGAAGCTGCCGATCCTCGCCGTCGGCGACGCGGTCGCGTTCGTCGTGCCCTGGGGCCTGATGTTCGGCCGCCTCGCCAACTGGGTGAACGCGGAGCTCCCCGGCCGGCCGCTGCCCGCCGACATGCAGTCGAATCCGCCGTGGTGGAGCGTGAAGTACCCGTACGAGCTCGAGAACCTCGCCGCGGTGCCCGCCTCGCTCGAGCCGCTGCGCGACCTCGCGCCCGCGACCGAGCGCATGCCCGACGCGCGCTTCCTCCAGTGGGCCGCGGCGACCGCGTACGACCACGCCTCCGACGCCCACCGCCAGGTGACCGACGCGATCGCGCCGCTCCTCACCGCGTACTACCCCAACAATTTCCTGCAGGCGCTCGCCGAGGGCCCCGCCCTGCTGCTCCTCATGTCGCTCGCCTGGCTCGCGCCGCGCCGCGCGGGCGTGATCGCGGGCGTGTTCCTCGCGGGCTACGGCGTGCTGCGCTACTCGACCGAGCAGTTCCGCGAGCCCGACTCGCGGATGATCGCGCTCGGGCTCACGCTGCCCATGATCCTCTCGATCACGATGGTGGCGGTGGGCGTCATGTTCTTCGTGCTCTCGCGCCGGTCGCAGCCGATCGGCGGGCTCGCGCGCCGGGTCGGCGGTGGATGAGCGGGCGGGGAACCGCAGCCTCCGCGGCGCACTGATCGCCATTCCTACACTCCCCTCCGTGCCCTCCGGCTTCCCACCGACCTGCCCCTCGTGCGGATACCTCCGGCAGGGCCATGAGCCCTCCGCACGCTGCCCGGAGTGCGGCGCCGACGGCCTCGACGGCGCGCTTGTCATCACCGGCGTCGCGCGCACGACCAAGTCCGCGCTGATCCCGCTCCTCTGCTTCGGACTGTTCGCGGCGATGTTCATCGTCGCCCAGCTGCTGCTGCGCCCGCGTGGCTCGTCGCTCAACGGTTCGTCCGCGCTGTTCGTGGTGCTGATCGCCGTGGTCATCCTCGTCGCGCTCGTCGGCGCCACGCTCGCAGGCTGGATCCGCCCGTCGCCGCGATCGGATGCACTCGGCGGCACCATCGTCTGGACCGTGCATGCGACCGGCATCGAGATCCGCCGCGGCTCTGGCCGGACATTCGTGCCGCGCGACGAGATCGCGCGCCTCGCCTGCGCGGACTCGATCATCGGCAGCGTGTCCCAGCTGCAGCTCGTGCGGCGTCGCACCTCGATGGGCGGACTGATCGGCTCCACGCCCGTTCTCTACATCCGTGGCACCGTCGACGAACGTCGCGCGCTCTGGCGCGCCGCACGCGCCGCGCTCGGCCTGGATCGCTGACGCCCGCCCTCGCCCAATCGTGAGTGCCCGCAGACGAAGTCTGCGGAGCCATCGACTCCCGATTCTCCGCCTCGATCGACAACCCACGCACCTCCATCACTCGCGGCAAAGAAAATTCGCGCGTTCTCAACCCGCCGAAAAATGTGTCCTGAAATCGAGGAACGCCCCGGGATCGGTTTACCCTCGCTCCGCACGATCCGCGTGGGGCGGGTCTTCGATCCGCGCGCCGTTCCGACGACGGCGTCGCGGGGCAGTCCACGACCGTTGGGGGTTCAGATGACCGTGTTCACCGAGAGGGACAGGGAGATCAGCAGGTGCGCGTACCAGGAGATCGCCGATGCCGTCGCCGCCGCCGTCGCGCGGCGCGAGGCATCGGTTCCGGTGGTGTTCATCGCGGCGTACCGACATCGCTTCGGCATCGATGTCACCGCGCATGCGACGCGGCCACTCGCGCAGGCCGCGCTGCACCGCATCGCGACCCGCGAGTGTTCGCGCGACCCGGCGCTGCGCGACCGTGTGGTCACGCGCTTCGGATGCTGGCCGGCCCAGGGCATCGACGATGCGACGCTCGAGGAGCTGCTCGCCGAGTGGTCGCAGGTCGCCGAGAACGAGGCGCTCTGGATCGCCGAGTGCGACGTCGAGACCGATGCCACGCGCCGCAGCAGCGACGACATCGAGGCGCGCGATGCCGCCGCCACGCTCGTCGACCATCACGACGACATGCATCTCGCCGCGGACGCGACGTCGCATCGCTACGGCGATACGCCGCATGACGCTTACACCCACGAGCCAAGCGACGACCCATCGACGGATGCATGCATCGATGCATACGCCGAGCTCGACGCCCCCGAGACCGACGACGCGGACGACAGCACGCTCACGGACGCCGACCTCGACGCACCCCCGCCACCGGACTCCTACGACCTCTTCGACGCGGTCGACGAGTCGGACATCGATCCACCGATCCGGCGCCACAGCGGCTCCCCCGACGACGCCATCACGGGTCCATCCCATGGCTCATCGAACCATGGCACATCAAACCATGGCATATCGAACCACGGCACATCGGCCCGCAGCACATCGACCCGCACCACATCGACCTACGACCCGCCCGGCTGACCCGCGGGTTCAGAGCGGCGCGGGCGGCTGCTCCGATCGCTTGCGCGCGCGGTTCTCGCGCAGCATCGTCGCGATCGCCGCCTGCGCCGCGATCGGACCCCACTGCGTCTCCGCCACGATGCGGTCGATCTCCTCCACCGTGGCCGCCTTGATCTTGCGGCCTCCGAGGTGGTCGCGCAGCGCCGCGGCGTAGTGCGTGTCGAGGATGCGCGTCGGCATGTCCTCGTCGATGATCGAGCGCATGAGCTCGTCGTCGATGGTGGTCACCGACTCGATGTCGGCGCGCACCAGCACGCCGCGCGCGAGCGGTTCGGTGCCGTCGGTCAGCGTCCCGAGGAAGCGATCGACCCGCGGGAAGCACGACGGCTCGAGCGTGATCCCACGCTGCCGCATCACGCGCACGAGCGCGGCGCGCAGCGCCTTCGGGTCGCTCCGCAGGTTGATGGTCTGCTCGAAGCGCGAGCGCAGCGAGTAGTTCAGCCGCGCCGGCACCAGGCAGGTTCCGATGATCGTCGCACCCGGGGTCGTCGGTCCGGCGTCCACGTCGCGCGCCGCGTCGTGCGCGTCCCCGGTGTCGCGGGCGGACTCGGCGATCGCGCGGTCACGGTCGGTCTCCCAGGGCGCGCTCGGGCGTCCCTCGGCTCCGCCGCGGGAGAGGCGCGGCAGCGGCCTGCCGCCCATGTAGTTCACCAGCATGTGCGTCAGCATGGGGTCGAGCAGCTCGATGTGGCGGATCAGCACCACGCCGCGCTTGTTCGCGCGCAGCAGCGCCCGGTGAAGCTTCTGCGTCGAGATGCCGCCCTGCGCATCGAACTCCTCCACGCGGCTCGGTGCGTAGTCACGCACCAGCGCGCGGGCGAGCGTCGAGGTGCCCGTTCCCGGCCGTCCGTTGATCAGGATGTGGTCGAGCCGGCGCGACTCGCGCAGGGCCGCGAGCAGGTACGCCTCGAGCGTCTGCGTCACGCGCGTGTAGGTGGCGAAGTGCTTGAGCGTCGGGACGCTGAAGTCGATCGTGCTCGAGTTCTGCGTGCTCGCCTGCTGCGTGCGCGATGCCGCAGCACGCGCGCGTGCCGTCCTCGACACGGTCCCCTTCCGATGGGAATCGGTCGCGCTGGCCTCGCGCTTCGGGCCATCGCCTTTCATGCCGACGCCGTTCATGCCGACTCCGTTCACGCCCTCGCCCTTCGGCCCATCCTGCTTCACGCCTTCCTGCGTGTTGCTCTCGACATTCATGCCCTCGAGATTCATGCCTTCGACCGACACACCCTCGATCGACATGCTCTCGCCCGCCATCGCCTCCTTGTCGAACCCCTCTTCCCGCGATCCATCTCCGCCATTCACCTCTTCGCCGCCATGCATCCCATCGCTCATCGCTCGCTCCTTTGCGGCTGGACGCCGCGTTGCAAGAGAACGCCTCCGACACCGATCACCACCGATCACCATCGATCACCCGCGGACCCGCCATCCCACCGCGCACGACGACCGAACGACGGCGCAGCACCGCCGACGCGGTCGCATCTCGTCTTTCTCGTCCCGACTTCACCGCTGTGTTGCTTCCAACCGCTTCGCGCGCTGTGGCCACAGATCCGTCCGCAGCGGCGCGGATCCTAGGCACGCGTTCCCTCTTTGCAAGCACAATCCCGGAATCTCCGCACCGCCGCCGCTCCGCGCCAAAAAGCACACCGCCCGGCAGAACCCACGGGGCCGTGTGGATTCGGTCGGGCGGCAGTGCACATGCCTGAAAGGCGCTGTTCAGTTCGCAGGGCTCATCGGAGGGTTGCAGGCTGAGGCGCATATTCCTGCGCCTGCCACCACGAAACCCGCAAAGGGAGCACCGACGTTCAGATCGCGCCTCGACTTACGACTTCGCCTTCACGCCCTCGAGATTGACAAGAACCTTGACCGAGTCACCGATCATGCCCTTCTCGACGCCGTAGTTCATGCCGAAGTCGCTGCGCTTGATCGTGAAGGTCGCCTCGGCGCCACCGCGGGCACCCATGCCCATGTCGGCCTGGCCGGTGACCTCGACCATCGCGGTGACCGGCTTGGTGACGCCATGCATGGTGAAGTCTCCGGAGACTTCGTACATGCCATTGGCACCCTTCTTCGCCGAGGTCGACTTGAAGGTCATCTTCGGGAACTCCTTCGAGTTGAAGAAGTCCGGGCTCTTGAGGTGGGCGTCGAGCTTCTCGTTGCCCGAGTCGACGCTGTCGACGGCGACATCGATCGCGAACGCCATCTTGGACGCATCCTCGGCGAGGGTGAAGGTGCCCGAGACGTCGTTGATGCGACCCCAGAACTGACCCGCGCCCGCGTGCATCACGCGGAAGAAGGTGCCCGAGTGCACGTCGTCGACCTCGTAGGTCATGACGGCGGCGCCGCTGGCGGCAGCCGCCTTCGGCGTGGTCTGCTGGGTGGCCGCAAGGCCGGCGATGGAGAGCGAAAGGACGGTTCCGACGGTGAAGAGCTTGCCAGTCATCATGGACTCCAGGTGTTCGGCCGTCGGGCCGGCCATGGTCCCATGATCATGGGTGCCGTCCGATCGACCAGGTTGGTGCGCCCCGTTCGCACGCGATCGCAGGGGAGATTCCGAGTGGGCGACTCTATCGGTGCAGCGCTCGACGGTTTCAGCCGTCGGCCTGGGTTCCGCCGATAGAGGGTCGCGATGGTAGGCACCTGGATCGGCTCGTTCCCTGCGTGGGCAACATGGTTTGGCTGGAGCCTGGCGCTCGTCGGCGCGCTGATCACGGTCTGGGCCTTCCGAGGTCGCCCATCCGCGCATCCCTTCTGTCGACGATGCCGCCACACGGTCCGTCCCGGCACCGCCCTCGGCACGGCGTGCACCGAGTGTGGCACGGTCTTCCGCACACCCCGCGACCTCGCGCAGCGCCTTCGGCACCCGAAGATCGGGTACATCGGACTCTTTGTGACCGCCGCCGGTGCCCTCGCAGGCCTCGGAAACGAGGGTTGGCGCACCATCGGCAAGGCGGTCCTGCCCCGCTATCAGGTCGATTCCACCCAAACACTCGGTCCGGCGACGGTCCGCGTCCTCACCCCCCGCTGGAGCGACGACCTCTCCGAGGACATCGTCGAAGTCCGGATCGGCGGCTCCCTCGTCTACCGCACCCCCATGCTGCATCCATCTGCCGGCATGGCGACCCTGGCCGCGGAACTCCCCGCCGCGCCCGGCGAGGAGTCGGCACCGCAACCCCTCTTCTGGCTGCGCTCCGACACCGGCGGCTCGGGCGGCTACTCGACGACCTACTGCTTCACCGTGGCCGATGGTGGCGCCTTCACCCCCTTCGCCACCCTCAGCAACGGTGTGTTCGAGGGCGACCACTGGCGCCAGCCCGATGTCACCTACCGCTACTGGCTGACCAGCGGCGCGGCCAGCCCTGTCCCCACCCTGCGGGCGCGTCCGATCGAGGGCGGGCTGCGCTTCCTGTCCCCCACCGCCGACGACGCGCCCACCGCCGACACCCTCGCCGCCACCCTCCGCACGCTCGCCGACACCGCGGCCGACGAGCGCGCGCGGGACCTCATGCTCGGGCCGACCCTCGACGGATTCCTCGACCTCGTCTACGCGGGTCGCGCGGAGGACGCATGGGCCTTCCTGCGCGACTGCTGGGACGCCGGCCTCTCGCGACTGGCCGCGAACGGCACGGTCGCCGAGTTTCCGCGCTCGCGCGAGGCGCTCGAGTCGATGCTCATGCTGAAGATGTCCGAATCGCCCTATCACGCGGAGCTTCTGCGGCGAAACAACGGATCGATCGCGCGCCCCGACCGTTAGCATGGGCGCATGTCCGTCCTGTTCGCCCTGCTGCCGCTGTCGCTCGCCGTCCCTCCCACCCAGCACGGAAGCGGTGGCGAGCAGAAGGCCCCCTCCCCCGCCGTCACCGACGCGGACTGCAAGATCAAGCCGGTCGCCGGACTCTCGAAGTCCACCGTCGCCACCTACCCCGTGGTGGACGACCCGGTCGCCTTCTGCATCGACGAGCAGGGCCGCTTCTACTTCGCCGAGAGCGACCGCCAGGACCTCGGCGTCGAGGACAACCGCCACAGCTCCTACTGGCTGCTCGACGACATCGCCTGCGAGACCGTCGAGGACCGCCTGAAGATGTACGAGAAGTGGGCGTCGAAGCGCGAGGGCGGCATGGCGTACTACTCGAAGTACGCCGACCGCGTTGCGCGCGCCGTCGACAGCGACGGCGACGGCCGCCTCGACGCGCGCACCATCTTCGCGGGTCCGTTCAACGAGCCGCTCGACGGCACCGGCGCGGGACTCCTCGCGCTCGACGGCGACATCCTCTACACCAACATCCCGCACCTCTGGCGCCTGCGCGATCCCGACGGCGACGGCGTCGCCGAGTTCCAGCTCAAGGACTCGTCGGGCTACGGCGTGCGCGTCGCGCTGCGCGGCCACGACATGCACGGCCTCGTGATCGGCTACGACGGCAAGATCTACTGGTCGATCGGCGACCGCGGCTACCACGTCCGCACCGCCGATGGCGCGCTGCTGCACGACCCGCGCTCGGGCGCCGTCTTCCGCATGAATCCCGACGGCAGCGAGCTCGAGCTCTACCACACGGGACTGCGCAATCCGCAGGAGCTCGCCTTCGACAACGAGGGCAACCTCTTCACCGGCGACAACAACTCCGACGGCGGCGACAAGGCCCGCTTCGTGTACTGCATGGAGGGCGGCGAGACCGGCTGGTCGATGGACTACCAGACGCTCGAGGGCGCCAACCAGCGCGGACCCTGGAACCAGGAGGGCATCTGGCACCTCCGTCCCGACCTCGCGCCGCACAAGACCACCGAGTATCCGCCGCTCCAGCCGGCGTGGACGCTGCCGCCGCTCGACCACGTCGGAAGCGGACCGTCGGGCCTGGTCTTCTATCCCGGCCTCGGGCTTCCCGAGCGCTACGACAACCACTTCTTCCTCTGCGACTTCCTGGGAGGCGACAGCTACTCGCGCATCCTCGCGCTCGCGGTCGAGCCGGTCGGCGCGGGCTTCAAGGTCGTCGACGAGCATCCGTTCGTCGAGAACGTCCTGCCCACCGACGTCGACTTCGGCTACGACGGCCGCATGTACACCAGCGACTGGGGCGGCGGCTGGGGCTCGGGCGACAAGGGCGAGCTCTACGCGGTGTGGGATCCGCAGCGCATCGCCGACCCGCGCATCGCCGAGGTCACGCGTCTCTTCGCCGAAGGCTTCTCCCACCGCGACTCCGACGAGCTCGCGGCGCTGCTCGCGCACGCCGACCGCCGCGTGCGCCAGCGCGCGCAGTTCGCGCTCGCGGCCCGCGGACGCGCGACGACCGAGCTCCTCGGCGACATCGCGCAGCACGCGACCGCGCGGTTCGCGCGCATCCACGCCATCTGGGCGCTCGGTCAGCAGGCCAACATGAAGCTGCGCGAGTCGAGCGCGCTCGAGCGCCAGTCGCTGCGCGGTGAGATCGACCCGGCGTCGTTCGTCCTGCCGATCCTCGACGACCGCGACGCCGGGCTCCGCGCGCAGGCCGCGCGCATGCTTGGCGAGGCACGCTGCACCGACGCCGCCGAGAAGCTCGGTGAACTCTGCGCCGACGACTCGGCGCGGGTGCGCGCCTTCGCCGCGCTCGCGCTCGGCAAGCTCGGCGCGCGCGAGCAGCAGCCCGCGATCGTCTCGATGCTCGCCGAGAACGCCGACCGCGATCCGTTCCTCCGCCACGCCGGCGTGCAGGGCCTCGCGTGGATCGGCGACCGCGCGCGCCTCGGCGAGCTCGGTGCCGAGCCGGTCGCCTCGCTGCGCATGGCGGCGGTGCTCGCGATGCGCAAGCTGCGCGACCCGCGCCTCGCGTCGTTCCTCAACGACCCCGAGCGCCGCGTGCGCCTCGAGGCCGCGCGCGCGATCAACGACATCCCGATGAACGCGCTCCGCCCGCAGCTCGCGGCCTCGCTCGCGCGCTTCTCGGCGACCTCCGGATCCGACGGCGGCGCGTCCGCGCCCGCGCTCGACGAGGCGCCGCCCGCGCACCGGCTCACCCGCGAGATCTGGATGCTCGGCCGCACCGGCACGCTCGCCGACTTCAACGACGCCTCGATCGTCGGCAAGCCGCCGAGCGAGACCGTGGTGCTCGCGAACGGCGAGGCGAAGCGCAACATCGGCAACGGCTACATCTCGCGCATCACCGGCGTGGTCGTCGCCCCCGAGACCGGCGACTACCTCTTCTCGGTGTGCAGCGACGACGACTCCGTCCTCAGCGTGGGCACCTCGGAGGATCCATCGACGCTCCGGCCCGTCGCAAAGGTCGAGGGCTACGCCGACCCCGGCATCTTCGACGCGCAGCCCGGGCAGACCTCGGCGCCGATCCGCCTCGAGAAGGGCCGCAGCTACGCGATCCAGGCGCTCCACGCCGAGGGCGGCGGCGGCGACCACATCGCGATCGCGTGGAAGCTTCCGAGCGGACGCAGCGAGCAGCCGATCGGCGTGAAGCCGGTCGACCGCAGCGAGTTCCCCCACATGCGGCGCGGCATCGAGGCGTGCCTCGCGGAGGGCACGCCCGAGTCGGCGGGCCTGCTCTGCGACTTCGCGCTCTCCGCCGCGAACCCCGTGCCGATGCGGCTCGAGGCGCTCGACGCGCTCGCCAACTGGACGACCGCCACCCCGCGCAACCGCGTGAACGGCGCCTTCCGCACCATCGATGGCCGCAGCCGCGACCTCGAGGGGTTCAAGTCCGTCCTCGCGCGCAAGCTCGCGCCGCTCGCCGAGAGCGCCGATCCGGTCATCCGCGGCGCCGCGCGCGACGCCGCCGCGAAGGTCGGCGTGTCGCTCGATCCCGAGGCGGCGCTCCGCGCGGTGAGCGACACCTCGCTCTCCGCCGCCGAGCGCGTGTCGAGCCTCCGTGCGCTCGCGACCGACAAGACCACCCGCCTCGCGCAGGCCCTCGACGCCGCGCTCGCCGCGAACGCACCCGAGCTCCGCGCCGAGGCGCGCTCGATGCTGCTTCGCCGCGGCGATGCCCGCGCGCTCCCCGCGCTCGCCGACGCCGCCGAGCACGGCGACCTCCTCGAGCGCCAGCGCGCCGTGCGGGACCTCGCGACCCTCGGCGCCGAGGCCGAGCCGGCGCTCGCGCCCGTCGCCGCGGGGCTCGCCGACGGTTCGCTCGATCCCGCGCTCCGTCTCGAGATCTTCGAGGCCGGCAAGGACCGCGCCGCCGGTGCGGTGCGCAGCGCCGTCGACCGCTTCGCCGCGGCGCTCGGCACCGACGCCACCGCGCGCTACGACGCGCTCGCGATGGCGGGGGGCGACGCCGCGCGCGGCCGCGAGGTCGTCCTCTACCACCAGAGCGCCGTCTGCATGAAGTGCCACGCGATCGGCGGCACCGGCGGCAACGCGGCCCCCGCGCTCGACGGCGTCGCGACGCGCGGCGACACGCGCTACCTCCTGCACTCGCTCATCAATCCGAGCGAGAGCGTCGCCAAGGGCTACGAGAACGCCGGCACCAGCGCGATGCCGTCGATGCAGAGCGTCCTCACCGACGCCGAGATCCGCGACGTGGTCGCGTACCTCTCGACGCTGAAGTGACGCGGCTCGAGGGACGCGCTTCGATCGACGAGCTCACCTGACCGCGTGCACGCGGCGCCCGTGTCCGCTCAGCGCGCGCGCCGGCGCGCGACGCCCGCGAGCGCGAGCAGCGCCACCGCGCCGGGCGCCGGAAGCGTCGCGGGCGCGGACGCCGAGTTGAACACCCAGCCGTCCCACGACCCATCGAGCACCGCGCGGTCCGCGAAGCCCACGAAGGACTCCGTCCACGCCGTGTCGAGCGGCTCCTTCGTCCAGTAGTGCCAGTAGTCGAGGTAGTCGGGCGGCGTGCCGAACCCGGTGTCCGAGTCGCTGCCGATGCTCACGCCCAGCAGCACATCGCCGAAGCTGAACGACTCGACCTGGTAGCTGAAGAAGCCCGGCTGCGCGGTCGCCACGCTCGCGAGCAGGTCGTCGCCGAAGAGCGCGCCGTCGTAGCGCACCTCGTAGAGGTAGCTGTTCCCGTTGCCGAACTGGAACTGGAGGTGGCTCGCGCTCGCCCCCGAACCGACCGTGTAGGAACCGACGAGATCCGCCGACGCGGACGCAGTGACCAGGGCGATCGAGACGCAGCCGAACACAGACACAGACGCGCACTTCATGTGCGGACTCCTTCGAGCGGCAAGAGCGGCCGCCACCGCCGCGACTCCATCGCGGCAACCCGACGAACTGCATCCGGGAGTCCCCCCGTCGTGGGCGCGCGCGGCGCACCCTCGTCGGCGCCTTCGGAACGAAGGCTCGGGGCGGAGGCAGGAATGCAGCGCGCGCGGAACTCGACCCGACTGTCCCACCGGCCGTGGTCCCCTGGACCCTGGCCGTTGGTTCACGGTGACGCCTTCGTGGCGGATTCACACCGCCTTCGGAACCGCGCGCGCGTCCGGACGCTCCGGACGATCGGACTGTAGCAACTCTCAATGGGCGCGCAGGAACGCCGCGAGTTCGTCGGCGAACTCGACCGCGTTCGCCGCACGCGCCTCGCGCTCCATCCGCTCGATCGCGCCCTTTGCATCGCGGTCGCCACGCGTCACCGCGAGGGCGAGCTGGATGAACCGAAGCATCGGATCGCCCGGCGCATCGGACGCGAGCTGCTCCGCAAGTGCGCGCGCCACCTGCGCTTCACGCTCGTCGAGCGTCGTGGCGATCGCCGCGCGCAGGTAGCGGATCGTCGTCGTCATGAAGGCGCGCTCGCTCGAGAATCCCGCGTCGCCGGTGAGCGCGCGCAGATACTCGGCGCGTCCACCGCTGGCGTCGCCCGACGCCACCAGGAGCGCCCCGAGGTTCGCGACCGCGTCGGCGTCGCCGGGAGCGAGCTGCACGAGGCGCCTCCCCTGCACGATCGCGTCGGCGTAGTCCTTGCGCTTCACGGCGATCGACAGCATGCCGCGCACCGCGTCGAGCTCATGGCGGCGATCGCGCGGATCGTCCGCCGCGGAGAGATACGCTCCGCGCGCCTCGTCGAGTCGCCCGAGTTCCTCGAGCAGCCGCCCGCGCATCCAGCGGAACTCGGGCATGTGCGGTGCGAGCGCCTCCGCGCGCAGGATGCTCTCGAGCGCCTCCTCGCGGCGACCGAGGAGTCGCAGCGCGTCGCTTTGGTTCGAGGGATGCGTGAGCTCGTCCGGCTTCAGCTCGCACGCGCGCGTCGCGTGGACAAGCGCTTCTTCCGCGAGTTCGCGCACGCGATCCCGCCCCTCCGCGGTCTGGGTTCCCGACGCGACCGCGCGACCCGCCTGCGCGAGCAGCTCGGTCGCGAGGTTGTTGTGCGCGAGCCACGCATCGGGATTGCGCGCGATCGTGTCGCGCCACAGCGCTTCGACGCCCGCGTACTTGGCCGACGCGATCCACGACAGCGGCATGCACACCGCCAGAAGCAACGGAAGCGTGACGTCGAGCACGCGCGGCCGCTGCACGCGCGCGGCGACGGCGCCGAGGGTCAGCACGAGCACGGTCGCGAGCGCCGGCATCGCCGCGTACGCGAAGTGATCGGCGACGAACGAGAATCGGAACGGCCACACATCGAAGAAGCCGAGCGCTGGAAAGAGCGCGGCGCACACCCAGAGCAGCAGCAGCATCGGCGCACGCCGCGTGCGCCACGCGATGACCGCACCGGTCAGCACGGCGAGCATGCAGAGCAGCGGGATCCAATCGATCACCGAACCCGCGTCGACGACCCGTCGCGGATACACGAACACCTGCTCGCGCGGCACCGCGAACTGCGTGGCGTAGAACACGATGTTGCGCGCGGCGAGCAGCACGCGCTCGATCGCGCTCATCGAGAACTCCGCGCCGGTCGCGCCCACCTGCACCTTCTCGACCACCGCGGTGAAGAGTCCGAGCGCTGCTCCCGTGACGAAGTACGGCGCGACGAGCATCGCGAAGCGCGCGTCGACGCGCCGACGCTCATGCAGCGCGATCATCACCAGCACCGGCGGCACGAAGATCGCGGTCGTCTTCGACAGCAGCGCGCAGACGAAGAGCAGGAACGCCGCGATGTGCGCGCCGAGCACGCGCCCCTCCCCTGCCCGCGTCGCGTGGATGAACGTCAGCACGCTCGCGAGCGCGAACGCGAGCGACTGGGTGTTCTTCCGCTCCGTCGCCCACGCGACGCTCTCGACGCCCATCGGGTGCACCGCGAAGAGTGCGGCGATCCACGCCGCGTGCGGCACGCGGAGTTCCGCGAGGATCCGCCACAGCAGGATCGCGCTCGCCGTGTGCAGCAGGAGGTTGTTCGCGTGGTAGACCAGCGGGTCGAGGCCGAAGACCGCGTGCTCGATCCAGAAGCCGAGGAACACGAGCGGGTAGTACTGAGGCGTCGCGCCTGGAACCCAAAGAGTCAGCCAGCCGTCAGGAGACTGAAGAAGAGCGTTCGCCGTGATGTAGTCGTCGTCATCCCAGATCCACCCGGCGCTCAGGGCAAGCGCATGGGCCGCGAGGGCCGCCAAGGCGATCAGAATCGGTGTCCGTGCGCGTTCCCACATGGGGCGGGGATCATAGCGCGCGCGGTACGTCCGAGAACCGTGTTCCACGTGGAACATGACCGCTCTGTGTGCGAGGCGTCGGCTTTTCTAGGTCCCGTCCTTGACAGCGCGTTGGTGGCGCGGGATAAACCTCCCCGCCAATGGGGTTGTGTTCCCCGTGGAACATCGTGGTATGGAGAGATCAATGTCGACGCACGACTCATCGCAGAAGGGCGCAGTTCGCAAGCTTGGCAGGGGACTCAGTGCCCTGCTGGGAACTCCTGTGCAGATCCAGGTGCCTGCCTCCGCAACTGCGTCGGCCGCTCCCGCCGCTGCGCCCATGGTGCGACCCGCGGTCAGCACCCCTGCCGCGGCGACTCCGTTCGTGGGTGTTCAGGTGCGGCAACCCATGATCAAGGCTCCCGCGCCGGTGCCAACAGTGGTCGTGTCAGCCCCGTCGCAGCCCATCGAGGAGCCTGAAGCGGCACTTGAGGAGACCCGCGAGGCCGCTGCACTGGGTGCTGGTCTGCGAGAGATCCCCGTGGAACGCATTGTTCCCAACCGACGCCAGCCGCGTACGGAGTTCGATCAGGCGGCCCTGGCCTCACTCGCTGCCTCCATCAAGTCGGCTGGGCTGATGCAACCGATCATGGTTCGCCCCCTGTCGGATGGTTTCGAATTGATCGCGGGCGAGCGCCGCTGGCGCGCGGCGAAGCTCATCGGACTCACGATGATCCCTGCGGTGGTGCGTCCGGTGGACGATCAGGTCGCCGCCGAACTCGCGTTGGTGGAGAACATCCAGCGCGAGGACCTCAATCCGATGGAGCGTGCCCACGCCCTCCGTCGGCTTGCGGATGAGTTCTCGCTGACCCACCAGGAGATCGCGGACAAGGTCGGACTCGATCGCGCGTCGGTCACCAACCTCCTCCGTCTCAGCGAGCTCGATACCGGCACGTCGGATCTCGTTCGGTCGGGCAAGTTGACCCAGGGTCACGCGAAGGCGTTGCTCTCGCTCGCCGACCTCGGGATCCGCGCGAAGTATGCGACCCAGGCCATCGCCGAGGATTGGTCGGTCCGTGAGCTGGAGCGACAGGTGCAGTCGGCGCTGAAGGGGGGTCGCGTCGTCGCGAAGGGTGCCGCCGAAGCCCCGAGCAAGGACCTCACGGCGCGCGACGCCAATGTCGCGGACCTGGAGCGGCAGCTGGCCGACCACCTCGGCACGCGGGTCACCATCCAGCTTGGGCGCAAGAAGGGGTCAGGACGACTCACTCTCGACTTCTACAGCCTCGATCAGTTCGATGGGCTGATGCAGAAGATGGGCTTTGGAGGTCGGTAGGAGGGTGTAGTAGGTCAGAGCGACCTATAACAACACCTCGCCGAACCCGTGGTGAACCTCAAAAGCTGTCCCGCCGACCAAACTTCGGCCTTTTTCTCACCCCCGCTTGAGTAACCCCACCTTTCCGTCGATCGCCTTGGTGCCCCGATGACGCCCGCGTGCGCGTCCATCGCGAGGCCACTGAAGGAGCGTCCGGATGGCCACCTCACTCGACTTCAAGCAGGCAGCGATGACTCGTCAGGTTCGCGGCGCGCAGGACATGTTCCAGCGCGTGCTGGTGAGCTGGGCGAGCGATGTGCTCGAACTCCGCCGGCGAGACCTGCTGGTTCCGCGGTGGGAGTCCGCCCCGACCATCGACCTCTGCCAAGACGATGACGACGGCGAGCCGATGAAGACCGCGGCCTGACACGGCTGCGGCGCTGGCACGCAGGTTGCGTGAGGGCGCCGCACCCTCGGAGAACGCGCATGTCCGGCATCACATCTGGCGTAGGTCTCGTCAGCGGGATCAATTCTGCGCAGATCATCGAGCAGCTCCTCGCGCTCGAGGGTCGTGGCAAGCTGCCGATCCAACGGCGGCTCGCGGCCATCCAGGGCTCGAAGACCGCGCTCCTCGACGTCAACGCGCGCCTGCTCAACCTCAAGAACGCGACCTCGGCGCTGCGGGTCGGCAAGACCTTCCAGACCATGAGCGCCGTCTCGGCCGACGACACCGTGCTCACCGCACGCGCCTCGTCGTCGACCCCTCCCGGCAGCTACAGCTTCACCGTCGGTCGCCTCGTCTCCACCAGCCAGATGCTCTCGCGCGGCTTCGCATCGAAGGACGCGACGCCGCTCGGACTCGACTCCATGACCTTCGAGTGGGGGGATGCCTCGCTCGAGCGCGACGCCACGCTCGCGGATCTCCGCGGCGGCGAGGGCATCGCCCGCGGGTCGATCAAGTTCACCGACAGCCTTGCGCGCACCGCGACGGTCGACCTCAACACCGCGGTCACGCTCAGCGAGGTGGTCGAGCGCATCAACGCGGCGGAGGGCATCGGCGTGACCGCGTCGATCGAGAACGAGCGTCTCGTGATCCGCGACGACGCCGGCGGCACCTCGGCGCTCAAGGTCGAGGATGTGGGCGTGGGCGCGACCGCGGCGCAGTTCGGCATCGACGGCACCTTCGCGGGCGGCGTGTCGACCGGCGATCAGATCAACCGCATCGGCACCACCACCGGACTCGCGTCGTTCAACGACGGCAGCGGTGTCTTCATCCGCGACAACGTCGCCGACTTCCGCCTGCGCGTGGGCGCGACCACCTTCGACATCTCGCTCGGCCGCGAGGACGAGCCGATCACCGCGTCCACCAAGCTGAGCGACCTCAACAACGGCTCGGGCGTGCGCATCAACACGACCGACGCCGATGACTTCACCGTGATCGCCTCGACGGGCGTCGCCGTGGGCGTGAACCTCGGACCGGTCGTCGTCGACGGAGAGGTCCAGGACCCGGCCGTCGAGACGGTGGGGGAGCTCATCGCGCGCGTGAACTCGGAGCTCGACGCGACGCTCGGTGCGGGCGAGGTGGTGCTCGGCCTCGACACCGACGGCAAGCGCTTCATCCTCACCGACCGCCTCGGCGGCGCGGCGTCGCCGAAGGTGATCTCCGCGGGACCGAACGGCGACCGCACCGCGAAGGACCTCGGCATCTACACCGGCGCGACCGACGTCGCGTCCAACGTCATCACCGGCACCATCATCCGCAACAAGGTCGCGACCGCGCGCGCGTCGACGGTGCAGGACGTCATCGACCGCATCGCCGAGCAGACCGCGGGCGCGGTGACCGCGTCGATCAACGCGGCCGGCACCGGCCTCGCGCTCAGCGTCGCCACCGGATCCACCATCGAGGTGCTCGCGGGCACGACCGACGGCTCGAGCTTCGGCGCCTCCGTCGGCGAACGCACCGCGCGCGACCTCGGCCTCCTCGGGCTCACCGGCACCACCTCGGTGCAGGGCACGCGCACCGCGACCGGCATCGGCACGGTGCGCACCGCGAGCCTCCGCGGCGGCTCAGGCCTGGGCGCCCCGACCACGATGACGCTCACCGACCGCTCGGGAGCGACCTTCAACTTCACCGACTTCGCATCCCACGACACGCTCGACGGCCTGCTGCGCGCGATCAACAGCGCCGCGACCACCGCGGGCGTCGACATCACCCTCGGCGTCGGCGACAGCGGCCGCTCACTGGTCGCGCGCGACACCAGCGGCGGCACCGGCACGCTGACCATCGCCGGCGACGGCGCCACCGCGCTCGGGATCACCGCCGCCGCGGCCAGCTCGACCGCGCGCGGAAGCGACCTCGACCGCAGGCACCTCGCGCTCGGCACGGCGCTCTCGTCGCTCGGCTTCGGCAAGGGCGTCGGCGTCGGCACCTTCCGCATCACCGACAGCTCGGGCGAGAGCGCGGTGGTCGACATCGGCACCGACGCGGTGACGGTCTACGACGTCATCAGCGAGATCAACTCGCGCGGCCTGCTCGTCGAGGCGCGGATGAACGACACCGGCGACGGCATCACGCTCGTCGACACCAACGGCGGCACGCCGGTCAATGCGCTCAAGGTCGCCGACGTGACCGGATCGGTGGCGCGCGGCATCGGCATCCTCGGCACCGCGGCCGCCCCGGGCGACGACATCGCCGGGTCGCTCGAGAAGACCGTCGACCTCGACCTCACCGACACGCTCGACGACGTGGTGGGCAAGATCAACGACGCGAAGATCCAGGTGAACGCCTCGATCGTGAACGCGGGCACGGGCACGACGCCGTTCCGGCTCAGCCTCGCGTCGACCGTGGGCGGCGCGCGCGGCCAGCTGCTCGCCGACACGGGCGCGGTCGATCTCGGCCTGATCCGCGCGTCGGAGGGACGCGATGCGTCGCTCTTCCTCGGCACCGGCAATCCCGCGACGAGCTTCCTCTTCACGAGCGCGACCAACACCTTCAAGGACATCGTCTCGGGCCTCGAGGTCGACGCGAAGAAGGCGGGCACCACCACGCAGGTCGAGGTGACGCGCGACTTCGCGCGCATCGTGACCGACGTGAAGCAGCTCGTCACCACCGTCAACGACGCGCTCGGCCGCATCGACGCCTACGACAGCTACGACGCCGACACCGAGAAGCGGGGGCCGCTGCTCGGCAACCCGACGGTCGCGCGCGTCCGCCAGCAGATCGTCCAGACCGCGCAGGGTCCGGCCAAGGGCGTCGAGGGCCGCTACCGGTTCCTCTCGCAGGTCGGCATCCGCTTCGGCAAGGATGGCCAGCTGGTCTTCGACGAGGCCAAGTTCCAGGCCGCCTACGACACCGATCCCGCGGCGGTGGAGGAGCTCTTCACCGCGTTCGAGGTGAGCGCGACCAGCAGCAGTTCGCCGGTCGAGGGCGTGACCATCGAGAACTCCAGCACGACCACGACCTACGCGAAGCTCGGCTTCGGCGACCTGTTCGACCAGTTGCTGAAGAAGCTCACGAACTCGGTCGACGGCGTGACCACCATCGCCGACCGGAACTTCCAGGAGCAGATCGACGGCCTGCAGGACCGGCTCAGCCGCTTCGATGCCCGGCTCGAGTCGCGCCGCACGCGCTTCGAGGCGCAGTTCGCGGCGATGGAGGCCGCGCTGGCCAAGCTGCAGGCGCAGCAATCGTCGCTCGGCTCGCTGTCCGCGAATGTGGCGCTCGGCGCCGGACGGTGACGCAAGTCGGAGTTCGGTTCATCCGATAGGGATCCTGATGTCCTCGCAGAACACACACGGCTCACAGGCCTACCTCAAGACCAAGGTGATGACGGCGTCCCCCGCGGAACTGCGGCTGATGCTCATCGACGGTGCGATCCGCTTCGCCGACCAGGCGAAGCGCGGCTACGAGGAGCGCGATTTCGAGCGCGCCTACGAGGGCACCACCAAGGCGCAGAACATCCTGATGGAGCTGCTGAACGCGCTCCGGCCCGACCAGTCGCCCGAGCTGTGCGCGCGCCTCTCGGCGCTCTACACCTACATGTACAAGTCGCTCGTCGAGGCGAGCAGCACCCGCGACACCGCGAAGGTGGACGAGGTCATCGAGCTGCTCCGCTTCGAGCGCGAGACCTGGCGGATGTGCCTCGACGAGATCAGCCGCGAGCTCGCGCGCGAGAACCAGACCGCCGCGGGCATGCGCGTGACCCCGAGCGTCAATCCGACCCATGCGATGCCCTCGGGCGCCGCGCCGAACGCAGGGCAGGGCGGTGCGCCGCGCGGCAGCCTGTCCATCAGCGGCTGATAAGGCCGGCGCGCGGAAGTCCTCTCGAGACCTTCATTTCGGTCCATCGAAGCGCCGATAGATTGCGGCGAGATTTCGGACAGCGCGAACCCAGTACCAGAAACCCGAGTACGCGCGCCCCCGGGAGCGCGCGAGTCCCCCCGACGATCGAAGGAACACCGATGTCAGCAAACATGAACAGCGTCGCCTCGAACCTCCTCACCCGCATCGATCGCTGCGAGGCGAAGATCGGCGTGATCGGCCTTGGCTACGTCGGTCTGCCGCTCGCGCATGCCCTGCACCAGGGCGGACTTCCGATCATCGGCTTCGACATCGACCAGGGCAAGATCGACGCCATCAAGGCGGGCCGCAACTACCTCGTCCACCTCGGCAACGAGCTCGTCACCACGCTGCGTGATTCGAAGCGCTTCGAGGGCACGACCGACTTCAGCCGCCTCGGCGAGGCCGATGTGATCATCATCTGCGTGCCGACCCCGCTCGGAAAGCACTGGGAGCCCGACATCTCCTACATCCTGCAGACGGCCGAGGCGATCGGCAAGACGCTGCGCTCCGGGCAGCTGATCATCCTCGAGTCGACGACCTATCCGCGCACCACCCGCGACGACATGATGCCCGCGATCCTCGCCGCCGCCGGCGAGCGCTCCAAGGCGCTCCAGGTCGGACGCGACGTGTTCGGCGCCTTCAGCCCCGAGCGCGAGGACCCGGGTCGCAAGTCGCACTCGACCAGCACCATCCCCAAGCTCGTGGGCGGACTCGACGACGCGTCGACCGAGCTCGCGGCCGCGGTCTACCGCAAGGGCGTCACCACGGTCGTCCCGGTCAAGACCGCCGAGATCGCGGAGAGCGCGAAGCTGCTCGAGAACATCTTCCGCGCGGTGAACATCGCGCTGGTGAACGAGATGAAGGTCGTGCTCGACGCCATGGGCATCGACGTGTGGGAGGTCGTGCGCGCCGCGAGCACCAAGCCGTTCGGCTACATGCCGTTCTTCCCGGGTCCCGGCCTCGGCGGACACTGCATCCCGATCGATCCGTTCTACCTGACCTGGAAGGCGCGCGAGTACGGACACTCGACGCGCTTCATCGAGCTCGCGGGCGAGATCAACACCTCGATGCCGCACTACGTGGTCGACCGCACGGCGCGCGCGCTCAACGAGCACGCGAAGCCGATGAAGGGCTCGCGCATCCTCGTCGTCGGACTCGCCTACAAGGCCGACATCGACGACGTGCGCGAGAGCCCCTCGTTCGAGCTCATCGAGCTCTGCCGCCACCACGGCGCCGAGGTCGACTACTTCGACCCGCTCGTCCCCGCGACCTGGGCGGGCCGCAAGCACGACCTCAAGATGACCTCGGTCGCGTACGACGCGGCGACGATCGCGTCCTACGACTGCGTGCTCATCTCGAC
>JBMOGJ010000019.1:0-38632 GCA_049318425.1 Phycisphaerales bacterium | reverse complement strand
ACCTCGGAGTTGCCGAGCAGCGCCGCGCCCGCCATCGCGTCGTAGAAGTTGCGGTTGAACCGGCGGAAGGGGAGCACCGCGGTGAAGCGCTCGGTCGAGAGCTTCCGCAGGCCGCTCATGCGGATGCCCGAGCGGAACGCGTACGGCAGCCACACCAGCGAGAAGATGCTGTGCCAGAAGTTGTTCCGGATCGACAGCCGGCTCGCCCACGCCTCGAGCCGCTCCAGCCGCGTGCGCGGCCTGCTCGGCGGACGCACCTGCGGCCCGGTCTGGATCGGGCCGGTCGGCGTGCCGTCGGCGGGGCTGGGGGTGAGGTTCGCGGTGTCCACGGCGGCGCTCGCGGGGGTGAGGTCGGGCAGGCCGCGCATCCTAGTCGCGCGCCGCATCGGATTGAATCGGAGGGGTCGCCTGAATCGGCGGAATTGGGTCGCGCGCGTCGGTTTTCGGAACCCGTCCCGCGCACCCGTTAGAGTGCGGCGATGCCGATCTCGACCGCTCCCGTCGCCGTGTGTTCATGGAGTCTCCAGGCCACCTCGCCCGCCGAACTGGTGGCGCGGGTGCAGGCGACCGGCGCGCGCGCCGTGCAGCTCGCGCTCACGCCCATCGCCGAGAAGCCCGGGGTCTGGGCCGGCGTGTTCGACGCGCTCGCCGCCGCCGGCATCGAGATCGCGAGCGGCATGCTCGAGACCGTCGGCGAGGACTACTCGACGCTCGACACCATCCGCGTCACCGGCGGAGTCGTGCCCGACGCCACCTGGCCCGCGACCCGCGCCCGCGCCGCCGAGGTCGCCGCGCTCGCGGGCGCCCACGGCATCCGGCTCGTGACCTTCCACGCGGGGTTCATCCCCCACGAGCCCGGCGCCGAGCGCGACCGGCTCTTCGCGCGGCTCCACGAGATCGGCGCGCTCTTCGCCGCGCACGGCGCGCGCATCGCCTTCGAGACCGGCCAGGAATCGGCGGAGACGCTCGCGCACGCGCTCGACGCGCTCGAGGCTGCGGGTGGAGTGGCGGGGGGTGCGTCGGCTGGTGGCTCGGCCGGCGCCCGCGTCGGCGTGAACTTCGACCCCGCGAACATGATCCTCTACGGCATGGGCGACCCGGTCGCCGCCGTGCGCGTGCTCGCGCCCCGGATCGCGCAGGTGCACATCAAGGACGCGCTGCCGACCAAGGTCCCCGGCACCTGGGGCAGCGAGGTCCGCGCCGGCACCGGCGCGGTCGACTGGAACGCGTTCTTCGCGGCGCTCGCCGCGGTGCCGTCGACCATCCGCCTCGCCATCGAGCGCGAGGCCGGCGACGACCGCGTCGCCGACATCCGCGCCGCGGTCGAGCGGCTGCGCGCGCGCGGGATGGGTTGAGTCGCGCGCCGCTCAGTCCTTCGTGATCGTCTTCGGCCCCGCGCCCGCGGTCTTCTCGTACTTGCCGTCGCCGACCTTCTGGTACTTGGTGAAGCCGAGCCGGTCGAGGTTCGCGTCGGAGGTCTTGCGCTTGTCGGCGGCCTCGGAGTGCTGGCCGCCCAGCATCGGCGCCTGCGGGACCTTGCGGACCGGCGCGCCCGACTCGGGGTGGCGGGTCAGCGGGGGATCGCTCATCTTCTGGACGAGCTCGAAGTGCTCCCCGAGGGATCCGTCCGGCAGCACGACCGCATAGACATACGTGGGCATCCGCGCATGGTAGAACGCCCACCGGAGAAACGCGAGCATGCCGCACCCGCAGCCAACCGAGCACACCGACGAGGTCGAGCGCATCCACGCGCTGCGCGAGTTGCTCGAGCGCGCCAACCGCGCGTACTACGTCGATGCGGCGCCCTTCATGTCCGACATGGAGTTCGACGCGCAGCTCGCCGAGCTCGCGGCGCTCGAGGCGCGCCACCCCGCGCTGCACGACCCGAACTCGCCCACCCAGCGCGTCGGCGGCCAGCCCCTCGAGGGTGAGTTCGAGACCCGCGCCCACCGCGTCCCGATGAAGTCGGTCGACAACACCTACTCCCTCGAGGACTTCCGCGCCTGGTACCAGCGCTGCGCCGACGCGCTCGGCGGCCCGGCGTCCGCCGCCGCGGCGGGTGACGCCGCGTCCGTCGCGGCGGGCACTCCGACTGCAACTGCCGCGCCCGCGCCCGCCGCCGCGCCCGCCGACAGCCTCTTCGCCCAGCCTCCCGACGGACCCGCGCTCTGGGCCGACCCCAAGGTCGACGGCCTCGCCATCTCGCTCCGCTACGAGCGCGGCGAGCTCACCGAGGCGCTCACCCGCGGCGACGGCGAGAAGGGCGACCTCGTCACCAACAACGTGCGCGCGATCCGCGCGATCCCGCTCCGGCTGCGGGCGCCCCGCGATCCGAAGCTGGGCGGCGTGCCCGCCGTGCTCGAGGTCCGCGGCGAGATCTTCATGCCCGTGCGCGAGTTCGAGCGCATCAACGACGAGCGCGAGCGCCACGGCGAGCCGCTGTTCGCCAACGCCCGCAACTCCTGCGTCGGCACGCTCAAGAACAAGGACCCGAAGATCGTCGCCTCGCGCCGCCTCTCCTTCGTCGCGCACGGCCGCGGCGAGGGCGAGGGCCTTCCCGCGCTCGCCTCGCACTCGGAGTTCGTCGCCTACCTGAAGGAGCTCGGCGTGCCGGTCTCCGCGATCGGCGCGCGCCACGCGTCGGCCGACGGCGCCGCGCGCGCCATCGAGGAGTTCGCCGGCCGCCGCGACGCGCTCGACTTCGCCGTCGACGGGATGGTGGTGCGCATCGACCGCTTCGACGAGCAGGAGCGCCTCGGCAGCACCGCGAAGAGCCCGCGCTGGGCCGTCGCGTACAAGTATCCCGCCGAGCAGGGCGAGACCGTCCTCGAGAAGGTCGAGTGGCAGGTCGGCAAGGGCGGCACCATCACGCCGCGCGCCACCATGCGGCCGCTCCGCATCGCGGGCTCGACCGTCCGCCACGCCACGCTCCACAACATCGAGGAGATCCAGCGCCGCGACCTCCGCATCGGCGACCATGTGGTCATCGAGAAGGCGGGCGAGATCATCCCGCAGGTCGTGCGCGCCGTCGCCGAGAAGCGCACCGGCGCCGAGACGCCGATCGACCCGCCCACCGCGTGCCCCGCATGCGGCGGCGCGGTCGAGCGCGAGGGCCCGAAGCTCTTCTGCGGGAATCCCTCGTGCTCCGCGCGCTTCCGCGAGCGGCTCAAGTGGTTCGTCGGCCGCGACCAGATGAACATCGACGGCCTCGGCGAGGAGATCGTCGACGCGCTCGTCGACGCCGGGCTCGTGCGCGACTTCGCGGATGTCTTCCGCCTCGACGTCGTCGCCGTCGCGCGCGCGCTCGCGAAGGGCGAGAAGGCGCTCGCCGAGATCGACAGGAAGGGGCCGGGCAAGCGCGCCACCTCGATCGCCGAGGCCGCCGCCACCGCCGCGCGCGAGCGCGGACTCGCCCGCGTCCTCGCCGGCCTCGGCATCAAGCATGTCGGCGCGAGCGCCGCCAAGACGCTCGCCCGCCGCTTCCGCACGGCCGAGGAGCTGCTCGCCGCCACCGAGCTGCAGCTCGCCGAACTCGACGACTTCGGCGAGGTCACCGCCCGTTCGGTCGCGGGCTGGCTCGCGGGCGACGAGGCGAAGCGCATCTTCGCCGAGCTCGCCGCCGCCGGGGTCGACCTCACCAGCCGCGAGCCCATGCCCGTCGCCGCGGGCGCGAACGCCTTCGCGGGACGGACATTCGTCGTCACCGGCACGCTCGAGCGCTTCGGCCGCACCGAGGTCACCGAGATCCTCGAGCGCGCGGGCGCGAAGGTCGCCGGCAGCGTGTCGAAGAAGACCTCCGTGCTCGTCGCCGGCGCCGAGGCGGGCAGCAAGCTCGCGAAGGCGCAGGAACTCGGCGTCGAGATCTGGGATGAAACCCGCCTCGAAGCGGAACTCACCGCCGCGGGACTCAAGTAAACTGCCCGCCCCGTGTCGCAAGTCCTCCTCGGCGTCCGCAACCTGTCCTTCCGCATCGCGGTCTTCGTCGCCCTGGCGGCGGCGCTGGTGTGGTTCCTCGGCGGCAGCCTCCTGCCCAAGCCGACCCGCATCCTGCACGGCGAGGTCGAGGTCGGCCGCGCCGGCGAAGGGCTCGGCCGCGTGCGACTGGTGCAGGTCATCCATCCGATCGAATCGCTGCCGAGCGAGCGCCAGACCTGGCACGTCGAGAGCGACGCCTCCGGCGACTGGAGCGCCTGCGAGAAGCAGGCGGTCTGGACCGAGGTCACTCCGCTCGTCGCCGTGCGCGACGGGACCGGCTTCGGCGTCGCCTGGTTTTCGGCGCGTTCCGCGGGCGGCGACGCCTGGACCGTCCATTCGATCGGCGGCTACGAGGCCTGCCCGAACACGCACGGCAGCTTCGCCGACCGGCTCGAGGCCGAGCGCCAGATCGCGCGCGTCGTCGCGGGGCTCCCCGTCCAGACCGCCGAACAGGCGCGGGCGGCGCGGGACGCCGTGCTCCGCGCAGGGGAGTAGCGGGTGAAGAACATCGAGTTCAAGTCCGAGCTCCGCAACATCGACCTCGCGCGCGCGATCTGCTTCGTCGTGAACGCGCGCCGCGTCGGCGTGCTGCTGCAGACCGACGAGTACGTGGTGGTCCCCGAAGGCCGCCTCAAGCGCCGCCTCGAGCGCAACGAGGAGACCGGCGCCGTCCGCGAGCAGTGGATCTGGTACGACCGCGCCGACCGCACCAACGCACGCGCCTCGCGCTGGACCACGCTCGACGACCAGCAGGTCGCCGTCCGCTGGCCCGGCCTTGACCGCAAGGCCTCGCGCGTCATCGTGAAGCGCCGCGAGTTCTGGAAGGCGGAGAACATCCGCATCCATCTCGACGCCGTCGCAGGCCTCGGCAACTACTTCGAGCTCGAGGGCGTGGTGGGCGTCGGCGACGACCCCGCCGAGACGCGCCTCAAGGTCGGCACGCTCATCGACAAGTTCCGCCCCGCGCTCGGCGAGCCGGTGAGCGGCGCGTACTGCGATCTTTGATGTCCGTCGCGCAGGCGGCTGCGGCCGTGCCTCGCGCGCGTGCACGCGCGCGTCATGCGCCGGCACGCCACCCGTCGGCGCCCGCCCCTCACCCGCCTCAGAGCGCGATGCGCCCGCTCAGGATCGCCGCGCCCAGCGCCGCCGCGACCGCGACCCGCCACCAGCCGAACGCCGCGAAGCCGCCGCGCGACAGGTAGCCGACCAGCCACTTCACCGCGAGCGCCGCCGACGCGGCCGCCACCACGATGCCCACCGCGACCGGCAGCGGGCCACCGAGCGACTCGAGGTACCCCGCGGGATCATGGCGCGCCTCCTTGAACAGCTTGTAGACGCACGCGCCTCCGAGCGTCGGCAGTCCGAGCAGGAAGCTGAACTCCGCCGCACGCCGCGGCGACAGGCCGAACAGCACGCCACCCAGGATGGTCACCATCGAGCGGCTCGTCCCCGGCCACATCGCGAGCGTCTGCATGAAGCCGATCGCGAGCGCATGCTTGAACGAGAGCATCGAGAAGTCGTCCTTCTCGTCCTTCTCGCGGTCCACGAGCGTGCGGATCCACGGCGCGAGCACGAGCAGCAGCAGGCCGCCGCCGCCGAGCGCCATGAGCACCGGCACCGGGCGGAACAGCCGTTCCTCGATCCAATCGTCGAGCAGCACCCCGAGCACCGCCGCCGGCAGGAACGCCACCACGAGCTTCATGAAGAGCAGGAGCCCGGCGCGGTCACCGCCCACGAGTCCCCGCACCATCGCCGCCACGCGCAGCCGGTACAGCCCGAGCACCGCGAGGATCGCGCCCCCCTGGATGATGATGCTGAACGAGTCGACGGCCGCCTTCTTGGCGGGTTCGTCCTGCAGCCCGAGCATCCAGGCCGTCAGGATGAGGTGCCCCGTCGAGCTGACGGGCAGGTACTCGGTGATGCCTTCGACGAGGCCCAGGATGATCGCCTGCAGGATGGTCACGCCGCTCTATCGGCGCGACCACCCGCGACGAACCAGAAGCGCCGCCTTCGCCACACCGGTCACGCGTCCTTGAGCCACGGCATCAATCCGCGCACCGTCGCGCTCGCGCGCTCGATCGGATGCCCGCTCGCCGCCCGCCGCCACGCGCCGAACTCGGGATGCCCCGCGTTGTGGTCGCTCATGAAGCGCTCCGCGAAGGCGCCGCTGCGCACATCGGCGAGCAGCGCCCGCAGCTTCGCGCGCAGGTGCTCGTCCACCAGCGCCTGCTCGGCCACGAACGCGCCGAATTCCGCCGTATCCGAGATCGCCCGGCGCATGCCGTCGGGGCCGCGCGCATACAGGAGGTCGGCGACCTGCTTCACCTCGTGGCAGCACTCGATGTACGCGACCTCCGGGGAATAGCCCGCCTCGACCAGCATCGCGTAGCTCTCGTGCACCAGCGCGAGCAGACCGCCGCACAGCACCGCCTGCTCGCCGAAGAGATCGCTCTCCGCCTCGGCCGCGAACGACGCCTCGATCAGTCCGCTCCGCGCGCAGCCGATGCCCGCGCCCCACGCGATCGCGATCGCGCGCGCGCTGCCCGCGGCGTTCTCCCGCTCCACGGCGAAGAGCGCGGGGATGCCGAGACCCTCCTCGTACCGCGCGCGCACCGTCGTCCCCGGCCCCTTGGGCGCGACCAGCACCACCCCGAGGTCGGCCCGTGGCGCGATGAAGCCGAAGCGGATCGCGAATCCGTGCACGAACCCGACCACCGCGCCTTCGGGAAGCGCGTCCTCGATCCACTTGCCCCACGCCGCCGGCTGCGCCTGGTCGGGCAGTGCGACGATGGCGAGGTCGGCGCGGGCCGCCGCGGCGGGGAGGTCCATCGCCTCGAAACCCTCGCGGCGCGCCTGTTCGACCCGTTCCGAGCCGGGACGGCCGCCGACCACCACCCGAAGCCCGGAGTCGCGCAGGTTCAGGGCGTGCGCCCGACCCTGGTTCCCGTACCCGAGCACGGCGATCGTCTTGCCGACGAGCGGCTCGATCGGTGCGTCGGCGCCCCGCAGGATGAGGCTCGGTGCAGGCGTCCGATGGGTGGCGTCGGGCATCCCGCGAAGATAGCGGGGAAGCGCGGAAACTGCCCTTCGCCGGCCCCGACGGCGCGCCCTTCAATGAATCGCGCCCCGCAAGCCGATGACCCGATGTCCCGTGTGCCTTGCGCGGGGCAGAAACGAGCCCGCCGCCATGCCAGAATCCACCGATCGCCGCCAGCACGACCGCTTCACCGTCGACCCGATGTACTCGTCGGTCGTCGTGAATCCCATTCGGAAGCGGTCGTCGAAGGCCGCCGGCGCCCACTCCGGCAGCGCGGATTCAGCCACCTCGCCCTCCGCGCGCGAAGGCCACCTCTACGAAGTCTCGCTCGGCGGCATGCGCTTCGAACTCGACGAGCCGGTGCCTGCGGGCGAGCGCGTGCGTGCCGAGATCAGCCTTCCCGGCTGCGGCGCGCCGATCACCGTCGACGCACGCATCGTGCGCGTGTACGACGAGATCGACGACCCCGGTCCGCGCCGGATGGTCGCCGAGTTCGAGACCTTCGCCTCCGGCGCCCGCGCCATCCTCGAGCGCTACCTCGCGCAGAAGTGGCTCCGCAAGGCTCCCGTCGACGCGGCCGCTCAGGCGTCCGCCGTCGCCGACGCCGAACCCACCTGCGAAGTGATGATCGAGACCAACGACGCCTCGTCCAAGGGTTCCAAGAGGCGCAGGTCGGCCAGCGCCGCGTAAAGCGGCCGCCGCACCGCCGCGACATCGCCTATTTCCGCCACGACGCCCCGGCCTGTCAGGCTGGGGCGGTCGCCTTCATGGGCGGCCAGCCGTTCGGCCAGCGTCGACAGCGGGGGATCGAGGAACACCACGAGCGCCCGCCCTTCGCGGCGCGCCTCTGCGATCTGCGCCGCGGCACCCGGCGCGGTGGGCGTGCCGCCACCGAGCGCCAGGACATGCGCCTCGCCACGCCGCAGCGCGCGCGCGAGCGCCTCGGCCTCAGCGGCACGGAAGCCGTCTTCGCCCGCACGGAGGAACGCCTCGCGCACCGTCGTCGCGCCGAGCGCCTCCCGCGTGTGGTCGTCGAGATCCACGAAGGGCACGCCCCCGAGCGCCGTCGCCAGCGCGCGGCCGAGCGTCGACTTCCCCGACGCGCGGAGGCCGATCAGCAGGATGTGTCGGTCGAGTCGGGGAGCGCCCATGCGCCCACGCTATCGGGGGCTGCCCATGCGAGGCACGAAAAAAGACACGCGCGATCTCCGAGGGAGACCGCGCGTGCGGTGTTCGTGGGTGTCATCGGTTCGAACAGCGCGTTTCGGCGTTCGTCAGCCCGGTCCAGTTGCGAGGACTTCCCGAAGGAAGCATCGCTCGAACACGAATCAAACGGCGCGAACGCGTTGCGCTCCGACCAGCAGGCGCCGAATCCGCGTCAGCGGGTGCGGAGCGAGCGGCCGAGACGGCGCTTCGAATTGATGATCTTGCGGCCCTTGCGCGTGGACATGCGCTTGCGGAAACCGACCTTGCGAATCTTCTTGATGCGGCTGAGCTTGTGCGGATAGTGCATAAGGACCTCGAAAGCGAGTCGACGAGACTAACAGACCCGAGGCTGCTCCGCAACCCGTCCGGCGGGGAAGAATTCACGGGTTCTTCGAAGCATCCGTTGGCAACCGCCGATATCGCGTTAGATTTTGGGTGTTCGATGCCCGTCCTCCAGCCTCCGCGACGTTCGCGGCGCCTGGAGAACCCGCTTCGAACACGGCAAAGGCGCCTCTCGCGCCTTGCACCGAGGCTTTCTCCTTCGATTCGGCACAGCGCCGGCGCGACGGAGTTCCTCGGGACCTCCGAAAGGCCGGCGTGTCTCATGAGCGAAGCAATCGGGCTCGACGTCATCGAACAACGGATCGGTTATCGGTTCTCCGACCAGGGATACCTGTCCCAGTCGTTGATCCATGCCTCCATCGCGAGCACCCGCGTGGCAAGCAACGAGCGTCTCGAGTTCCTCGGCGACGCCATCCTCGGCGCCATCGTCTGCGAGTACCTCTACCGGCGCTTCCCGGTCGACCTCGAGGGTGAACTGACGAAGATCAAGTCGAACGCCGTCAGCCGCCGGGTCTGCGCCGAGATCGCGATCGAGCTCGGGCTCGCCGAGGCGGTCCAGCTCGGCAAGGGCATGGGCGACCGGGCGCTGCTTCCGCAGTCGCTGCTCGCGGCGCTCTTCGAGGCGGTGGTCGGCGCGATCTACCTCGACGGCGGCCTCGAACCCGCCCGCGTCTTCGTCCTCCATTGCCTCGAGTCGCGCATCGAGGAGTCGACGAAGCTTGGGCACCAGCAGAACTTCAAGAGCGTGCTCCAGCAGTCGCTGCAGCGCAAGGATCTCGGCTCGCCTGCCTACATCGTGCTCGACGAGAAGGGCCCCGACCACGCGAAGTGCTTCGAGATCTGCGTCGCGCTCGGCGAGCGCCGCTTCACCGGCTGCTGGGGCATGAGCAAGAAGTCCGCCGAGCAGCTCGCCGCCCTCGAGGCGCTGGTCGAGCTGGGATTCGCCGAGCGCAGCGACAACGGCGAAGTCCGTCTCGTGCTCGCGGCCTGACGGACAGGGCGTACACGCGCGGATCTCCGCGCATCGCGACGCCATCGCCGCGATCATCCGAGTCTCAGCCGAAGATCAGCCACGCGATCAGCGCCGCATCGGCGGCCATCGCCAGCACGATCGCGCCGACCCAGAGCCAGGCCGACTCGAGCGGGGCCCACATCCCAAAGCACATCGTGGGCAACATCGCCGGCCGTGCCGCCGAGCGCGCTCCCGGCGAAGGCCGCGCATCGACCTCTCGACGCCCGCGCACGGCGACCGTCGAGGCATCCATGTCGGGCTTGGGAATGATCGCGATGGTCGGCGCCGCGCTCTCGAGCGTCTCGCCGCGGCGGGCACGGTCCTGCACCACCGCGAGGATCAGGTTCGCATCGAAGGTGCGGATCCCGAGCCGCGTCGCGAGCGCCAGCAGCTGCCGGCGGTCCTCATGGGCGAGCACCGCGCCCTGCAGCGCGCGCTGCGTCTCGGTCGCCAGCCGCCACCGCGCATCGTTCGGGTCGAAGGTCCGCTCGCGCGCCGTCTCGCGCGCCAGCAGCATCTCGTGCGCCACCGCCTGCCGAAAGACACGCTCCGCCCGCGCATCCGTGATCGGATGGGGCTGGCGTTCGAGTCTCAGGCGACTGGAGGCGCGCATTCGCATTTTCGAGTTGGGGCGAGTCTACGCCAGCCTGTGCGAAAGGCGAGCAAAACCCGCGGAGGCACGGCGCTTCGCCGCCCGCGCATCCCTCCCAAAGCGAAATCGGTGCAGTCTGCGGGGCTGGGGCGAACCCTCGCCACACGACGCTCGGAATGCCCGGCCGAGGACTGCCGGCCGAGGTCTGCCGGCGAGGTCTCACGGCCAGGGTTCCCCGACCGAGGCCTCCCAACCTCACTCGACGCCGTGGCGCACGAGCCGGCCCTCGACCAGGAACACCGTGTCCTCAGCGATCGCGGTCACGATGTCGGCGAGCCGCTCGACGCGCTGCGAGATGGTCAGCAGCTCGATCGCGGCGCCCGACTTCTCGACGTCGTCGTTGATCCACTCCCGCGCCCACGCCACGACCTCGCGGTTGAGGTTGTCGACGTACGCGTCGGCGCGGCGAATCTCGAGGCAGCGCTTGATGTCCTCGTTCGAGAAGGCGACCAGCACGTCGCGGATCATGCTGAGCGCCGCTTCGGCCATCTGCAGCAGCGCCGGCGGATAGCGGTAGCTGCCCGCCTCCACCAGCCGGATGACGCGCTTCGAGATGCCCTTGCACATGTCGGCGATGCGCTCGAGCTCGTTCGAGACGCGCATCGCGGTCAGGATCATGCGGAGGTCGCTCGCGACCGGGCTGCCCAGCGCCAGCAGGCGCATGCACTCGTTCTCGAGGTCGAGCTGCATCTGGTCGATCTCGGCGTCGCCCGAGCGAACCATGCGCGCGAGGTCCACATCGCCGTCGCGGATGACCTCGACCGCATTCGCCACGCGCTGCTCGACGAGCGCGCCCAGCGCGAGCAGGTTGCGTCGGAGGTCGATGATGCGCGATTGCAGGTGGACTGGCATGGTGGGAATCCCCTCGAGGGTCAGCCGAACCGACCGGTGACGTAGTCCTCGGTCTGCTTGTTCTTCGGCTTGGTGAAGATGTTCTCCGTATTGCCCGCCTCGATGAGCCGGCCTTCGAAGAAGAAGGCGGTCTGGTCCGAGACGCGGGCCGCCTGCTGCATGTTGTGGGTCACGATCACGATCGTGTAGCGGTCGGCGAGGCCCTCGATGAGCTCCTCGATCGCGAGCGTCGACTTGGGATCGAGCGCCGAGCAGGGCTCGTCCATCAGCAGGATCTCGGGTCCGACCGCGATGGCGCGCGCGATGCACAGGCGCTGCTGCTGGCCGCCCGAGAGTCCGAGCGCGGAGCTGTGCAGGCGGTCCTTGACCTCGTTCCAGATCGACGCCGAGCGGAGGCTCTGCTCCACCAGCTCGTCGAGCTCGGCCCGCGAGTAGGTCTTATGGAGGCGGGGGCCGAACGCCACGTTGTCGTAGATCGACTTCGGGAACGGATTCGGCTTCTGGAACACCATGCCCACGCGGCGGCGCAGGTCGACGACGTCGAGCGACTTCGCCAGCAGGTCCTCGCCGTGGAGGTCGAGCGTGCCCTCGGCGCGCGCCGAGGGGATGGTGTCGTTCATGCGGTTGATCCACCGCAGGAAGGTGCTCTTGCCGCAGCCCGACGGTCCGATGAAGGCCGTCACGTGCCGCGCCGGGATGTCGAGCTCGAGTCCCTTCAGCGCCTGGAACGAGCCGTACCAGCTCGAGAACGCGCGGACGGTGATCGCCGTCTCGGTGCCCGCCGCGGCGGCGTGCGCCGGCTGGACGGCCAGGGGCTTCACATGGTGTCCGTGCGCGGAGTGGGGCGTGGAGCTGGTCGACTCGGTCTGCATGGCGTTGCTCGCTTCGGAACGATTCACTGAAGTGGCTTCTGCAGCTTCTGGCGGATGAACACGGCGACGCCGTTGAAGAGGAGGAGGACCGCGAGCTGGACGATGATCGCGCTGGCGGCGATCGCGTGGAAATCGTCCTGCGGCCGGCCGGCCCAGTTGTAGATCTGGAGCGGCAGGATCGCGAAGTCGCTCATCAGGTTCTCAGGGGTGTTGAACACGAGCAGCAGTCCGCCGAGCACGAGCAGCGGCGCGCTCTCGCCGATCGCGCGGCTCATCGACAGGATCGCGCCCGTCATGATGCCGGGGATCGCCGCCGGCAGCGTGATGCCCCACACCGTCTGCCACCGCGTCGCGCCGAGCGCGAACGCGCCCGCGCGCAGCGAGCTCGGCACCGCGCGCAGCGCCTCCTGCGTCGAGATGATCACGACCGGCAGGATCACGAGCATCAGCGTCAGTCCGCCCGCGAGCACGCTCGAGCCGAAGGGCAGCCGCAGGAACAGCAGGCTCTCCTCGTTGCCGAGCGTGATCGCTTCGTCGACGTTGGTTCCGAACGCGCCGAACATGCGGGCGAACGCCGTCAGTCCCAGGATGCCGTACACGATCGACGGCACGCCCGCGAGGTTCATGATGTTGGTCTGCACGACCTGGGTGAACCGCGACTTCCGCGCGAACTCCTCGAGGAACACCGCGGTGCCCACGCCGAGCGGGAGCGCCACGAGTCCGCAGATCGAGCACACCCACACCGAGCCCATCAGCGGCGCGAGGATGCCCGCCTCGGACGGCTTGCGCGACGCGAAGCTGGTGATGAACTTCCAGCTGAGCGTGTCCCAGCCCTGCCAGAAGATCGAGATCAGGAGCACCGCGAGCACGAGCATCGCGACGTTGGTCGCGAGCAGGCAGGTGATCAGGAAGGCGCGGTTGGTGAGCACGCGCCCGGAGGCGGAGCGGGCGACCGACATCAGTCGTACTCCTCGCGGAAGCGCCGCAGGATGTACTGGCCGATCATGGTCAGCACGAAGGTCATCACGAAGAGCGTCGCCGCGACGGCGTAGCTCGACTTGTACTCGACGCCGAACGCGGGGGCGTCGCCGAGGAAGATCTGCACCATGTACGCAGTCATGGTCTGCACCTCGGCGCTCGGGTTCGCGGTGATCTGCGCGATGCCGCCGGCGGCCAGCGCCACGATCATCGTCTCGCCGACCGCGCGCGAGATCGCGAGGAGGAACGCCGCGACGACGCCCGAGAGCGCGGCGGGGACCACCACCTTCACCGACACGTCGAACCGCGTGCCGCCGAGGGCGAACGCGCCGTCGCGGAGGCTCCTCGGCACGGCGCGGAGCGCGTCCTCCGACATCGAGCACACGATCGGGAGGATCATGATGCCGGTCGCGAGGCCGGCGCTCATGGCGTTGTAGTTGCCGAAGGCGGGGCTGAGCTTGCTGAGCAGGGGCGTGATCACGGTCAGTGCGAAGAACCCGTACACGACGGTGGGCACGCCCGCGAGGATCTCGAGCGCGGGCTTCAGGGTGGCCCGCACCTTGGGCGAGGCGTACTCGCTCAGGTAGATCGCCGAAATGAGGCCGATGGGCAGCGCGAAGGACGCGGCGATCGCCGTGACCAGCAGCGTTCCCGAGATCAGCGGCCAGATGCCGAAGTGCTTCTCGGCGCCGAGCAGGGGATTCCACTCGGTGCTGCCGAAGAACTCGCCGACCGTGACCTCGTCGAACTGGAAGAAGCCCCAGGTCTCGCGCGCGAGCACCACGATGATCGTGGTCGTGACCAGGATCGAGAAGCAGGCCGCGACGGCGAGCGTCCCGACGATGATCCGCTCCCGCAGGACGCGTTTGGACACCGACTTGGGACGGCCCAGCCGGGTGACATCGCGGGTCGCGGAGTTGGAGGGCAGGGCGGTCACTTGGTGGATCCAGCGTGGGGCGGGCAATCTACCCGTCCCGAACAACCGTCAAAGCCTCGCGACGACGCGTGAAGTTCCTGCGAGCGTCGGTGGAGGTTCCCTGTCAAAGCAGGACGGCGGCTTTCGCCGCCGTCCTGCGGATGCGCGTTCGGAATCACTTGTAGATGTCGGCGAGCGAGCCAGTGACGGCCTTGCCCTCGGCATCGGAGAACTGGGTGCCGGTGCGGCGGTCATCCCAGTTCTTGCCCACCTTGGCGTAGATCGCCTCGGGGAGCTTGACGTAGCCGACCTCGCCGACGAGCGTGGCGGCGTTCTTGAGGTAGAAGTCGACGAACGCGTCGACCTCGGCGCGCTCGGCGCTCTTCTTGTTCACGTAGATGAACAGGGGGCGGCTGAACGGCGCGTAGGAGCCGTTCTCGATGCTCTCGACACTGACGGGCACGGCGCCCTTGCCGCCGTCGACGGCGATGGCCTTGACCTTGTCCTTGTTCTCGAAGTAGTACGCGCAGCCGAAGAAGCCGATGGCCGCCTCGTCACCCGACACGCCGCGGACCAGGACGTTGTCGTCCTCGGACACGCTCATGTCGCTGCGGATCGAGCCATCCTTGCCGACGGTGACTTCCTTGAAGTAGTCGAAGGTGCCCGAGTCGGTGCCCGGCGAGTAGACCTTGATCGCCTTCTCCGGCCACGACGGATCGATGTCCTTCCAGGTCTTCACGCCGCCCGACGCCGAGTAGATCTTCTTGATCTGGTCGACGGTGAGCGAGGTGCACCAGGTGTTCTTGGGGTTCACGACGATGGTCAGGCCGTCGTAGGCGATGGGGAGCTCGACGAACTCGACGCTCGCCTTGCCCGCGCCATCGGCCTCGGACTTCTTGATCGGACGCGAGGCGTCCGAGATGTCGATCTCACCGGCGCAGAAGCGCTTGAAGCCGCCACCGGTGCCCGAGATGCCGACGGTCACGCGAACCTTCGAGGCGACCTTGTTGAACTCCTCGGCGATGGCCTCGGTGATCGGGTACACGGTCGACGAACCGTCGACCTTGATGGCGCCCTTGAGCGCCTTCATGTCCTGATTGGCCGTGTCGGCGGCGGGGGCCGCGGCGAGCAGCATGGCGGAGGCGCCGGCGAGGAGGCTCAGCGAGGCGAGCTTGGCAGCGAACGTGATGGTGGTCTTCATGGAGTGTGTCCTGGGTGGATCCTGAAGGGTGTCCTGAACGGTTTCCTTACAGAGCGGACGGAGTTTCGGCGTTTATGAAGGTCTCTTGACGCGCGGGAGGGTCGCTGCAGCCCATCAAGATCATGTAAAGATCAAGTTCAATGCAAGGGAAATCGGCGCATCGCAGGGGTTTAGCCCGCTGCAAGCGACTTCGTTCGGGCCTGACCCCGAGGGAGCAGCAGGCTGAACCGGCTGCCCTGCGCGACCTGGCTGCTGACCTCGACCTGCCCGCCATGGATGGTCGCGATGTGCTTCACGATCGCGAGTCCGAGACCGGTGCCGCCCTGGGTGCGGGCGCGCGCCTTATCGACCCGGTAGAAGCGCTCGAAGATGCGGGGGAGGTGCTTGGTCGCGATGCCGGGGCCCTGGTCCTGGACGGCGAAGCGGACCAACTCGCCCTCGTCGATGACCTCGATCAGGACCTCGGTGCGCTCGCCGGAGTACTTGATCGCGTTGGAGACCAGGTTGGCCAGCGCCTGCTCTGCGAGCGAGCGGTTGGCGAGCACGATGGCGTCGCTGGCGCCGCGGGTGAGCACCTTGATCGACTTGGCGTTCGCCGCCGAGCCGAGGTCCTCAACCACCTGGCGGACGATCTCACCGGCCGGCATGGGAAGACGCGCCAGGCTCTGCTTCGCCTCGGGCTCCTCGAGGAAGGCGAGGGTGAGGATGTCCTCGACGATGCCCGAGAGCCGCACCGTGTTCCGGTGGACGATCTCGAGGAACTTGCGCATCCGCTCGGGATCCTCGACCCCGACCTGCAGCAGGGTCTCGACGTATCCCTTGATGTTGGTGATGGGGGTCCGCAATTCGTGCGAGACGTTCGCGGCGAACTCGCTGCGCATCGACTCCAGGCGGCGCATGCGGGTCACGTCGACGAGGCTGATGACGAGTCCCGGCGGCTGCGACTCGGACTGCAGCGGCTCGCATCGGACCTGCACCTCGATCGGCGTCTCCAGCTCGAGGTGCAGCTCTCCGTCGAATCGGCCGCCGTCCTGCATCGCCGAGCCGACCGCGCGGTTGATCGGGGGCTGGCGGACGATCTCCTGCAGCAGCCGGCCACGCGCGGCGCGCTCCTCGAAGCCGAGCAGGCGCTCCGCGGCGGGGTTCGCCGAGATCATGCGCTGCATGTGGTCGAGTGCGATCACCGCAATCGGCGTGGCCTGCAGGATGCGCTCGACGTCGGCGAGGCGGTCGCTTGCGCGCACCTGCCGCTGGCGCTCGACGCGGATGCGCCGCATGCTCGCGCTGGCGACGGCGTCGAGCAGGGGGAAGCGCTCCTCCTCGTGCAGCGGCTCGTCGTCCGCGAGCAGACGCTGCTCGAAGCGGGCACGGCTCCGACGCCGGATCAGCGAGGTCCCGATCCAGCCCGCGGCAAGCAGGCCGGCAAGACCCCATCCGACGACGCCGAACGAGTCCGCGGAGGCCGCGAGGGTCGATTGGATTCCCAGGTTCATCATCTCTCTCTGCGGTCCTTCACTTCCCTCGCCGACGCGCGCCGCCACCCCGATGCGTGCGAGGGGGAGCCCCCCAAGCTCACCCGCGCGCGGCGCCGCCGGCGTGCCACGGTTCACTCCTCGTCGAGGCTGCCCTCGGAGAACCGGTATCCCACTCCGCGCACCGTCTCGACGCAATCCGCGAGGGCGCCGAGCTTTCGGCGCAGCGCGGTGATGTGCACGTCGACGGTACGGCTTGAAAGCACGGTGTTCTTGCCGTGCACCGAACTGATGATCTGGTCGCGCGTCCGCACGAAGCCGGGGCGGCTCGCGAGGTAGTGCAGGATGCCGAACTCGGTGAGCGTCAGGTCGATCTTGCGACCCTCGCAGCTGACCTCGTGGCGGTCGAGGTCGATCACGAGCTTGGCGTCGAGGAGCACCAGGCGGTCGGTCGTGGGCGCGGGCTCGTCGGCGATGCCGGCTCGGCGAAGGACGTTCCGCAGGCGCGCCATGAGGACGCGCGGGCTGAATGGCTTGGTGACGTAGTCGTCGGCGCCGAGCTCGATACCGGCCACGACATCGGCCTCCTCGCCCTTCGCCGTCACCATCACGATCGGGATGCCGCGGGTGTCCTCGCCCTGCTTGAGCTTCCGGCAGACCTCGAGGCCATCGAGGTCGGGGAGCATCAGGTCGAGCACGATCAGGTCGGGCTTCTCGCGCTTGATCACATCGAGGGCGATCCGGCCGCTGTGGACCTTCCGGGCACGCATGCCCGCCCGCTCCGCGTGGAACTCGATGAGTTCCGCGATCTCGGGCTCGTCCTCCACGATCAGGACCTGTGCCTTCGCATTCGACATGGGCGGAAAGATACGGCTTGACCGAGTGAGCCTGTCAAGAAACGGTGAAGACTGGGTTCAGACCTGCGTTCTTTCGTTGGAAACCGCGGTTTCCGCAGCGGCTTCGAGCACAGCCGACTCGGGCACCACGCTCGTCGCGCCCGTCACCTGCGGCAGCGAGTAGCGCACGCCGTCGTCGGCCAGCGCGCCGAGGATCGCGATCTCGACAGCCTCCCGCATCTGCACGGGAATGCCGTCGCTCTCGTCGGTGGTACGTACGGTCGCGCGCGATCGCCGCGCGAGGGCGTCCTGCAGTGCGCGGTGGCGCGCCGAGCCGCCCGCGATGCGGATGTCGGCGGAGGGCGCGCCGAGCTCGGACTCGATCACCCGCATCGCTGCGTCCGCGATCGCCTCGACGACCGTCCGGCAGGCATCGTCGGGCGCGAGCGCCGCGGTCCGCTCGACGAGCCGTGCCGCTTCGTCGCCGGTGCCGAGCGAGCGCCGCGCGGCGCCGGGGGCGAGCGGGGGGGCGATCGCCTCCGAGATGCCGCGCATCAGGGCGGCGTCCGCGGTTCCGCGGGCGGCGGCCGCGCCGTCGCGGTCGAAGGGGGTACCGAGCCGCGTGCGCGCGACGCGGTCGAGCAGGTGGTTGCACGCGCAGACATCGAAGCCGCGGATCGCGCCGACGCCGTCCACGCGCCGCGGCACGAGGGTCACGTTGATGAAGCCGCCCAGGTTCATCACCAGCGTGGAGCCGAGTCCGCCGGCGAACAGCACGAAGTCGGCGAGCGGCGTGATCGGGGCGCCCTGGCCTCCGCTCACCGCGTTGGCGCTGCGGAGGTCGTAGCGCACCCGGCATCCGAGCCGCGCCGCGGTCGGCCACGGGTCGATCAGCTGCCAGGTGAGCGGCGGCGCGTGGAACACGGTCTGGCCGTGGAGCACCGCGAGGTCGGGCTGCACCCCGGCGTTGGAGCAGAGTTCCCCGAGGGCCTGCGCATGCACGTCGCCGAACGCGCGGGCGATGCGGGCGAACTCGCGCGCGGGGAGCGGCTCCTGCGCCGCGATGCGCCGGAGGTCGTCGGCGACCTCGCCCAGCGGCCAGGATCCGGTCGCCTCGACGCGCGCGCGCATGTGCAGCCCGCGACCGTGCACCGAGACCAGCGCCGCGTCGAGGTCGCCGTCGATGCTGGTGCCCGTCATGGTGCCGACGACGAGCCTCGGGCGTTCTTCGGGGTGGCGCGCGCGATCGGGCATGCGGGCCATCGTCGCTCGGGGGTCACCGCTCCGCAAGCCGACTCCCGCACGGCGTTTCCCGTACCATTCCCGCCCCATGGTCAAGCGCATCCTCGTCACCGGCGGCGCCGGTTTCCTCGGTTCCCACCTCTGCGACCGCCTGGTCGCGATGGGGCACGACGTGATCTGCCTCGACAACCTGTTCACGAGCCAGAAGTCGAACATCGAGCACCTGCTCGACTGCAAGAACTTCGAGTTCATCCGCCACGACGTGACCGAGCCGATCATGCTGGAGGTCGACGAGATCTTCAACCTCGCCTGCCCGGCGGCCCCCGGCCACTACCAGTTCAACCCGATCAAGACCATGAAGACGAGCGTGCTGGGCGCGATGAACATGCTCGGCCTCGCCAAGCGCGTGCGCGCGAAGATCTTCCATGCGTCGACCAGCGAGGTCTACGGCGACCCCGACGTCCACCCTCAGCCCGAGAGCTACCGCGGCAACGTGAATCCCATCGGACCGCGCGCCTGCTACGACGAGGGCAAGCGCGCCGCGGAGACCCTGTTCTTCGACTATCACCGCCAGAACAAGGTGAACATCCGCGTGGTGCGCATCTTCAACACCTACGGGCCGCGGATGCACCCCTACGACGGGCGCGTGGTGAGCAACTTCATCCGCCAGGCGCTCGCGGGCGAGCCGATCACGATCTACGGCGAGGGCACCCAGACCCGCTCGTTCTGCTACGTCGACGACCTGCTCGACGGCTTCCTGTCGCTCATGAACGCGCCGGACGACCTCCCCGGGCCGGTGAACATCGGCAACCCCGGCGAGTTCACCATCCGCGAGCTTGCGGAGATGACGGTCGAACTCTCGGGAAGCACCTCGCCGATCATCAAGGCGAAGCCGCTCCCCGCCGACGATCCGCTGCAGCGCAAGCCCGACATCACGCTGGCACGTGCCCGACTCGGGTGGGAGCCGAAGGTGCCTCTGCGCGAGGGTCTCGCCCGCACGATCGCCTACTTCAAGTCGATCGACATGTCGCAGTTCCGGGCGCCGACGCCGAACTACTGACCTGACAGGATGTTGCGGTGCCGAGGCGCGCGGGGGAGTGGGTGGTTGTGCCCGTGTGGGGTCCCATCGGCCTCTCGTCGACATCTCGTCGGCGCCTCGTGGACGCTTCACGCATGCTTCCGAGACGCGTCGCGCGCGCGCCCGGAGCCTCGTCGAAACCACGCGTGAGCCTCTCTGGAACTCACCGGTTGGCGGCCTCGCGCCATGCCCCCCAAGACATCTCAGAAATTTGTTCGGAAAAAAGTAGGGTCGCCCTTGCAGATGCTGCCGATGTGGTAATGTACGAACATACACCGAACGGACGAGCGGATTCTGTTCGGTTCCAAACGAAGTTCCGCACTGTGCCTTCAGCACAGCACCGTCAGCAACGCAGGCCGGCACCGCAAGGCCGGCACAAGTTCGGGCGCGAATGGCAACCGTGATGAGGGCGCAAAAAACGCCTGATTTCAGGACCGTCGTGCCCCCAACCCGCAAGAGAAGGGGATACAGATGGTCGCAGCGACTCAGAACGGAAAGAACAGCACGCCTGCCAACGCGAACACCGCCGCCGGCAGCCGACCCGCCACAGGAACGACTCCGATGCCGACTCCCACCAATACCAACGCCCGCCCCGCGACCAGCATTGAGGACAAGCCCCGCGCCGCCACGGTGGCGCCAGCGGCCTCTGCCGCTCCGGCGATGTCCAAGGCCGATGCAGCGAAGCAGGCCGAGGAGCGCAAGGGCAAGCTTGCCGCCATCGAGCGCGCCATGGGCGCGATCGAGAAGGCGTACGGCAAGGGTTCGATCATGAAGCTCGACGGCGACTCGCTGGCGCCGATCCCGTCCATCCCCACCGGTGCGCTCAGCCTCGACCTCGCGCTCGGCGGGCGCGGTCTGCCGCGCGGCCGCATCATCGAGATCTTCGGACCGGAGTCGTCGGGTAAGACGACCCTCGCGCTGACCGTCGTCTCCAACACCCAGAAGTCCGGCGGCGTCGCCGCCTTCATCGACGCCGAGCATGCGCTCGATCCCTCCTGGGCCAAGCGCATCGGCGTCAACCTCGACGAGCTGCTCGTCTCGCAGCCCGACACCGGCGAACAGGCGCTCGAGATCTGCGAGATGCTGGTTCGTTCCAACGCGGTCGACATCATCGTCATCGACTCGGTCGCGGCCCTCATCCCGAAGGCCGAAATCGAGGGCGAGATGGGCGACTCCGTCGTCGGCCTCCAGGCCCGGCTCATGTCGCAGGCCATGCGCAAGCTCACCGGCGCCATCGCCAAGAGCGAGTGCATCGTGATCTTCATCAACCAGCTCCGCGAGAAGATCGGCGTGATGTTCGGCTCGCCCGAGACCACCACCGGCGGCAAGGCGCTCAAGTTCTACGCCTCGGTGCGCATCGACATCCGCCGCATCGGCGCGATCAAGGACGGCGAGCGCAACGTGGGCAACCGCGTCCGCGCGAAGGTCGTCAAGAACAAGATCGCCCCGCCGTTCCGCGAGGCCGAGTTCGACATCATGTTCAACGAGGGCATCTCGACCACGGGCGACCTGGTCGACCTCGCCGTCGAGGAGAACATCATCGAGAAGTCCGGCTCGTGGTTCGCCTACAAGACCACGCGCATCGGTCAGGGCCGCGAGAACGCCAAGGCGTTCATCAAGGAGAACCCCGCGATGTTCGCCGAGATCCGCCAGCGCGTCATCGAGAAGCGCATGGCGGCCAACGAAGGCACCGCGAAGAAGGGTCCCGCCCCGAAGGACGACGACGGCGACGAGGACGAGTGATCCACCCGCCAGCCGCCTTCGGCGGTCGGCGTGGCGTCGGACAGCATGCACAAGCGCCCGTAGCGGGGCTGGCGGAACACCGTGTCGGAGCGGTGCGGACGTCCCTCGCTCGTGGCGCAGCAAGCGAACAGCCGTGCTCCCCGGACGGTCTCCAGCCGCCGGGCAGCCCTCAGGTCCATTCGCGTAGCGCAGGTAGGGCGAAGAGGCTCCTCTCGCCCTGCCTGCGTTTTTGCTGGACCTTTCGCGAGCGAAGCGATTGCGGCTCGGCCACGGGTTCTCCCGACGAATCGGAGGCGCAGAAGCCAGCCGTTCGGGAGGTTGAACCAAATCCCGCCGTGCTCTACACTCTCCGTCCCACGCGGTCGTGGCGAAATGGCAGACGCGCTAGTTTCAGGTACTAGTGGGGCAACCCGTGGAGGTTCAAGTCCTCTCGACCGCACTTCGTCGGACCCGGCAATCGCCGGGTCCGATCTGTTTTTGGCGATGGATGTCCGTGGGGCCAGCGCGCGCGTGATGCGTCCCGTCGCCAGTGCCAGCGGACGCGCGGTCGCGGCCGTCAGCCGCCGAGCGCGGTGCTGGTGGAGGACCGGAGCCGTTCGATCGCGGCGATGACGCGCGTCGCGGCCTCCTCGAGTTGCTCGGAGGTGGTCGTCCGCGAGAGGCTGAAGCGGATCGAGCCGTGCGCAACCTCGGGCGCGATGCCCATCGCAAGGAGGACGGGGGACGGGTCGAGCGATCCCGAGGAGCACGCGGCTCCCGCGGATGCCGCGACGCCGCGCTCGGAGAGCAGCATCAGGATCGCCTCGGCCTCGAGGCGGGCGAAGCCGAGATTGGTCGTGTTCCAGAGCCTCGGCGCGCCGTGGGCGTGCACCACAGCACCCGTCTGCGACGCGACGGCGCGTTCGAAGACATCACGCAGCGCGGCGCCGCGGGCCGAGCCGTCGCCCGAGAGCCAGGTATGTGCGAGTTCGGCCGCGACGCCGAGTCCGGCGATGGCGGGCACGTTTTCGGTGCCGCCGCGGCGCTCGCGTTCCTGCGGACCACCGAAGGTCTGCGGCGTGATGCGGACCGTCCGCCGCAGGTAGAGCGCGCCGATGCCCTTCGGTCCGTGGAACTTGTGCGCGGCGAAGCTCGCGAGGTCGAGCTGCAGCGCGGCGAAGTCGGTCGGCATCTTGCCGATCCACTGGGTGGCGTCGGTGTGGAAGCGGACGCCGCCCTGGCGGCAGAGCGCACCTGCGCGGGCGATGTCGGTGATCGCGCCCGTCTCGTTGTTGGCCCACATCAGGCTCACCAGGGCGATCTCGTCGCCGCGGGCGGCGAGTAGCGCGTCCAGCGCGGCGAGGTCGGGTGTGCCGGCTGCGTGCGGCGCGCCCGGAAGCCAGACGACCTCCGTGCCGCGCTTCTCGAGCTGCTGCGCGAGTTCGCGCACGGCGCTGTGCTCGAAGCGGGTCGTCACCAGCACGCGGCGCGCGGGGTCGGTCGAGGCGAGGTGTTCGAGGGAGCCACGGATCGCGAGGTTCGCGCCCTCGGTGCCGCCGGAGGTGAAGACGAGTTCGCGCTCCTGGCATCCGACGAGTCGGGCGAGGCGCTCCCGCGCGAGCTCCACCAGCCGCTTCGCCTCTCCGCCGGCGCGATGCACGCTGGACGGATTCGCCCACGACTCGCGCATGGCGCGCGCGACCTCTTCGACCACCTCGGGGGCGGGCTCGGTGGTGGCGTTGGCGTCGAGGTAGAGGCGGTTCACGCGGCGGGAGTGTAGCGGGGCGACGCGCGCGCCTTTGCGGCGCGTGGAGCATGCTCGCGGCGCGTGGAGCATGCTCGCGGCGCGTGGACATGCTCGCGGCGCGTGAATCGCGTTCGCAGCGCAAGGATCGCACGCGCGGTGCGTGGAGCGCTTTCGCGGCGCTTCGCACCCGCGGCACGGCGATCGCTCCGCCGCGCGACGCGGCGTGCGTTGTGGTCTCGTCGCGGAGGGCTCCGTCAGTCGCGCTCGCGCCAGTGACGGTACTTCGCGATCAAGGCGTTCGTCGAGCTGTCGTGCGCCGGCTTCGAGGCCTTCGACTTCGGCGACTTCGGGGACGTGGACTTCGAACCCTTCGCCGGCGCCGCGCCCGACAGCTCCGGGATGATGCGCTTCGCGAGCACCTTGCCGAGTTCGACGCCCCACTGGTCGAAGCTGTTGACGCGCCAGATCGAGCCCTGCACGAACACCTTGTGCTCGTAGAGCGCGATGATGCGCCCGAGCATGCGCGGCGAGAGCCGCTCGATGAGCATCGTGTTCGTGGGCCGGTTGCCGGGGAAGGTGCGGTGCGGCACGAGCCACTCGGGCGTGCCTTCGGCGCGGACCTCGTCGGGCGTCTTGCCGAACGCGAGCGCCTCGCCCTGGGCGAGGATGTTCGCGATCAGGATGTCGTGGTGCTCGCCGCCCTCCTTCGAGCCGACCGCGTGCAGCGGCTGCGCGAAGGCGATGAGGTCGCAGGGGACGGGCGAGGTTCCCTGGTGGATCATCTGGTAGAAGGCATGCTGGCCGTTGGTGCCGGGCTCGCCCCAGATGACGGGGCTGGTCTGCCAGCGGCAGGGCGTGCCGTCGAGCTGGACGCGCTTGCCGTTCGACTCCATCTCGAGCTGCTGGAGATAGGCGCTGAGGCGGTGGAGGTACTGGCAGTACGGCAGCACGGCGACCGTCTCGCAGCCGAGGAAGTCGCGGTTCCAGAGGCCGATGAGGGCGAGCAGGAAGGGGAGGTTCCGGCGCGGCGCCGCAGTGCGGAAGTGCTCGTCCATGTCGTGGAAGCCGGCGAGCAGCTCGCGGAAGTTCGCGGGACCGATCGTGACCATCGTGGAGAGGCCGATGGCCGAGTCCATCGAGTAGCGGCCGCCGACCCAATCCCAGAAACCGAACATGTTCGCGGTGTCGATGCCGAACTTCGAGACCTCCGCGGCGTTGGTCGAGACGGCGACGAAGTGCTTGGCGACGGCCGCGGGATCCTTGAGCTTCCGCAGCGACCAGGCGCGGGCGGTCTGTGCGTTGGTCATCGTCTCGATGGTGGTGAAGGTCTTCGAGCTGACGACGAAGAGCGTCTCCGCAGGGTCGAGGTCGTGGGTCTTCTCGTAGAAGTCCTCGCCGTCGATGTTGGAGACGTAGCGACAGGAGATCGAGCGGTCGGAGAAGTCCTTGAGCGCCTCGTAGGCCATGACGGGGCCGAGGTCGGAGCCGCCGATGCCGATGTTGACGACGGTGCGGATCCGCTTGCCGGTGTGGCCGCGCCAGGCGCCGCTGCGGACCGCGTTGGCGAAGCGCTCCATGCGGCCGAGGACCTCGTGCACGTCGGGGACGATGTTGCGGCCGTCGACCTTGATCACGGCGCCGGCGGGGGCGCGCAGCGCGATGTGCAGCACCGCGCGGTTCTCGGTGAGGTTGATCGCCTCGCCGGCGAACATGGCCTTGCGGTGGTTCGCCACGCCGCACTCGGCGGCGAGGTCGAAGAGCGCGTCCATGATGGCGCCGTCCACGAGGTTCTTCGAGTAGTCGAGGTGGATGCCGAGCGCCTCGACGGCGAACCGTCCGCCGCGGGTGCGGTCCTTGGCGAAGGCCTTGCGGAGGTCCATCGACTTGCCGTTCGTGGCCAGGCCGGTGAGGCGCTTCCACGCCTTGGTGCGGTCGGGGGCGACATGCCAGGCGGGGACGACGGGCGCGGAGGGTTCGGCGCGCGGTGCGGGCGCATTGCGCGGCGCGGGTGCGGTGGACGTCGTGCGGGACGGGCGCTTCGCGGCGGGGCGGGTCTTCTTGGCGGCCATAGGTTCAATCACGGTTGGAGTCGCGGGTGGAATCGCGGGGAAGTCACGGGTGGGACCGTGGGCGGAGACTCGGAGTGAGTCGGGCTTCCATCGGCAGAATCCCTGCCCTTCTGGGAGGGGAAGTTGCCTGAGATGCCGTGCCCGTGCTCGGGTCGCTCTGCTAGTGTGCCGACGACCCGTCCGAGATCACCAACATGACGAACCCCGCGCTTCCCACCGCCCGTCTCGCCGCCCTCGGCCAGTCGCTCTGGCTCGACAACATCACCCGCACGCTGCTCGATTCGGGCACGCTGGCGCGGTACATCCGCGACCTGTCGGTGACCGGCCTGACCTCGAACCCGACGATCTTCGAGAAGGCGATCGGCTCGGGCAACGCGTACGACGCGCAGGTCGCCGAGCTGGCTGCCAAGGGGCACTCGGTCGAGGAGATCTTCTTCGCCTGCGCGATCAGCGACCTGACGCGCGCGGCCGACCTCTTCGCCGACATCCACCGGAAGACGAAGCGCGTCGACGGCTGGGTCTCGCTCGAGGTCTCGCCGCTGCTGGCGAACGACACCGCGGGCACCGTCGCGCAGGCGGTCGACCTGCACGCGCGCGCGGGCCGCCCGAACCTCTACATCAAGGTCCCGGGCACGCCCGAGGGCTGCCCCGCGATCGAGGAGCTCATCTTCCGCGGCGTGCCGATCAACGTGACGCTCCTCTTCTCGCGCGAGCAGTACCTCGCGTGCGCCGAGGCGTACACGCGCGGCATCGAGCGGCGCGTCGCGGCGGGTCTCGATCCGTTCGTGTGCTCGGTGGCGAGCGTGTTCGTCTCGCGCTGGGACCGCGGCACGGCGAAGACGCTGCCCGCGAACCTGCAGAACACCGTCGGCATCGCGATGGCGGGGCGCGTGCTCAAGGCCGCGCTCGACTTCCACGCGAGCCCGCGCTGGAAGGCGCTCGCCGCGAAGGGCGCGACCGAGCAGCGCGTGCTGTGGGCGTCGACCGGCACCAAGGATCCCGCGCTGTCGCCGAGCCTGTACTGCGATGTGCTCGGCGCGCCGAACACGGTGAACACGATCCCCGAGGAGACGCTCCTCGCCGTCGCCGAGAAGGGCAACCCGCAGGGCGCGATGGCGGGCGACGGCGTGGCCGCCGAGAAGATGCTCGCCGCGGCGACCGCCGCCGGCGTCGACCTCGCCAAGCTCGCGGAGACGCTGCAGATCGAGGGCCGCGACAGCTTCAACAAGAGCTGGGCCGACCTCCTCGCCAAGATCGCCTCGAAGCGCGCGGCGCTCGCGGCGGCGCACTGAACGCTTCCGAACGACCGACGAACGACAGGCCAGACCCATGCTGAAGAACGGCTTCCTCGACGAGCTCACCTGGCGTGGGCTCCTGCACCAGACGACCTCGCCGGAGCTCGCCGCGCACCTCGGCTCGGGGATGCGCACGGGCTACGCGGGGTTCGACCCGACCTCCGACAGCCTGACCATCGGCAACTTCATGGGCATCAAGCTGCTCGCGCACCTGCAGCGCGCGGGGCACCGGCCGATCGTGGTGTCGGGCGGCGGCACCGGTCTGATCGGCGACCCGAGCGGCAAGAGCGCCGAGCGGCAGCTGCTCACGCGCGAGCTCGTCGAGCACAACGTGAAGTGCCAGCAGCGGATCTTCGACCGGTTCCTCGACTTCAACGGGACGAATGGCGCGGTCATCCGCAACAACGTCGACTGGCTGGCGTCGATGTCGTACCTCGAGATGCTGCGCGACATCGGCAAGCACTTCAGCGTGAACCAGATGATCGCGCGCGACTCGGTCGCGTCGCGGCTCGAGGGGCGCGAGCAGGGGATCAGCTACACCGAGTTCAGCTACATGATCCTGCAGGCGTTCGACTACCTGCACCTGTACCGGCGCGAGGGCTGCACCATCCAGCTCGGCGGCAGCGACCAGTTCGGCAACATCGTGTCGGGGATCGACCTCATCCGCCGCATCGAGCAGGGCGAGAGCTTCGGCGCGACCTGCCCGCTCGTCACCACGAGCGACGGGCAGAAGATCGGGAAGACCGAGAAGGGCGCGATCTGGCTCACCGCCGACAAGACGAGCCCGTATCGCTTCTACCAGTACTGGCTGAACACGACCGACGCCGACGCCGTGAAGTTCCTCAAGTGGTTCACCTTCCTCGACCACGACGCGGTGCAGGCGCTCGCGCATGCGCTGGCGCACGACCCCGGCAAGCGCGAGGCGCAGAAGACGCTCGCCGCCGAGATGACGCGCATGACCCACGGCGCGACCGAGCTCGCGCGCGCGATCGCGACCAGCGAGGCGATCTTCTCGGGCGATGTGCGGAGCCTCGATGCGGGACAGATCGCGGAGATCGCCGCCGACCTGCCGTCGACCGAGGTCACGGCGGCGGCGCTGTCGGCCGGCGTGGGCATCGTCGACTTCATCACCGGTACGACCTGCGCGGCGAGCAAGCGCGAGGCGCGCGAGTTCGTGCAGAACGGCGCGGTCAGCGTCAATGGCGAGAAGGTCGGCGCGGATTTCACCGTGCGCAGCGAGCATGCGCTGCCGGGCGGGGTGATCCTCGTCCGCCGCGGCAAGAAGGCGTATCACGCGGTGCGCGTGGCGCAGTGACGGCGGCCGAGTGATGCTGCGCAGTGATGGGGCGCAGTGACGGGTGGGCGTGATGCGCTCAATCGCGTCACGCAGCGCCGGTGACATGGCGTTGTGCGCGGATCGCGCCGAGCACATCACGCGGCGCACAGCACCCAGCGCAGATCACGCAGCGCAGATCATTTCGTCTCGCCGATCTCGACCCCGACGCTCGGCGCCGAGGTCGGCGCGCCAGCCACGCTCACCACGCGCACTCCGGGCGGAAGCATCCACACCGTCACCTCCTTGCGGCTGGTGCGGCGCGCGAAGTCCTCGCGGGCGAGGTGGACGATCGCGATGACCTTCGCCTCTCCGCGCTCGATGGCGCGGAGGGAGTCCTCGGGGCCGGCGAGCACGACATCGCGCAGGAACTCGTCGGCGGCCGACAGCGTGACCGAGCGGCCGGCGAGTTCGCCGGTGGCTGCGGCGACCTGCACCGCGACCTGACGCAGCGCCAGCGTGCGCTCGGCGCTCTCGAGGGTGAAGACGATGCGCGCCGTCGGCGGGTCGATGCGGGCGCGCCCGACCAGCGCGGCGACTTCCGGCGGGAGCACGAGGGGCACCTCGACCTGGTGGCGACGGCCGGGCTCGAGCAGCGCGAGCATCTCGGCGCTGGGCGCGGCCTCGACGACGAGGGTCGACGGAAGCTTGTCGGCGATGACCGACGGCACGAGCACGGTGGCCTTCGAGGGATCGATCGCGGTCTCGCCCGAGGTGCGGGCGGCGCCGAAGCGCGGCGCGATGCTCGCGTCGCGGCGGGTGAGCGCCTCGATGGCGACGGTGGCCGAGGTCGGCTGCACCGCGCGCACCGTGGCGCCCGACTCGGCGATCAGCGGCATCTGCGCGAGGACGTCGGCGAGCGCGACGTCGTGGCCGCCGGTGTCGCTCGGCACGCCGAGGGTGCCGACGGCGATGTCGAGCGTGCGCCCGTTGAGCGCGCTGACGGCGCGGTCGACCGCGACCTTGGAGCCGAGCAGCTGGACGCGCACGCTCACGGGCTCCTCGGGACCGACGAGCTGGTTCTCGACCGAGCCCGGGATGAAGTGCACGCGGCAGTTCACGTCGGCGCTGTGGCGGGTCTGGTTCGACGCCCAGAACCAGATGAGCGCGCTGGTCGCGGTGACGGTGGCGTAGCCGAGCAGGCGATCGCGCCAGTTCTCGTGGCGGGTGCCGTGATGGGGGTCATGGCGGGCATCGTGGCGGGCATCGTGGCGAGGATCATGCGGACGGTCGTCGCGACGGCGGTCGTGCGGGTGCGCCTCGGTGTGCGGGTGGCGGCCGTGCGTCGTCCGTGCCGGAGCCGCGTGCGCGCGGGCCTGCTCGGGATCGTCCGGGCCTCCGGGCTGCGTGTCTCGGGCGCTCATGACGGGGTCCCTTCTCCGCGGCGGTCGAACACGAAGCCGGGCGTCTGCGCCGAGAGGCGGCGCAGGAGGGCGTCGCGGAACTCCTTCGGCGGGATCGGTTCGGAGAGCTTGCCGGACTCGGCGATGCGGATGCCGCCGTTCTCCTCGCTCACGACCACCGCGATGCAGTCGTTGTCGAGCGTGACGCCGGCGGCCGCGCGGTGGCGGGCGCCGAGCGAGCTCGGGACGGTGCCTTCCTCGGCGAGCGGCAGCTGCACGCCCGCGCCCCAGATGCGGCCGTTGCGGATCACCACCGCGAGGTCGTGGAGCGGGGAGTTCGGCCAGAAGATGCTCTGCAGCGCGGTCGCGGAGACCTTCGCGTCGAGCTCGGTGCCGCCCTCGAGGTCGCCGACGCCGATCTGGCGCTCGATCACGACCAGTCCGCCGAAGCGGTTGCGCGAGAGGAACTCGGCGGCGTCGGAGATCTCGTCGGCGAGTCCGGTGACCTGCACGCGGCGCGCCGCGAACAACTGCGCGCGGCCGAGGCGGCCCATCGCGGCGCGGAGCTCGGGCTGGAACACGACCACCAGCAGGATCGCCAGCAGGTTGAACGCGCGGTCGAAGAGGAAGCGCAGCCGGCTGAAGCCGTCGGTCGCATCGCCGAAGACGCGGATGACGAGCGCCAGCGCGATCGCGACGAGGAAGAAGCCCTTCACCACGCCCGCGCCGCGCGTGCCGCGCAGGAAGCGGAACATCCCGTAGACGCCGAGCCAGATCACGCCGAACTCGAGCACGACCTCGAGGGGTCCGTCCGCGCGGAAGATGTCGGTGATGGAGGCGTCGGAAATGGTCGCCATCGGAGCGGGCGATGATACGCATCCCGCCGTATGATCGCAGGCTCATGAGCAGGATCTCGACCACTTGGGACATCGGACGATCCTCGGGGCATTGCGCGGCGACCGGCGTCCCGCTCGAGCCCGGATCGCAATGCGTCGTGGCGCTCGTCGAGCGCGAGGAGGACCTCTCCGCGCCGCTCGTCCGGCTGGACTTCTCCGAGCAGGGGTGGGAGTCGCCGCAGCGGCCGAAGGGCGTGATCGCCTTCTGGCGCGCGGTGGTGGCCGCACCCAATGAGAAGCGCCGCGGCTTCGTCGACGACCAGACGCTGATCGACCTCTTCGAGCGCCTGGGGAGCGACGAGCGTCCGCACCGCGTGCGCTTCCGCTTCGTGCTCATGCTGCTGCTGGTGCGCAAGCGCCTGCTGCGCGTGGTGGGCACTGAGAGCGCGGGTGGGGTCGAGACCTGGCGCGTCCTCGCGAAGGGTGCCGCCGAGGGTGAGACGCCGATGCCGGTGGTCAATCCGAAGCTCGACGAGGCCGCCACCCGCGAGGTGACCGAACAGCTCGGCGAGGTGCTCGATGGCGCGTGGTGATGGCGCGATGTGCGTCGCGACGGCGGCGAGGTCGGTCGCGCTCGCGATCTCGCTCGCGGTGCTGTCCGTGCCGGGCGCGGGCTGCGCGCCGAAGGGGCAGGGAGCCACGCCGGTCGCCGGGGCCGGGGCGCGTTCGCCCGAGGCGCTGCGCGCGGAACTGGCCGAGGCCGAGCGGCTGCTCGCCGAGGTGATCGTGCGGCACAACGCGCGGGTCGCGCGGCTCGAGACCTTCGAGTCGCGGGCGTCGCTCGAGCTGCGCTACTCCGACCGGGACGGCGAGCACTTCGACCAGTGCGAGGCGGACATCTTCCTTGCGTCGGCCGGGCGCGGCGCGGTGCGCGCGACCAAGGTCGGCAACAACCTGCTCTGGGTCGGCAGCGACGGCACGCAGGGGTGGATGTTCCGGCTCGACAGCGAGCCGACCAGCCTCACCGTGTTCGAGCGGGTCGACGATGGCGCGATGGGCGAGCTGCTCACCGGTGCGGGCGGTACGGGTGCCGGAGGGTCCAGCGCCCAGGGCGCCGAGGGCTTCGCGCTCCTGGCACCGCAGAGCGTGCGGCTGCTCGCCGGCATGCGTGCGATCGAGGCGCCCTACACGGTGCGTCCCCTCGCTGCGGCGGACGGTGGAGATGATCTCTCCCGCCCGGTCGCGGAGCGGTACGAGGTCGTGTTCCGCGCGATCGACGGGATCGAGGCCGCGGTGCGGTTCGGCCGCGACGGGCTGCCGGCGGCGGTGACCGTCGCGTCGGTGGGCGGTGCGCGGTTGCTCACCGCGACGCTCGGCGAATACGAGTCGGCGCAGGCGGCGAACATCGCGCAGGGCGCGTGGCCGAAGGTCCCGCGTCGCATCGCGGTGACCAGCGAGCGCTCGAAGGCGGAGGCGCGCATCTACCTCGACGCGCCGATCGCGATGGCGAAGCGGATGAAGCCGAAGTTCTTCGTGCTCACGGATCTGGTGGCGCTGCTGCGCCCCGATTCGGTGCAGCATGTGGTCGCGGTCGATGGCGCGGACGGCGAGCGGGTTCCCGGCCCGAGCGGTGGTTCATGACCGAGGCGGGCGCGGCGAAGCCCGGCGTGTGCCGGGAGCGGTGTCGGCGACGGTGTGCGGCCGCGGCGCGCGTGCGGATCGCGCGCGTGCTTCCTCGCGTGTTTCCTCGCGTGTTTGTTCGCGCAGCCCCACGGCTGTGGGCGGCGTGCGCGTCGTGGGCGCTGGCGTTGGCGACCGTGCTGCTGCCGGCGCTGCTCGCGTCGCCGGCGCGCGCGGATCTGCCCGGCACGCTGCCGCTGGCGGCGGCGGGTGACGGACATCTCTGGTGGGTGGTCAAGGTCGAGCCGCCGTCGGATCGCACGCGTGGCACCAGCGTGGCCGGGCCACCGACCTGGGCGCTCATGCACCATGCGGTCGACGAACCCTCGCCGACCGAGCGGCTGGTGATGCGCTTCGCCGCCGAACCGAGCGCCATCGCGGCGTCGGGGCAGCGCGTGGTCGTGGTCACGCGCGGCGAACGCGGCGCGGGGCTGTTCATCACCACCATGTTCGCGGTCAAGAACGAGGCGGTCGGGCACTGGTTCACCATGCCGCGCGGGATGCCGATCGTGCTGCCGGAGCCGCCGGTCGACGGCGATGTCCGGGCGACCGCGGTGTTCGGCGACACGCTGGCGCTGCTGCTGCGCGTGCGGCGGGTCGACCCGCGTTCGCCGGACCAGTTCTGGCTCGGCACCGTCGAGTGCGAGTCGGGCGTGCGCTCGGCGTGGGTCGAGCGGCCGCTGCCGGCCTTCGACCTCGCGGAGCCGGTGCGCATGTTCGCGCGCGGTGCCGAATGGTTGGCGATGGGGGCGGCGGCGGATGCCGGCGGCGGCGCCCGCGGCGGCGCGCTGTCGCTCGTCCGTTGGAACGAGGATGGCTGGACCGCGGAGCGGCTGCAGCGCGCGGGTGCGCCGATCCCACCGCGGGGTGTGCTCGGTGGCTTCGCGGTGGCGAATCGGACGGTGATCGTCGAGCGGGTTCCGTCGGCGCTGGTTCCGTCGGCCCTGGGTTCATCGGCCTTGGCTTCGTCGGTCTTGGATGCGTCGAGCGAGGGTGCGGGGACGATGGCGTCGGGTGGCGGCGACCGAGCTGGCGACACGCTGCGCGTCGGCATCCTCCGCGACGGGCAGCTGCAGCCGTGGGCGGAGTTCGCGGAGCCCGCGCGGCCGTGGTTCGCGGGGCCGTTCGGGCCGAGCGCGACGGTGGTCACCGTGGGATCGTCGACGGGATCGTCTGGGGGGTCGTCTGCAGGGGCGCGTGCGGAGAGCCCGAGCGACGCGCGCGCGGCCAGCCCCGGCGACGGGACTTCACCCGACGCCGGCGACGCGAGTGCCGCCCCATCGCCCGCGGGCCGGACCTACGCCTCCCTCCGCAGCCTGTCGTTCGCCTCGTCGACGCTCGGACCCGAGCAGTCGCTCGCGCCGCCCGGGTTCGCATCGGGCGGCTGGATCCACCTGCCGATCATCGGCGTGCTGTCGGTCGCCCTGGTGCTGGCGGCGGTGATCTTCGGATCCGACGCGTATCTCGAGCGCCGTTCCGCGCGGGTGGTCGTGGAGGACGCCGCCGCTGCGGCGGCCGCCGCCCCCGAACGGCCTGCGCGGACCGCGCGGGGGGCGAGCCTCGGCCGCCGTGCCGCCGCGCTCCTCATCGACATGCTGCCGGGCATGGTGTTCGTGTGGTTCTTCGTCCGCGGGACGCCGTTCGACCTGCTCCAGATCCCGGCGTTCCAGCCCGACCTGAAGCAAGGGGTGCCGTCGCTCCTCGTGTTCGGGTCCGGCTGGCTGCTGGGGGCGCTCGGCGATGTCCTGTTCGGCCGGTCGATGGGCAAGCGGATCGTCGGGCTGCGGATCATCGCCGCCCGGGGTGGTCCGGCGACGGTCGGCCGGCGCGCGCTGCGGGCGCTGGCGTCGTCCATCGCGGTCGCGAGCCCGGTGGTGATGCTGCTCGCCTTCCTGCACCCGCGCGGCGACGGGCCGGCGGAGATGCTGACGGGCACGGCGGTGGTCGATGCGTCCGAGGTCGATGCGTCCGAGGTCGACGAGGGTGGGAACCCGCCCCCGCGGACCGGCGACGGCCAGAACCGCCCGGACTGAGCAGTTCTTGCCTTTTGAGGATTCTCTTCCTGCCTGCCGATGAACCGAACGGGTGCGTCGCCGCCCGGGATTCTGTTCCCGGAGGCACGGGCCCGGGACGACGTCCGGCTCGCCAAGGATTGGCGGGTCCAGTGCGCAAGCACGCTCGGAAGGATTCTGAGAACAGCGATGGCAGAGACCCCGACAACCGATCCACGCACCTCTGCCGGAGGTTCGCTGCGCGCGCTGCTCCGCGATGCGTGGCAGGTTCCGCTGCTGGTCGCCGGCATCGTGGGCATCGCGGGCGCCATCTGGTTCGCCCGCGCGAACAAGGCTGAAAACCAGTGGGATGAGGCGCTCGCGCAGGCCAACGAGCAGATCGAGAAGGACGAGCTCGAGGTCGCGCGCACCATCATCGACACCGTGATCGCGCCGCACATGGGCGAGGCGCCCGAGGGGTTCGAGCCGCGGTTCGAGGCGGCGCGCGCCGATCTCGCCTCGGAGGAGCTCGCGAAGTCCGGCAAGCTCGACAAGGAGTCGTTCGAGTCGGTCGCGAAGCTCTACGAGCGTGCGCTCGAGCTGGGCGCCGAGCTCGGCGACGCGCAGTTCGCCCGCTACATGAACGCGCTGGTCGGGGCGGGCCGCGAGTCGGAGGCGATCCGGCAGGCCGAGGCGGCGGGGGACCTCGAGCACGCGCGCAAGCTCGCGTCGCGGTTCGGGCGCCAGCAGCTGCAGGCGGCGTACGACGCGGCGATGGCCGACGGCACGCGCGGCGCGAGGAAGCTCGACGACGCGAAGGTGAAGGACTTCTTCGAGGCCTACGAGGACCTGAAGGGCGGCGACCGCGACTCCGGCGACCCGCGCCGCGTCTCCGCCGACGACCGCGCGTGGGCCGCGACGCTCGCCGCGCGCGTGCGGCTCGCGCGCAACGATCCCGCGTCGGCCGCCGCGTCGCTGCAGATCGACCTGCCCCGCGCCGACGCCGCGCTCGCCGCGGGCGAGACCGTCGCCGAGGAGCACTTCGCGCAGCTGCGCTTCCTGCTCGGCGAGGCGTTCCGGCGCGAGGCCAAGCTGGCCGACGCCGAGCACTGGCTCGAGCTTGCGCGCGAAGGCGTCGATGCGTCGAAGCCGCTGGCGGGTGAGATCGACCTCGCGCTCGGCCGCACGCGCCTGGCGCTCGAGCGGACCGAGGACGCGCACGCGGTGCTCGATCCGGCGGTGGCGCTCGAGCACCCCGGCGACCTGAAGCCGCTCCTGCTCGTCGAGCGGGCGCGCGCGCGGGCGCTGCTCGGGCGGCTCGACGAGTCGCTCTCGGATTTCGACGCGCTGCTCGCGCTCTCGGCGAAGGGCGCGCTGTCCGAGGAGGCCACGCACGGCGCGCTCGACGCGCTCAACGCGCTGGCCGCCGATGCGCTCGGCGAGGAGCGCTTCGACACGGCGTACGCGCTGGCGGAGCGCGCCGCGTCGTTCAACGACGACGGTGCGCGCGGCGCCGCGGCGCTCATCCGGCTCGCGGAGGGTGCCTACCGGCTCGCCCGGCTGATGCGCGACCGCGAGGTCGAGCGCGCGGGCAGCCTCGCGGCGATCGATCCCGGCGAGCGCGTCGCGATCAACCGCATGTACCTGCGGGCGGGCGAGGCGTTCTCCGACTTCCTGCGCACCGATGCGGCGCGCGACCTGCCGCAGCCGGAGCGGGCGGAGCTGCACTTCAGCGCCGCCGACTGCTTCGACTGCGCGGGCGAGGCGTCGCTCGCGCTCTCGCACTTCGGCGACTCGATGGAGGAGCTCGGCGAGCGCGACACCAAGCGCGTCGAGCGCCTGCTCCGCATGGGCGACATCCACCACGCCGCCGGCGCCTACGACAAGGCGGTCGAGGCGTACGAGGCGATCGCACGCATCACCGAGAACGATCCACGGGTGGCGATGCGCCTCTGCCGCGTGTTCGCCGAGAGCGACCAGGCGCCGCGCGCCATCGCCGAGCTGCAGCGCGTGCTCTCCGGCAAGGCCGGCCTCACGCCGGACAGCGAGCAGTACCTCGAGGCCCTCGAGCTCTACGCGCGGATGTCGCGCTCGCGCGGCGACTTCGTCGCGTCGGCCGAGCGGCTCGCCGAGCTCATCGAGCGCGCGCCCGAGGCGCCGCAGGTGGGCGAGCGCACCTTCTGGCTCGCCGACAGCCTGCGCGAGATCGCCGACGCCGCGCGGACCGAATCGCGCAACGAGGAGCTCACCGCCGCGCGGCGCGCGCAACTGGTGCGCTCGGCCGAGGAGCGTGCGCTCGAGGCGCAGCGCGCCTACCAGCAGGCGATCGACCGGCTCGAGGCGCGCGGCCGCGGCCTCGACGCGCTCGGGCGCGACATGCTCGCCAACGCCTACCTGCAGCGCGCCCACTGCGCCTTCGACCGCGGCGACTACCGCGAGGCCATCGAGTTCTACGAGACCGTCGACCGCAAGTACGCCGACGACGTGCGCAGCCTGCGCGCGCTCGTGCAGATCGTGAACGCCGCCGACGCGCTCGGCGACACCGCGCGCGCCGAGGCCGCGCACCGGCTGGCGCTGCGCCGGATCGAGAGCCTTCCCGAGGAGGCGATGCTCGGTCCCGACGGCGTGTTCGGCCGCGACGACTGGCGCACCTGGCTGCGCCGGCACCCGCCCGGCACGAGCCGCGTGGCGACCGGCGGCGAGACCGATGGCTCGGGGAAGGACGGCACGCCGTGAGTGGCCCGTCGAACGGCTCCCCGAACGGTTCCCCGGGCGATGCGTCGCGTCGCGCACCCGGCCTGCGCATGCGCGAGATCGCCGCGGCGCGGCTCGGTTCGGCGCGCGCGATGCGCGTGCTCTCCGAGCGCCAGCCGGGCGTGCTCGCCGCGGTCGATGCGGCGGCGCGAGGCGAGATGGCGCAGATCGAGGCCGAGGAGCTGCTGCTCGCGCACCTCTCCTCGCGCGAGGCCTGCATCGCGTCGATGCGCGCCTTCGACGGCGAGTGGCGCGAGCTCGCCCGCGACGCGTCGGCGTGGAGCGACGCGGAGACCGACGAGATCCAGTCGTCGGCGCGGGAGTTCCTCGCGATCATCGCCGAGATCGAGGCGTCCGACGCGGTCTTCGCGCGCGCCCTCGCGGATCGCCGTGGCGCCGCGCGCGACGAGATCACCCGCACCGACAGCGGCCGCGCCGCGAACCGCGCCTACGGCGCGCCGCGCGGCGACGAACCGCGCTTCACCGACAGGAGGGGCTGAATGAGCACGATGAAGGCCGACAACGCCGACTTCGCCGAGTTCGTCCGCTCCTTCGCCGAGGCGACCGCGCGGCTGCAGGAGACCCACGTCGCGCTGCAGTCGCAGGTCGAGCGCCTGCAGGCCGAGCTCGCCGAGGCGAACGAGCGCCTGCGGCGGTCGCGCTCGCTCGCCGCGCTCGGCGAGATGGCCGCGGGCATCGCCCACGAGATCCGCAACCCGCTCGGCGCGATCGCGCTCAACGCGGAGCTGCTCACCGAGGATGTCGCCGACCGCCCCGAGGCCGCCGCGAGCGTCGACAAGATCCGCCGCGCCGCCGACCGGCTCGACCGCATCGTCGGCGACGTGCTCAGCTTCGCCCGCGACACGCGCGTGAACGCCGTGCCGACGAGCGCGCGCGAGATCTTCGAGCTCGCGCTCTGCGACTGCGAGGCGGTGCTCGCCAAGGAGTCCGCCGAGGCCCATCTCGAGATCGACGGCGAGTGCCGGCTCTCGGCCGACAGCGCGCTGGTCGCGCAGGCGGTGTCGAACCTCGTCCGCAACGCGGTCGAGGCGATGCGCGGCTCGCCGGTGCGCGCCATCACGCTCTCCGCCCGCGAGGCGCGCCTGCGCACCGCCGACGGCGCGCGCCGCGGCTTCGTCGTCCTCGCCGTCGAGGACACGGGCCCGGGCATCCCGGCCGAGGCGCGCGAGCGCATCTTCAATCCGTTCTTCACGACCCGCGAGGAAGGCACCGGCCTCGGCCTCGCGATCGTCCACCGCATCGTCGACGCGCATGGCGGCATGACCGCCTGCGGCGAGGCGGCGCGCGCGACCGGCGGCAGGCGCGGGGCTCGTCTCGAGCTCTCGCTCCCGCTCGAGCCGGCGCGCATCGGCGCGGCCGAGGGCGTCTCCCTCGGCGAGGCGGTCCGTCGCCGCATCGGCGGCAAGAGCAGCGTCCAGGCAGCAACAGCTGGTTAAGGAGTTTCAGCGATGGGCAGGATTCTCGTGGTCGATGACAAGGAACTCATGCGCGACAGCGTCGCGGCGATCCTCAGCCGGAAGGGCCACACGGTGATCACCGCGGCCGACGGCTCCGCCGCGCTCGCGCGCATCGCCGACAAGCGCCCCGAGTGCGTCGTGACCGACCTGCAGATGCCGGGCATGAACGGACTGGAGCTCCTCGAGGGGATCCGCCGCATCGACGCCGAGCTGCCGGTCGTGTTCATGACCGCCTTCGGCTCGGTCGAGACCGCGGTCGAGGCGATGCGCAAGGGCGCGTTCGACTACGTGACCAAGCCGTTCTCCGGCGACGAGCTGGCGATCAGCACCGAGCGCGCGCTCGAGCACGCGCGGCTGCTGCGCGAGAACCAGGTCCTGCGCGCGAACGCCGCGCCGCAGACGCGCCGCGCGCAGAGCCACCGCATGATCGGCTCCGGCCCCGCGATGGAGGCGCTCCGCTCGAAGCTCATGCCGATCGCGGCGAGCCACGGCACCGCGCTCGTCACCGGCGAGTCGGGCACCGGCAAGGAGGTCGCCGCGCGCTTCATCCACGAGAACAGCCCGCGCGCGGGCGGCCCGTTCCTGGCCATCAACTGCGCGGCGCTGTCGAGCGCGCTGCTCGAGAGCGAGCTCTTCGGCCACGAGAAGGGCGCCTTCACCGGCGCCGACCGCCTGCGCAAGGGCCGCTTCGAGCTCGCCGACGGCGGCACGCT
>JBMOGJ010000018.1:0-38905 GCA_049318425.1 Phycisphaerales bacterium | reverse complement strand
TCGACGGCGACTTCGACGACACCTCGGCCGACACCGCCTTCTGCCCGGAATGCGGCGCCGAGATCTACGACGCCGCCGATGTGTGCCCGAAGTGCTTCACCTGGCTCAACGGCGAGACCTCGCGTCATCCGCCGCATCGGCGCCGCGCCTGGGACCGCTGGGCGAAGTTGGTGGTCTGGGTGCTGATCGCCGCGCTCGCCGTCGGCGCGGGCGTCTTCGGTTGGTCGCTGATCTGAGAGGGTCAGCAGCGGGCGCGTCGCTCGCCGAACGGATCAGGCCACGTCGTCCTTGGCCGCGCGCCACGCGAAGAGGCTGCGCGGCGGTGCCGTGGCGGTCCCGCCCGGGTCCCCGAGGCGCGTCGACTCGTCGTTCCGCCCCGGCCTCCGCTTCATGACGCGCACGGGTTCGGTCGCCACCTCGACCTGCGCGAGCGCGCGACCCGTCGCCTCGGATGGCTCGCCCGACACGATGCCGCGAAGCTTCACGATGCCGCGGTGCTTCCAGTTGTTGATCGTGGTGACCGAGACGCCGAGCGCCTCGGCCGCGTGCTGGTAGCTCTTGCCTTCGCAGACGATGAGCCGGATCGCGTCCTGTTCATCCTTGCCGAGCAGTCCGAGCGCCGTTTCCAGGATGTCCGGCGTCACGTTCGGCTTCTCCTGCTCGCGACGGGCACCGGGTGTGTAGGCGTCGAGGGAGTCGTCGGCCTGCGCCCGCTCCTCGAGCAGCTCGCGGAGTCGCGCCGCACGCGCATAGCGCCGCCGGAGCAGGTTGTGCGCGATCTTGAGCAGGTAGCTGATCGAGATCGTCAGCCGTTCGAGCTCGGGATGCTGGAGGAGCCGGAGGAAGACCTCCTGCGCGAGATCCTCGGCCACATCGGGTGTCGTCGACTTCCGCAGGAAGGCGTAGACACGCTCGTAGTACCGGTCGAACAGATCCAGAACCAGCGTCGCCCTCTCGGTTGTTGCAGCCATCGGCGGACTCCTCTTGGGCACCATCCAAAAAGGACGCACCCCGCGCCTCACTGAAGTCGGACTTTGCTCCCAGGAGCCGCGGCCATCCACCGCGGGTGTTCCTGAACTCTCCGAGACGAAGATACGCAGGTCGGAGAATCCTTCCATCGGGACATCTCCCCAATCGACCCGCGGAACCGCCCTGGGGTGTTCTGCTCAAGGGGAAACAACCGACACTGTGCGCACCCGAGCACCACTCCGCCGCTCGGGAATTGGAGCCATTTATGCCATCACAGGTGTTGTCAAGTCCCGTGTTTTCTGCTGCAATCGCCGACATGGCCGCTCTCAAGACCATCTCCGTCCTCGTGGTGGACGACCATGCGCTGATCCGCGCCGCGCTCGTCACCGTGCTCAACGCGACCGACGACCTCCGCGTCGTGGCCGAAGCATCCAATGGGGCGGACGCCGTAGAGCTCGCGCACAAGCACAGCCCGGCGGTGGTCGTGCTGGACGTGGAGATGCCCGGCGTGGACGCATTCCACGCCGCGAGCCACATCCTCCAGCTCAAGCCGAACACCGCGATCATGTTCCTCACCGGACATGCGCACGACCGCGCGATCGAGCAGGCCATCAAGGTCGGCGCGCTCGGGTTCGTGGTGAAGGGCGATGACCCCAGTGCCATCCCGAACGCGATCCGCTCGATCGCGCGCGGCGAGCAGTACTTCTCGCCGACCGTTGCCGACCGGATCAAGGGCAGCCTCACCGACATCCGCAAGCGCAAGGTCACCGGCACCCGCGGCGCCACGCTCTCGGAGCGCGAGGTCGAGGTGCTGCGCTACGTCGGCAGGGGCTACGCCAAGAAGCAGATCGCCGAGATGCTCGGCATCTCCGTCAAGACCGTCGACAAGCATGTGACGAGCGTGATGGAGAAGCTCGACATCCACGACCGCGTCGAGCTCGCGCTCTACGCGGTCCGTGAGAAGTTCATCTCGGCCTGAGCGCGCGATGGACCGGCGCCGCGACGCACTGCTCGAGGTCGTGGCTCCATGCTCTTCCGCGATGTCGGACGTGGCGGCGCCGCAGCAGCGCGTTGATCCCGCGGCCGACGAGGTGGCCATCTACAAGCCCGCCGGACTCTCGTCCGAGCGCGGTCCCGGCGATCCCGGCGACTCGGTGGTGGTTCGGGCATCGGCCCAGTTCGGCTGGGAGCAGTGCTGGCTTCCGCATCGCCTCGACCGCCCGACGCGCGGCATCATGCTGCTCGCCGGTTCGAAGGTCGCCGCGGCGCGCCAGGGCGCGGAGGTGCGCGCCGGCGCATGGACCAAGTGGTACACCGCGCGCATCCGCGGGAGCGACGCCGCGGTCGCCGCGCTGGTCGGCGAGCATCGGACCTACCTGAAGCGGGAGGGTCGCTTCGCGCGAGTCGTACGCTCCGGCGGCGATCCAGCCCGCCTGACGGTCCTCGCAGTGGCGCCGGCCACCGACGCCGCGGGCGAGCATCACGCGCTCATCCGGCTCGGGACCGGGCGCTTCCACCAGATCCGCGTGATGCTGGCGCACCTTGGTCATCCGCTTCTCGGCGACGTCGACTACGGCGGCGCGCCGCGAACGGCCCGTGCGCCGCGCGAGTTCGCCGACATCGATCTCGAGTCCATCGCCCTGCGCATCGATCGCGAGGCGCATTCCCAGGTGTTCCGCCTCACGACGCACCCCGATCGGCGCGGCCTTTCGCCGCGAATCGACGCGGCGCTCGCGGCCGCGGTCGTCAGCGACGCACGCTGAACGCGACGGCGTCGCGCGGCGTCGCGGGGGCTTCCGCAGACACCCACATCGAACGACCGAGCGCGTTGGTCACGAACTGCGAGACGCCTCGTCGCCAGACGGCGGCCTCCGCCGGCGCCAGCTGCGCGGTGAAGGTGCCCGAGAGGCCAACCGGTCCGAACAGATCGTGGAAGCCCTCGGTCTTCGCGAGCAGCTTCATCGTGCCGCCGCGGAGCGAGATCTCGACCTCCTCGGTGCCCAGCTCGCCCTTCGGTCGCGCGAAGGCTGCGCCGCCGTACAGTCCGACCTCGCCGTTGGCGACCACCACGACGCGCGTGACCACGTTGGTCGCGGTATCGGCGAGCGGGGTCCGTCCCGGCTCCGGCAGCCACACCACCTGCGCGTGCAGGACGACCGCCTCCGCCAGCGGACGGTCCTTCGAGTTCGCCGCGAGCTCCTCGAGACTGACATCGGAGAACCAGAAGCTGTGCTCCGACTCGAGCTCGGCGTAGGCGCCGTTGGCGAACCCCCGCTCGAGCACCACCGGCTGCGCGCCGAGCGACTCGAGACGCAGTGTTCCGGCGCGGTCATGGCTCGAACATGCCGCGAGCGAGGCGAGCAGACCGCCGACAACCGCCAGACGCGAAACGATCATGCGGACTCTCCCGTGAGACGTAGCGGACCATCGGACGCCAGCGCGCGCGTGTGCGTGCGGTCGCCCTCCGCGGGCGGCACGCCGAGACCGAGCAGGCTGATCGAGTCGCGCTCGACGATCTCGCGCAGCACCGAGCGCGCGATGTTCGGGAGCGAGGTCGCCGTCAGCATGCTGTTCACGCTGTAGATCGCCTCGATCGCACGCGCAGGTAGATCGAAGGGAAAGCCCGACGCGAACAGCACCTTGTGCTCGACGCCGTGGTCGCGGCACGACTGCAGCGTCTGCATCAGCTCCCAAGGGCGCGCGGCGACACCCGCCGTCGTGGTGAAGACGCGGTCGTGCTTGGCGAGCAGCGCCATCGTCTCCGACTGGAACGGCGCGCCGAACCCGGAGAGCACGAGCGAGAGCCGCGGAAACGCCCGCGCCACCTCGTCGAGCAGGTAGGGCCGGGAGAACTCGAGCTTGGCGGACGCGGGCATCGGACCGCTCCAGCCGAGCATCACCGGAAGCTGCTGCGCCTCCGCGCGGTCGAACACGCGCATTGCCCGGGTGTCGGTCGGGTTGAAGCCCTGCAGCGCGCAGTCCATCCAGATCGCGCTGTAGCCGTCCCTGCGCGCCGACTCGACCCTCGCCGGCGCGGTGGCCACGAGCGGATCGACGGCGAGACCGAGAAAGACGCGGCCTCCCGAACGCTCGTGCGTGGTCCGCATCAGCGACTCCGAGACGCCCGCGCGCAGCAGGCCGCTCTCGAACCCGAGGACGAGGCCGGCATCGACGCTCCGCGCTGCGCCCGCAAACGAATCTGCACTCGCGTCGGGCTGCACCCAGCGGCTCGAGCCGAGCCGACGGACCGCCGCGGCGAGTTCGTCGCCGAGTTCCTCGGTTCGAGGCCAGATCCGCATGTCGAGATCGACGATCATCGGCGCGAAATGTACCCGAGCGCAGGCCGGCGGGGGGCGGATCCCTATACTCGCGACCTATGTCGAAGGCCGTCTGGCAACAGGATGAACTCGCGAGCGATCCGCACGGCCGTGGCGACAAGCCGCAGAAGGTTCGCGCGATGTTCTCCGCGATCGCGGGGGCCTACGACCTGAACAACCGGCTGCACTCGTTCGGTCTCGACCAGGCGTGGCGGCGCGCGGCCGTCCGCATGGCGAAGGTCGGGCCCGACGACGACGTGGTCGACGTCGCCTGTGGCACGGGTGATCTGACCGAACTGTTCGCAGCCTCGCCGGCGCGCGCCGTGCTCGGGCTCGACTTCACGCCGCCCATGCTCGACATCGCGCGCCAGAAGAGCGCGAAGCGCCGGCATGCGCGCGCGGTGCCGCGCTACGAGCACGGCGACGCGACCGCGCTCTCCCTCGCGGACGGCAGCGCCGACGTCGTCTCGATCGCATTCGGCCTCCGCAACGTCGGCGATCCGCTCAAGGCCCTGCGCGAGTTCCGCCGCATCCTGCGCCCGGGCGGACGGCTGATCGTGCTCGAGTTCGACGAGCCGCGCAATGGCGTGATCCGCGCGCTCAACCGCTTCTACACCCATCGCATCATGCCCTTCACGGCGTCGATCATCGCGCGCGACGGCTCGGGCGCCTACCGCTACCTGCCCCGGTCGGTCGAGACGTTCCTCGACCGCGATCGGCTCCGCGCGGCGATGCTCGACTCGGGCTTTGCGACCGTCGATCAGGCGCCGCTCACCTTCGGGACCTGCGTGGTGAGCTGCGCGACCGTCGCGCGCTGAATGCGATCGCGCCGCGCGGAGCATGGGACGCCCTCCGACCGACACGCGCGGTGCGCATGGATTGCGCGATTCGCCCGGGTCGACGCGGACTTTCCTTCGCGCGAACCGTCGCGGTGAAATGGCCGCGGAGGCGCGGGCTTGTCCCTCCCGATCCCGCGAGGGATGCACCCACCCAGGCCGGAGGATCCGGCCGAAACCCATTTGAATTCGGGGCGATGAGGATCATCGATTCCCTTTCGGATCTGGAGTTCGGCCATGCCTCAGGCCTTCCACGGAAACAACGGTTCATTCCCGCACGGATCGCGGGCTCCACGCAGCCACGCACGACTGGAGCGCTTCACCGAGCTGCTCATCGCCGGCGATCGGGTCGGCTGCCGCGACCTGCTGCGCGAGTTCATCGTCGACGGGCACGACTCGATGGACGCGCTGCGCGAGCTCACGTGGCCCGCGTGCGCCACGATCGACGGTCTCGGGCGCCGCGACCAGATCGCCGCGGTGCACGAGCACGGCGCACTCGTCCTGCTCGCGCAACTCGTCCAGCGGCTCGAATGCGGACTCTCGAAGCACCCCGCGCGGTGCGTCCAGGTGATCGTCGCGAGCGGGCGTTCCCAGAGCGAGGAACTGGCGGGGGAGATCTTCGCCGGCATCGCCGAGGCGGACGGGTTCGATGTCCTCTTCCTCGGCGGCGGGGTGGAGTCGGACGACCTCTACGCCGAACTCGGGCGCCGACGTCCCGGCTTCGTGGTGAGCTTCTCGGCCGCTGGTGCGGATGCACCGCGACTGCGGCGGCTGATCGACACGGTCCGCCGGCAGAACCCGGTTCCGGGGCTCCAGATCGGGGTCGGCGGCGGGGTCTTCGAGCGCGTCCCGGGGCTGGCGGACGAGATCGGGGCGGACTTCAGCGCCGACTCGCCGTTCGACATGCTCGAGGCGCTCCGCACGGCGGCCATCCGCGGCCGACAAGCGGGCGCTGCCGGGCTGCGCCGCTCGAAGGCGGCGTAGGCCGCCGCGGCCTTCCCAGGTCTTCCTTGCGCCCGTGCGGCGTCCGTTCGCCGCACGAGATGCGCCAGTCCACGCCCGAGGGTCCGGTGCTCCCACCGAGAGGCTCTCGGGCGTGGCTGTTGGCGAACCGCAGGGTGGCGAGCCGATCACCGCAATGCGGCGAGGGGAGGTGCGTATCCCTCGTCGGTGCCGGGGTGTCCCGGACCCACGAATTTGGCGCCAGCCACCAAATCGCGGAACGATCCAGAGACAAGCCCGTACACTCGCTCGCCTCGGTTGGACGCCGTGAGCCGCAGAGGCACGCCCCGCCCGATCGGTGCAGCCAGACCGGGCAGCCAGCCGGTGCAGCCAGAAGGGAATCGCGATGCTCGACCCCCAGACGGAACGCCAGACGATCCAGCGCGCACGCCGCGGCGACCGCGAGGCGATCACGCTGCTCATCCGCTCGTACCAGCGGCCGCTCGAGGCATTCCTCTTCCGGCTCTGCGGCCAGAGCGACCTCGCCGAGGACCTCTCGCAGGAGGCGTTCGTCCGGGTCATCCGTTCGCTCGACCGGTTCGACGAGCGCTTCCGCTTCTCGACCTGGCTCTTCACGATCGGCAAGCGCCTGCTGGTGAACCATCAGCAGAAGATGAAGCCGACGCCCGACAGCGAGATGGTGGAGTACCGCGCGGGCGACGCGCGCACCCCGGCGACCGAGACCGAGGAGGTCGAGCGCACCCAGCGGGTCAGCCAGCTCGTCGGTGTGGCGCTCGACTCGCTCGTCAGCCCGCAGCGCGAGATCGTGCTGCTCTTCCATCAGCAGGGTTGGTCGGTGCAGCAGATCGCCACCGAACTCTCGATGCCTGAAGGCACGATCAAGAGCCACCTGTTCCGCGCGCGCCGCCGCATGCTCGAGGCCATCGAGCGCTCGGGTGTCCGCAACGCCGAGGAGGTGCTGCGGTGAGCTGGCGCGATGACGCTTGGTCGGACACGCAGACCGGACGCAGCGGCTTCTCGCTGCGCGCGGAGCGTCTGCTGGTGCGCGTGCTGCTCGTGCTCCGCGGCGATGTCCGCGAGGGTGCGAAGTCGGCGACCGAGCAGCGGCAGGACCGTCGCCGCGCCGAGGAACTCGCCGACATCATCCTCACCGACTTCCCGCGCCGGGCGATTCCGTTCGGCATCGCCGCGGTGGCGATCATCGTGCTGCTCTGCACGATGCCGCTCATGCGCGACCTGCTGTCGGGTTCGAGCGGACGCTCCGCGGGCGTGGCTCCGGTGGCCAATGTCGTTGAGTCCAGCCTCCGCGCGCGCAGCGCCGAGATGAGCGATGGGCTCGAGGCGCTCAGGGCCGTCGTCGCGCCGTTCGCCGCCGATGCGGCGCCTGCCAACGAGCCCCGCGAGGCGGTCGCACCGTGCTGCGACGCCGCCGCCCCGTTCAAGAGATCCTGAGGTCCTCCGCCGATGACGCTCTCGACGCGCGCTGTGGTGTGGCGGTTGGGCGCGGCCTGGATCGTCGCGTGGGCGTCGTCCGCCAGCGCCGACAACGCGGGCTTCGCGCTCGCGCCCAAGGAGTCGGTGCTCGCGGTCGATGCGCGCGGGATCTCCGATCTGCTCGACGGGCCCCGCGGCGCGCTGGTGCGGCCGGTGCTCGAGGCGTTCGCCGGTTCGGATGCACTGGGAACCTTCGATGTCCTTGCGAAGCGCGCGAACGCTCCCGGTGAGAAGGTCGCACGCGACGTGTTCTCGGGGCGGATCGCGTTCTTCCTGCCGTCCGCGGATCCTGGCGCAGAGTGGCTGCTCGGCTTCGAGAGCGACGACCAGCGCTGCGAGCACGTGCTCCGCATGCTGAGCGCGAAGATGTCGGCGCCCGGTCGATTCGAGAGCGCGGGCGAGCGGTTGGCGATGCGCCGCGTCGGCGGCTGGCTGCTGATCGCGCCGTCGACCGAGCGCGGGCGGGCGCTCATCGACGAGTCGGCCGTGCGCGTGCCGGTGGAGGATCCGGCGACCTCGCTGCTCGGCGAGCCGCTCATGCAGGACCTGCTCGCGAGCGATGCGCCGGTGCGCGTGTTCATGAGGCATGCCGGAAGCCTCGGCGGCGCGACCGCGATCGCGCTGCGCGGCGCGAAGCTCGGGTTCCACGCCGAGGTCGCGGGCAACTACGAGAGCGCGCCGTTCGGCCTGACTCCCGGCCGTCACGCGCTCGATGCGCACCTCGTGCGCGCGCTCGAGGACCGCGCGGTGATGGTGCTCTCCAATCCCGCCGATGGCGCGCCGTCGAAGTCCGACGCGTTCTGGGTCGCGCTGCTGCCGGAGATCGTGCCGCCGCCCGCGATGCGGACCAACCTCGCGGGCGAGCGGGTGCTCATGATCGGCATGTCGGCCGACACGCCGATGCCGACGCTCGCGTGCGCGTGGCGCATCGAGGACGCCGAACAGGCCAAGGCCGACCAGGATCACTTCATGAAGGGCGTGTGCTGCGCGCTCGGCCGCACCGTCGAGCAGCCGCGCAGCGACCAGAAGGAATCGGATCCCGCGCGCGATCGCGCGACCGCCGAACTCGCCGAGGCGCAGATCGCGGAGCGCCGCTGCGCGGAGCTCGGTCCCTTCGCCGACCGCTACCTCGGCCGCCCGCTCAAGCTCGGGACGAGCGTGCTCTGCTGGAGCACCGTCGAGACGCCCTGCGGCGGATGGCAGGTCTACTCGAGCGACCCGCGGTGGCTCGCGGATGTGACCGAGCGACTCGCCAGCTCCTCGTGCAGCGGTGATGCGCGGCCGTCGGTCGGCGGCATCGGGTTCTGCGACGGGGTGCGCGCGTCTGCGATGCTTCGCCGCTGGCAGCCGCTGGTCGAGCCGCGACCGGATGCGCTCACGGCGCCGAAGGCACCCCCGCGGCCGGCGGCGAACGACCGGATCAGCCGCGGCATCCTCGCGCTCTCCGACATGATGGAGCGGCTTGGGCGCGTGCGCTTCCGCTACGAGATGCCTTCGCCGACCGCGATCCGCGCGCACTTCGAGGTCGAGCCGCAGGGTCGGCTCGGCGAGCCAGCACGCCGTTCGATGGAGCCCAAGCCGGGTGCACCGCGCGAATGAGCGGGGCGTCGCCGGCAACGATGGCTCCACGGGAGTCGGTGCTGCGGCAGGCGTCGCGACACACGCTTGCGCACCGCGTCGCGCAGGGGCTGGAGCGTGCGGGTGTCTCGGAGACCGATCCACTGGTGCTCGCGGTCAGCGGAGGGGGCGACTCGATCGCCATGCTCGTGCTGGTCGCGGCGCTTCGGCATCGCACGGATCCAACGCTGGGTTCGCTCGCGGTCGTGTCGATCGATCACGGATTGCGTCCCGCGAATCAGGACGAATGCGCCTGCGCGATGGCGACGGCGCACGCGCTCGGGATTGCGTGCGCGGAGGTGCGCAGCGTGCGGATCCCATCCGCCGGCAATGTGCTCGATGCGGCGCGCGAGGCGCGGCTGGCGGCCATCGCGGCGTTCGTGGGGGCGCGGCGCGTGGCGTGCGGCGCGGGCGGGGTTGCGACCGAGCGTCCTGCGCCTGCGAAGGTCCTGCTCGCGCACCACGCGGACGACCGCGCCGAGGGCATGCTGCTCGCGCTGGCGCGCGGCGCGGGAGTCGATGCGCTCTGCTCGCTGCTGCCGGCGCGCGCGATCGAGATCGGCACGGGCGATGCGAGCGGCGCGACGCTGGAACTGTGCCGCCCGCTGCTCGACATTCGCCGCACCGAGCTCCGGGAGTTCCTCGCCGAGCTGTCGATCGTGTGGTGCGACGACCCTTCGAACGCCATGCGCGCCCGCGGAGCCCTGCGGAGCACCCCCGAGACCGCCATGCTCGTCGATCGGATCGCGGCCAACGCCGGCCACGCGTTCGACGAGGCGCGCGAGATGGTCGAGCACCGCGATCGATGCGCGCGCGCGGTGATCGCAGAGGACGGCGTGTCGGCGTCGAGGGCGCGTCTCGAACCGTGCCCGGCGTTCGTCCAGCGCGAGGTCGCGCGGATCCTCGTGCATGCCGCGGGCGGCACGCCGAATCGCGTGGCGATCGACGCCGTCGCGGAGACGCTTCGGCGCGGCGAGCGCGCGCCCAAGCGCTATCGCTGCGAGGGCGGAGTCGAGCTCCGGCTCGACGCACGCGAACTGCGCGCGATCACTGCGGGTTGAGGCAGTCGCCGCCGAAGCGGTCGGCGACGCAGGTGATGACGCCGGCCTCGATCTTGACCGTCATCGGCGGCGCGATCAGCCACAGCGGGCCGGGCGCCAGCGTCTCGAACACGCACTGCGGGCACTGGATCTCGCCGAGGTGGCCGTCGTGCAGGATGACCGCGCCCTCGGCCGGCGGGATCTCGACCGCGATGACCAGCTCCGGCCGCGGATTCGAGAAGTACGACTCGAACAACGAGTGGCACGCGTCGCAGTTCGGGTTGTAGAAGACGATGAAGGTCGCCTGATCGCCGATCCGCTCGACCAGGCGCGGCAGGTAGGTTCCGACCGGCGACTCCGAGAGGGCCTTCCCGATGTACGGCTTGAGATCGAGGTCGATCGACATCGCCCGCGCCTTCGCCTCGGTCTCGGAGATCGCGACCTGGGGCTTGAACTCGACCGCGGCGGTCAGGTTGGCCGCGAGCGTGCCAGCGGCGAGGCCGACCACGGTCCGCCATCCCGGCGAGAGCCCGCGGCGTCGAGGCGCATCGACGGCGGCGGGCTTGAGCCCCGCCGCCAAGGCGATCACCGCGATCGCGCAGGCCAGCGCGATCGCGGGAGGTGCGATGCCGCCCTGTCGGAGCGCCGCGGAAACACCCGCGAGGGCGACGAAGCCCACCAGCCCCGCGCACGCCATTGGGGCGATGCGCCCCTGGATGACCAGCACCGCCGCCGCGAGCGCGAGCTCGAGCGCCACGATGAGCCGCGCAGCGACCACCGCGTCGTAGCCGAACAGCGCCTCCATCAACTCGCGCAGCGGCACCGAGGTCGCCTCGGGCCCGCGCGAGAACTGGAACCACGCGCAGCCGAGCAGCAGGGCTGCGGCGAGCACGGACGGGGCTGCGTTGATCAGGCGGTTCTTCATCGATATCGCTGGGTTCGTCGGAGGGAAACGGGGCGAGGCCGCCGAGGGGGCGCGCTCACTTCGCAGGGAACTTGAGGCATGCCTCGAGCGCGGCGATGTCCTCGGCGTTCTCGATGACGCATTCGATCGCGCCGTCGTTGATCGCGACCACGACGGGCGTGCCGATCACATAGTTCGGCCCCTTCACCATCGTGAGCTTCACGCACTCGTCGCACGGGTTGTCGAGGATGTTGTTGGGATCGGCATCGGGAATCGCGACCGCGGCCGTGCGCACGGGCAGCTTGCCGGTGAAGTAGGTCCCGAGCAGCTCGTGGCAGTGCTCGCAGTCCTCGCGGTAAAACAGGATGATCCAGCGACCCTTGAGGAAGTCGGCCGGGATCGGTCCGGTGATCAGTCGCGCGAAGGCGTTCTCGGCGATCGGCTTGCCCACGGCGTTCGCGAACTCTGCGATGTAGAACGGCTCGAGCTTCGCCGGTACGCCGGGCCACGCGGGCGCCGCGGCCGGCGGCGGGGTGGTCGGCTTCGCGGTGTCGACGGGGGCGTTGGCGCCGGTGGCCGTCACGTCGGTCGCGGGCGACTCGCCAAGCACCCGTGCGAGCACATCGAGCTTGTCGACGTCGGGGCACACATCCGTCACCATGCCGTCCTTCAGGCGCAGCACGATCGGGGTCTGGATGAGGTAGTTCGGCGAGGTTCCGGGCTGGCCCGCCTTCACGCGGTAGACCTGGCGGAGCTCGCATCCCTCGCATGGCATCCCGAGCGGAGTGCCGGTGGTGTCGGGGATCGAGACCTTGAGGACGCGCTCCTTGCGCTTGGTCGCGAAGTGCTCGCGGTAGAGCGCCTGGCAGTGGTCGCAATCGGCGCGCGAGAAGACGACGAGCCAGTCGCCGCGCTCGATGTCCTCCGGCATCGGGCGCTCGATCGCGAGCGCCAGCTTCTGGGCGCGGAACGGCTTCCCGACCCACTCCGCCCACTTGGGGAAGTAGTTGGCCTCGTACTTCGCCGGCGCCGCGGGCCACGCTCCGGAGATGGCGTTCGGGTCCACCGTCACGACGACCGGCGGAGCGGTCTCGCCGCCGCCCGAGCCGGCGTCGACCGTCGGCTTCGGTGTCGCGAAGATCGCGATGACGCCGAGCGCCGCCGGGATCGCGATGTGGAAACGGCCTCGCACGGCCTTGGTCGGCACGAACAGCACGGCGGACGCCAGCAGCAGCGCGTCGACCAGGAACATGACGCTCGCCGGCAGGCCCGCCTTGCCGAAGCAGCCGCAGCTTCCCGCGAGCGCCTCCTTGAGTCCGTCCTTCAGTCCCGCCTGCACCATCGCGATCAGGAGGATCACGCAGAAGAACGAGAGCGTCGCGATCGCGATCTGCCGCGCCCAGCGCGTGCCCAGGATCGCCAGCGCGATGAAGACCTCGGCGCCGATGATCGCGCGCAGCGACCACTCGAGGAACATGGTCGCGTCGACCGAGGTCGCGCCGACGAACCAGCGGATCACCGCCATGATCGGCGGCGGCAGCAGCAGCGGGTTGAACTCGGACGCCTTGACGAAGGCTCCGTAGCCGATCCATCCGGCGGTTCCGAAGTGCAGGAGCAGCAGCGCCACCTTCTGGAGGGGGCTCGGGCTGGTCGGCGACGGGGTCGTTGCAGGCGCGTCGGTCATGGTTGGATCATCGGCTGAGGGGTCGGTCTCGCTCGCGGCGGCGATTCTAAGGGCGGGGGGCGCGGGGGTTCCGACCCGGCGCTTCGATTGACGCATCCGCGGACAATTCCGCGGCGAAGCGGGCGCCGTGCCCAGCCGACTGCGTCCGACCCATGAACTGCCCCCCGTGTTCGCGGCGGAACTCGCCGCACGCCTCGAGGCGGGACGCGCCAAACGGGGCGAGGTGACGCGGTGGGTGCTCGTCGTTGCCGACCAGCTGAGCCTCGGCATCGGACCGCTGGCCCGCGCTGATCGCCGGTCGACCGGGGTGATCCTGCTCGAGAGCGGGGAATGGCTCTCGCGCCGGCCGTATCACCGGCAGCGGCTTGCCTGGATCCTGCTCGCCCAGCGCACCTTCGCGCTCGAGCTGGCGGAGGCGGGCTTCGACGTCCGCTACCTCCGCGGCGACGCGCCGATGATCGATCTGGTGCGGGGAGTGGTCGGCGCCGGCGGCGACTCCCTCGGCCCGCTCGTCGCGATGGAGCCCGCCGAGCGCGAGACGCGCGCGGAGTTCGCTCCGCTGGTCGAGCACGGCGCGCTCCGATTCGGACCGCACGACGGCTTCCTGACAAGCGCCGCCGACCTCGAGCGGGGCCGCACCTCCGAGGGATGGCGCATGGACCGCTTCTACCAGGGCGTCCGCCAGCGCACCGGCATCCTGATGAAGGAAGGCAAGCCCCTCGGCGGCAAGTACAGCTACGACGCCGAGAATCGCCGCCGGTGGGACGGTGAGCCGGCCGCGCCGCATCCTCCGGAGTTCCCCGGCTCGCTCCTGCGCGAGGAGATCGTGCATGAGATCGAGACGCGGTTCGCCGCCCATCCCGGCACGCTCGACATCGCGACCATTCCCGCGACGCAACTCGAGATCGAGCGGATGTGGCAGTGGGCGCGCCGCGCGTGCCTGCCGCACTTCGGGCCGTTCGAGGACGCCATGAGCCGGCGGAGCCGCGGAGTCTTCCACACGCGCATCTCGCCGCTGATGAACCTCCATCGTCTGCTGCCCGAGCGGGTCGTCGCGGACACCCTCGCGCTCGAGATCCCGCTGCCGAGCAAGGAGGGATTCATCCGTCAGGTGCTCGGCTGGCGCGAGTTCGTCTACCAGGTGCACCGCGCGACCGATGGGTTTCGCGCGGTCGTGTCGCCCTCGGAGGCGCCGCTCGACCGGCCCGGCGACGGCGGCTACGCGCGCTGGGCGCACAAGCCCTGGCGCGCGAAGGCGGAGCCACCGCCGGGGATCGACGGCGGCGCGCGGCCGAACCGACTCGGTGCCGACCTCGGGGTTCCGCCCGCGTACTGGGGGACGCCGAGCGGCCTCGCGTGCCTCGACCATGTCACCGCCGATGTCTGGGCCGAGGGCTGGAGCCACCACATCACCCGGTTGATGGTGCTCGCCAACATCGCCACGCTGGCGGCGGTCTCGCCGCGCGAGCTGTGCGACTGGTTCTGGATCGCCTACATCGACGCCTGGGACTGGGTTGTCGAGCCCAACGTGCTCGCGATGGGCACCTACGGATGGGACGGCATGACGACCAAGCCCTACGTGAGCGGATCAGCCTACCTCGAGAAGATGGGGGATTCGTGCGGTGCCTGCCGCTTCACCCCGGGGAAGGACTGTCCCATCGGACCGATGTACTGGGCCTTCCTCGCCCGCAACGAGGGCGCGCTGTGCGACAATCCCCGCATGAAGCTCCCGCTCGCCAGTGCCCGGAATCGGACCGACGCCCAGAAGAGCCACGCCGAGGGCGTGTTCGTGTCGCTGCGCGAGGTGCTCGTCGCCGGACGCCGCGCCGACGGCGGAGGTGCACGATGAGTGGCCGCGGCCGCTGCGCGTTCCACCGCGCCTCCCGCATCGATGTCTCCGCCGAGGAGCTCGGGCGATGGCACTTCCGCGCGGGCGCGATCCATCGACTGATACCGCCGTGGGAGTCGATCCGCGTCGTGCGCGAGGCCGCGCCGCTCGTCGACGGCGCGAAGGCGGAGATCCGCATCCAGAAGGGCCCGTTCGGCACCACGCTGGTCGCGGTGCACAGCGAGGTCGATCCGCCGCGCCAGTTCGTCGACATGCAGGAGCGTGGGCCGTTCGGCTCGTGGCGTCACGTGCATCGCTTTCTCCCCGATGGCGAGGACCGCTCGATCCTGGAGGACTCGATCCGCTTCGATCCGCCGTTCGGCGTGCTCGGGCGGCTGATCCCGCGCGCGCTGCTCGACCGCGAGCTCGGACGGCAGTTCGCGTTCCGCCATGCACGCACGCGCGAGGATCTGCGACGGCACGGCGAGCTGGCCGCGCGGTTCGGCGCGCGCACGCTGCGCGTCGGCGTGACCGGCGCCACGGGGCTGGTCGGCACGCAGCTTTGCGCGTTCCTCAGCACGGGCGGACATGAGGTGGTGCGCTTCGTCCGCGGCGAGCCGAGGAATCCGGGCGAGCGCCGCTGGAATCCCAACGATCCCGAGCGCGGCATGGCTCCCGAGTCGGTCGAGGATCTCGACGCCGTCGTGCATCTCGCGGGCGAGCCGATCGCGGCGGGGCGGTGGAACGACGCGCGCAAGCGCTCGATCCGTGAGAGCCGGACGCTGGGAACCGCGGCGGTCGCGCGCGCGATCGCCGGCGCGCGCCGGAAGCCCGAGGTCTTCGTCTCGGCAAGCGGCATCGGCTTCTACGGCGATCGCGGCGAGGAGTGGGTCGATGAGCGCAGTGCGCCCGGCCGCGGATATCTCCCCGATGTCGTGCAGGCGTGGGAGGACGCGACGGTCGCCGCGCGCAACGCGGGCGTGCGCACCGTGCATCTCCGGTTCGGCGTGGTGCTGTCCTCGGCCGGTGGCGCGCTCGGCAAGATGCTCACGCCGTTCCAGCTCGGTGCGGGCGGGCCCATCGGCCACGGGCGACAGGGGTTCAGCTGGATCTCGCTCGACGATCTGCTCGGGGCCATCGTGTTCGTCGCACGCAATCCCGAGATCGCAGGTCCGGTGAACGCGGTCGCGCCCGCGGCGCTCGCGCAGCGCGGCTTCGCAAGCGTGCTCGGACGCGTGCTCCGTCGGCCGAGTTTCGCGCCGCTCCCGGCGTTCGTCGTGGACACGCTCTTCGGCGAGATGGGCCGACGCCTGCTGCTCGAAGGCGCCTATGTGCGCCCGACGGTGCTCACGGCCGCGGGTTTCCGCTTCGCACATCCGTCGCTCGAGCAGGCGCTGCGGCTTGAGCTCGGCCGACTCCACGCGGACGGAGTCGACTGATGGCGATCCGCACGATCTGGTGGATTCGCCGCGATCTCCGGCTCGACGACAACCCGACGCTGCAGCGGGCGCTGCGCAGCGACGCGACGCTGCCGGTGTACGTGCATTCGCCGTCCGAAGAGGGGCCGTGGCCGCTCGGCGGCGCGCAGAAGTGGTGGCTCGCACGCAGCCTTGCGTCGCACGCCGCGGCGCTGGAGCGCTTCGGCTCGCGCCTCGTGATCCTCGAGGGCGAGGCCGCGCGCGTCCTCAGCGATCTCGCGCGCGCCTTCGACGCCACCGAGGTCGTCTGGTCCCGTCGATTCGAGCCCGCGTCGCTCGCGCAGGAGGCGCGGGTCGAGGAGGCGCTCGACGCCCAGCGCATCGCGTGGAGCTCGTACCTCGCCAACCACCTGTTCGACCCCGACGAGATCGCGACGCAGACTGGAAATCCCTACCAGGTCTACACGCCGTTCTCGCGGAACCTGCGGGCGCGCGCAGCGCCCGCGCAGCCGCGCTCGGCGCCGGCCGGGCTGCCGTCCGCGGACGGTGGTCCGAAGGGTCTCGCGATCGAGGCGCTCGACCTCGAGCCGAAGCCCGACTGGGCCGACGGGTTTCGCGCGATGTGGAGCCCGGGCGAGTCTGCCGCGATCGCGCGGCTGGCGCGGTTCTCCGAGGGCGCGCTGGCCGCGTATCCGACCGGGCGCGATCAGCCCTCGGTGGATGGATCGAGCCTGATGGCCCCGCATCTCGCGTTCGGCGAGATCGGTGTCCGTCGCGTCTGGCACAGCGCCGCGCAGTCGCGGACATCGCCCGCCGAGAGCACCGACAAGTTCCACGCCGAACTCCTCTGGCGCGAGTTCGCGACACACGTGCTCGTGCACTTCAAGCACACCGACCTCAAGCCGCTGCGGGCCGAGTACGCGCGCTTCCCGTGGCGCGACGACGCCGCCGCGCTGCGCGCATGGCAGCGCGGGCAGACCGGCTATCCGCTGGTCGACGCGGGCATGCGGCAGCTGTGGCGCACCGGCTGGATGCACAACCGCGTGCGCATGGTGGTCGCGAGTTTCCTGGTGAAGCATCTCTTGCTTCCGTGGCAGGATGGCGCGCGATGGTTCTGGGATACGCTGGTCGACGCCGATCTCGCGAACAACTCGCTGGGCTGGCAGTGGGCCGCGGGCAGCGGTGCAGACGCCGCGCCGTACTTCCGCATCTTCAACCCCACCTCGCAGGCGGAGAAGTTCGACGCCGACGCGGCCTACATCAAGCGCTGGGTGCCGGAACTCGCGCGTGTGCCCGCGAAGCACGCGCTCGCGCCGTGGGACGCGCCGCCGCTCGCGCTCGCCGCGGCCGGGGTGACGCTGGGCGAGCAGTATCCGCGACCGATCGTCGATCATGCCAAGGCGCGCGAGCGGGCGCTCTCCGCGCTCGCGGCGGTTTCGAGGAAGGCATGATGCCGTTGGCGCAGCTGTCGGCCTCGCGGACATCGGCACCCGCGGTGGCATCGCGTGCGCGCGGGGCACTCGGGCGCGCGACGAGCCGAATGGCGACGGCCGTTGCGACGGCCATCGTGGGACTCACCGTCGCAGCCGTGGCGCAGGCCGCCGTTCCACCCGACCGCGGCGACCTCGCGCGGGGATACCAGCGCTTCGACGCGCTCGCCGTGCGTGCGCCGGACGATCCGGTCACGCGTCGCACGCTGAGCCTCGGCTTCGACGGCCTGACCGCGGACTTCTTCGCGGGCCGTTACGGCCGCGCACTCGAGCAACTCGCGCGCGTCGAGGCCGACCACAGGGGACTCGGTGAAGCCGCTCGCGCGGAGCTGGCGTTCCTCGCCACGCATCGGTTCGAGCAACTGCCCGCGGTCACCGAGCTCGCCGACGGCCCGCCCGCGAGCGTGCGGATCCGCGTGGTGCCCCTTGCCGATGCAGGTCGCTCGCGCGCCGACGCCGCGAGTGGCGAGTCTGGCGCTCCGCGTGCGATCACGGTGTCCTGCGGGGACTTCTCCATCGAGGTGCCCGCCGCCGAGGTGGCGACCGCGGATGGCGTCGTCGTCGCGCTCGGCCCGGGCTGCCGCGCCGGCGCGATCGTCACCCGCGCGGTGTTCGCGCAGCTCGGTGCCTGCGAGGTGTCCCGCGGATGGGCCATCTCCGGTTCCCTCGCGACCCGCGCCGAGGAGTTCCGTGCCCGCGCGACGGCGATCGACTTCGGACGCTTCGAGCCCTCGGTGCGCACGTCGTTCCTCGGCCGACTCGGCCTGCTTCCGCTGTCGGGCGTCGATCGCACCCGCAGCGCCACGCTGCTCTGCGACGTGCCGCGACTGATGCTCGAGCTCGATGCCGAACTCGACGCCCTGACCCGTGGATCGAATCCCTACACGCGACGCGGCGAGCTCTGGCGGGTCTACCGCGCACTCGGTGTCGAGCTTCCCACGCGGCAGTTCGTCCCCGAGGGCCCCGGCCCCTTCCCACTCGTGGTCGCCTTCCACGGCGCGGGCGGCGACGAGAACATGTTCTTCGATGGCTACGGTGCCGGCATGCTGCGCGAACTCGCGCAGAAGCGGGGGTTCGCGGTCGTGTGTCCGCCGACGGTGCCGTTCGGCCTGAGCGGCGCGCTCTTCGATCGGTTCATCGACGAGGTCGCGAAGGACATGCCGATCGACCGCGGCCGCATCCTGCTCCTTGGTCACTCCATGGGCGCGATCACGGCGTCGCGACTTGCCGGGCTCCGCGCCGACGCGGTCGCGGGCGCCGCCTGCATCGCGGGCTTCCTCGACGCCTCGCGCGGCGGCATGAGCGCGCCACGCGCGGTGTACCTCGGCGCCCTCGACCCGATCTTCCCGATCGAGCCGATCCGGGTGCAGGTCGCCGCCGCGCGCGGTCCGCAGTCGGTCATCGAAGTCGTCACCTTCGACCACGAGGGTCACACGCTGGTCGTCGACCGTGCGCTCCCTCAGGCGGTCGACTGGCTGCTCGCGCGCCCCGCGCGCACCACCGACACGACGAAGCCGACGATCAGCGCCCCGAGCACCAGGCCGATGAACACCGGCGTGCCCGCGCCCGCGGCGATCGAGAGCAGCCCGAGCGCCGGCCCGACGAAGTAGCCGGCACCGACGAGCGCCTCGTGAATGCCTCCCGCATCGACCTCGGCGGCGCCGACGGCGAGTCCGTAGTAGATCGCGCTGTAGTAGATCGCGCCCTGGCCGCCGCCGAGCGCCGCGAGCCCGATGACGAGCGTCATCTCGTTGGGCGCCGCGACCGCGGCGGTGAAGCCGAGCGAGAGCAGCAGCCCCGCCACGACGAGCGTGGCGCCACGTCCGTGCCAGAATGCGGTCCGCCACAGGACGAGCACCGCGACCACGCGCGCGACATGCCAGGTCGCGCCGATCGGCGCCTGCAGCCCTTCGGCGGTCCCGAGCGCCTGGAACAGATACGGCAGGATCGGCGACAGCGCACCGATCACGAGGTACCCCATGGGATGCAGCACCCGCGCCGCGCCGAGCAGGCTGCGATACGACGCCGGCACGTGACGCGCATGCTCCTCGACGTCATGCGCGACCGGATGGGCGGGAAAGCGCGCGAGGAAGAGCAGGGCGAGCAGGTTGATCGGCAGCAGCGACGGAATCGCCCACTGCATCAGCCCCGCGCTCTGCAGCGGTCCTGCGGCCGCCAGGCCGATCGCCGTCGCTGCCATCCACGAGGCGTTCCACCATCCGATCGCATGGCGCATCTCTGCACCGTGCCGGCCGGACGCGAGGTAGTGCTGGACGATGGGCCACTGCAGCGCGCCGAGCGCGGTCATCACGACCGCCGCGAACCAGAGCATCGCGATGTTCGGCACCAGCACGAGCGGCGCCAGGACCGCCTGCGCGACCAGCACCACGCCGAGCGCCGCCCTCGGCGACATCCGCCGCTCGAGGAACCGCACCGTCCGTCCCGCGTTCACCGCGACCAGCGTGTAGAGGATGCCGTTCACCAACGCCAGCAGCAGGCTGTCCCGCTCGGTGAATCCGTACTCGCTCGCGGCGATGAAGTACAGCGCGTTCCAGAGCACGCCCGTTCCAAGCGAGCAGAGGAAGGTCAGTCCGCCGATCGGGAGCGCCCGGACGGGACCGGCCGGGGAGTGGGGGTGCGCCAGGGTGCCCATGGAGGCGCGAGTGTACGGTCGCCCGCCGTGGTACACTCCGCGCAGAGTCCATGTAGCTCAATCGGATAGAGCGTTGCCCTCCGAAGGCAAAGGTTGCAGGTTCGATTCCCGCCATGGACGTTCACCAAGGGGCCCCGACCGGGGCCCTTTCTCATGGCGCGACCGAGAGGCGCGTCCGACAGGCGCGTCTGAGAAGGGCACTGCGATGACCATCCACGACTTCCAGCAACTGATCCGCGAGAAGTACTACGCCACCGACAGCGCCCGCGGCGCGCCCGGGACCTACCTCTGGTTCGTCGAGGAGGTCGGCGAGCTCGCCCACGCCATCGCGAACCGCGAACGCGGCAAGCTCGACCGCGAGAACCTCGAGGAGGAGTTCGCCGACGTCCTCGCCTGGCTCGCCACGCTGGCGAACATCTGCGACGTCGACCTGACCAAGGTCATCCACGACAAGTACATCAAGGACGGCGGGCCGGAGGGGTTCAAGTCATGAGCGCCGCCACCACCTCATGTCCCTTCTGCGAACGACGGCAGACCGTCTACCTCGAGAGCCCGCGCTGGCAGCTGCTGCGCCACGCCGATCCGGTGCCCCTCGCGGGCTGGATGATGGTCGCAGCCCGCGCGCACCGCGCCGGGGTCGACGAGATGGACGCCGACGAGCAGCGCGAAATCGGAACCATCCTCGCGGAGGTCGCCCGCGCCGTGCGCGCCGAGACCGGCTGCGAGCGCACCTACTCCATCACCTTCAACGAGGCGGTCAAGCACCTGCACCTTCATGTGATTCCGCGGCATGCGGGCGATGACTCCACGACCAGCTGGGCGCTCGCCGACCGCTATCGCGCCACCGCGCGCAAGGAACGCGACCCCGCACCTGCAGAGGACGCCGAGCGCACCGCGCGCGCCGTCGCCGCGCGATGCGCCGCAGCACTCGCGCCGCTTGGCTTCCGGCTGCCCTGACGACCGCGCGCATCCGATCGCGTATCCTGCGGCGATGCTGCCCCCGTCGGAACCCAACGGCATTGCCCGCATCCACGCCGCGTTCACGAACGCGCGGCGGAGCGGCGTGGCCGTACTTCCGTTCATCACCGCGGGCTATCCCGACATCGCGACCACCGAACGCCTGCTCCGCGAACTTCCCGCGGCGGGGGCGGATGTGATCGAACTCGGCTTTCCCTTCTCCGATCCGATCGCCGACGGGCCGGTCATCGCCGAATCGATGCACCGCGCACTGCTCGGCGGAGTCACGCCGGACGCCATCTTCGACGCGGTCGCCCGGACGCGTCCGACCGTCCCCGTGATCGCGATGGTGTCGATCTCCATCGTCGAGCGCGTGGGCAAGGCCGCCTTCATCGAGCGGGCCACCGGGGCTGGATTCTCCGGTTTCATCGTGCCCGACGCCGATCCCGCGGCGGCGACGGAGCTCTCGCGCCTCGCCTCCGAGCGCGGCGCCGGCTTCTGCGCGCTCGTGTCGCCGAGCACGACGGCGGAGCGCCTCGTCGAGCTCGCCCGCATCTCGACCGGATTCGTCTACCTGCTCGCGCGGGTCGGAGTCACCGGCGAGCGCTCCGATGCGCCTGAGATCGCCGACCGCGCCGCTGCGACGCGACGCGCGACCACCAACCCGATCGCGGCCGGCTTCGGCATCGGCACCCGCGAGCATGTCCTCGCCGTCGCGAAGCACGCCGACGGCGCGATCGTCGGCAGCGCGATCGTGCGTCGCATGACCGAAGCCCACAAAAGGGGCGAAAGCGCCGCCGAAGCAGCGCTTTCGCTCGTTCGATCGCTTCGATGAAGCAGGCGCGTCGGCGCGCCTAGTACCGCCGCAACACGCCGACAACCACACCCTGGATCGAGCACTCGTCCACGATGATCGGCGCGAACTCAGGGTTCGCGGGCTGCAGTCGAATGCGGCCATCGCGCTCCCGGTAGAAGGTCTTCAGCGTGGTCTCGCCATTGGGCAGCAGCGCGACGACCCGCTCGCCATTGCGCGCGGTGTCGCGCTTGTCGACCAGCACGTAGTCGCCGTCGAAGATGCCCTCGTCGCGCATCGACATGCCGTCGACCTGGAGCGCGAAGGTCGTGCCGACCCGGCCCTTGCGCGGACCGAACAGATCCTCGAGCGCCAGCGACTCGCTCTGCTCGAACTTCTGGATGGGATAGCCCGCCGCGACCTTCCCGACCAGCGGGAACGACAGCGACGAGACCACCTCGGCGTTGATCTGCCGCGTCGTGATCTCCTCGTCGTCTCCCGGCAGCTCGAGGTCAGGCGACGGCGTCAAAGAGCGAGCCTTGTTCGCATCCCTGACCAGCGCCCCCTTCGCGATGAGCGCCTCGACGTGCTCGAAGACCGTCACCTTGCTGACGCCCAGGTGATCGGCGAGCTCTTGCATGGTCGGCGAGTACCCCTTCGTGCGCCGCCATTGGTCGACCAGCTTGAGGACGCGGAGTTGCTTCGGTGTCAGGTTCATGGTGATGCTCGCGGTCGTTGATGGTGAGAACGGGGGCCGACTCGTCTCCAGCCGTCACGGATTCGGTCGAGAAGATCTCGATGGCGATCGACTGGAACCGTCCGAGCGCCGTGCGCCACGCGCGCGCCATCGGCGAGAGGAAGCGGTTGTGCAGGATGTCCTCGCTGAGGAAGTCGTCGGTCGACACCGGGGTCGAGGTGACCTCCGCGTCGCCGCGCACGCACTCGAGCTGCGCGCCGTTGGCGATGTAGCGACGGGTGTAGTCCGCGCCGGGGCCGAGCATGACCAGCGGCCAGGCGCCGGTTTCGGCGGTCGTGGCGGTCGTTGAGGTCGTGGCAATCTCGAGGTTCGCGAGGTGACGGGCGACGATCTTCATGGGCTCTCTCCTTCGTGCACCGGCGGCGCGCGTGCGTGCTGTTGCTGCTGCACGAGGCGCCGCGGCGACCTTTCCCGTGGAACGGGCGGTCTTGGTCCAGAGCCAGCGTTTCCCCCGCGGCATCGGACGGTCTGAAATCGCGGTCGACGCTCCATCGACCGCACGATCCGGACGAACCTGCGCCGCCCGAACTCCGCCACCGACGCCGCCGAGCGCGCTCGGCGAGGAGGAGGAGGAGGGGCTGGTGGGGGCGCTGTTCTTCACGGTGACCAGGTATTCGGCAGGTGTTCGGGTCGGCCTGCAGATTTTGTTCGGTGGATGTTCGCCCAAACGGACCCCTTCCGCAAGGGCCGTGACCGAATTCTCCCGCAAATTCATGACCGACCGAGGCTTGCGGGTAGGTTGGCGCCATGCCGCTGCCGCCCGCATCCGACACGACGTCCCCGCCTCGGAACCCCTTCGCTGGGGAGGATCTCGGCGCGCTGTTCCCGCTCGACCGCTCGTACACCTTCCTCAACCACGGGAGCTTCGGGAGCACGCCGTACGAAGTGCTCGCGGCGCAGCAGGCGATCCGCATGGAGATCGAGGCCCGACCCATCGAGATGCTCGACCGCCGCATGAAGTCGATCCTGCCGGCCGCACGGGAGCGCGTGGCGCGCTTCGTCGGCGCCGCGCCGGAACGCCTCGGCTTCGTCACCAACGCGACCGAGGGCGTCAATGCGGTCCTGCGCTCGATGCACTGGGAGCGCGGCGACGAGGTCGTGGTCGTCGACCATGTCTACGGCGCGATGCGCCAGTCCCTGCGTCGGCTCGGCAACGAGTTCGGTGTCGTCACGCGTGAGGTCGTGGTGCCACTGCCGACGACCGGTCCACGCGAGTGGATCGACCGCGTCCGCGCAGCGTTCGGCCCGCGCACGAAGCTGCTGCTGCTCGATCACATCACCAGCCCGACCGCGCTGGTGCTGCCCGCCGCCGAACTCGTCGCGGACGCGCGCGCGCGCGGCATCCGCACGCTGGTCGACGGGGCACACGCGCCAGGTTCGATCGCCCTCGACATCGAATCCATCGGCGCCGATGCCTACACCGCGAACCTGCACAAATGGGTGTGCGCGCCGAAGGGCTGCGCGATCCTCTGCACGTCGGCGGAGTTCGGACGCGGACTCCACCCGCTCGCCACCAGTCACTTCTTCGCCGAGGGATTCGGTCGCGAGTTCGACTGGCAGGGGACCCGCGACACCTCGCCGTGGCTCGCGGCGCCCGCCGCGATCGACTTCTTCGCGCGATTCGGCTGGGACCGCGTGATGCAGCACAATCACGCCATGGCGACCTGGTCGCAGCGCATGCTGACCGACGCCTGGGGCGTCGCGCCGCTCTCGCCCCTCGATGGCTCGATGCTCGCGGCGATGGCCGCGGTTTCGCTGCCCGCGGGCGTGCAGCCGCGCTTCGCATCCGCGCCGGAGCTTCAGGCGCATCTCTACAACGCCCATCGCATCGAGATCCCGGTGATCGACTGGAAGGGGGCGTGGCACATCCGCGTGTCCTGCCACCTCCACACCACGCCCGCGCTCGTGGAGCGGCTTGCGGAGGTGGTTCTCGGGCTTCGCGCCTGAGCGACCCTCGGCACCTCCCCCCGGGGAATTGCACTCCGCGCCGCCGATGACCGACGAAGGAAGCGTGCAGCGCCGATGCGCCATCTCCCTGCTCGCCGCCCTCGCGATGTCGCTTGCGGGCTGCGAGTCGCCCTGGGACCGCGCGCCTGCGACCGCCGAGGATGGGGAGCGCACCACCCACGAGATCTTCGCCAACAGCGCGAGCTTCGGCACGTGGGTCGACAAGCGCCCGAAGGGCCAGATCAGCCACGGCAAGCTGGTCATCGATGGCCCCAAGCCGCGCGCGAGCTACTTCCCGCCCGGCTCGACGGTGGTTGTCACCACGACGTCCGACCTCGTCGCAGCCAAGGCTGAGGAACTCTCGGCGGGCACGCTCAAGATCCCGGCCGGCATGGTGACGAACTACGCCATCGGCCGCACCGTCACCGTGAAGATCGAACGCATTCTCCAGGACGGCGAGCGCCAGCTGGTCGACGAGCAGCGGGTGAGCTTCCTCGAGCTCGTCAAGCGCTGAGTGATCACGAATCGCGCGCGCCGCTCGTGGAGCGCGCCCGCTTCAGCTCGCCCGATTCCTGCAGCTCCGCCTGACGGAGCGCCACCAGCTTCGGGAACTCGTCGCGATACCACGCAAGCCAGCGGTCGCGCTCGTATCCGAGCGGCGGTGCGGGCTGCCCCGTGTGGTGCACCACGACCTCCTCGAGCGCGACGTGGACCTCGGTGCGGTAGATCTCGACCATCGACTCCATGATGCGGAGGAGGCTGCCTTCGTACAGCGTGCCGATCACCGGCTGGAACGAGGTCGACGAATCGCCGACGACGGGAATCTGGTTCTGGATGTAGCTGCGCGCGGTGCCGATCGCGATCCACGCCTCATCGCCGCGCTTCGGCTTGGGCGGCGCGTATTGCGCGCTGACGAGCGCGGGAATCAGGATCGCGGCCGGATGCGTCGCGGCGACGCTCGCGGCCCGGTTGATGTACAGCTCGCGATCGCTGCCGAGCAGACGGATGAGTTCGTCCAGCGCCGAAGGCGCCAGTTCGTCGGGCAACGCGTCCGCCGCGTGCGCCCGCACGTGGTCATCGCCGCACACGGCGAACTCGACGAGCGCCCGCTGGCCGAGCTGCGGCTCCTTCGCCATCGCGGCGAAGAGCGCGCGGCGGACGGCGGCATCGCTCGCGATGTAGTTCGGCCGTGAGCCCTCGCCGTCGAGCACCTTGAGCGCGCAGGCGATCTCGAGCTTGGTCGACAGGGCGCCGAGCGCCCGCACCGCCTCGGTGCGCGCCGCGGTATCCGCACCCCGCTCAAGTCCTCGCGAGACGAGCGCGCGGAGCGACTCCGCCGTCGCCCGCTCCTCGAGTTCGAGCCGCTCCTTCGGCGCCGCGCGACGTGCCCGCTGGAGCAGCTCCATCACGGACTCCGTGCGGTACGCCTCGATCACCGAACCCGCGCGGCCCTCCGCGGCGGGCGAAGTCAGGCTCGACGACGACGATGAGGACGATGAAGACGACGGCGGCGTCGCCCAACCCGCGATCCATCGTCCGTCCACCACGGCATTCGCCTTGGGCCCCGGCATCGACGGGAACGCCGCATTCACGGGCGAAGCGGTCGCGAGCAGGGCGATCGCGAGCAGGGCGGTCGAGCGCGCAGCGGTCGGAAGCATGGATTTCGTCGGCACGGAAGTTCCCTTCATCGAACGGCGGCACCCAACCCGACCGCCGCACGAATATACGGAGCCCCGCCGCGGCCGCCTCCGCGAATTCAGGGATTCCCAGACGATCGGATACCCTCCCGCCCGTGCATCCGTCCGACGACAACCCCCGCGGCACCGTGTACGCGCGCCTCGGACCCGCCCCGATCGCCGCGATCGCCGCCGCGCTCTACCGGCGCATCGACCGCGACCCGCGCATCCGGGCGATGTTCTCGCCCGATCTCTCGGAGAGCGGCGAGGCGGTGCGTGACATGCGCGAGTTCCTCACCCAGTTCTTCGGTGGCCCGGAGGACTACTCGGCACGAAAGGGGCACCCTCGCCTCCGCGCGCGGCACATGCGATTCCCGATCGATCAGGCCGCCCGCGAAGCCTGGCTCTCGCACGCCCTCGGCGCGCTCGACGACGCGCGTGCCACGCATGCGATCGATGACGACACCGCCCGCGAGATCGCGGGCTACTTCCACCACGCCTCGGCGTTCATGATCAATCAGCCGGGCTGATCGCCGTCGGTGAGGTACGGCTCGATCTTGTACGCATTGGGAGGGAAGCGCAGCTGTGCCTTGCTCGCCGCACCACGGTTGGGGAACTGCCCCATCTGCACGATGTGCAGTACCTTTCCGTCGGCACCCTCGCGGCTGACCACGCGGGGCGCCTCGATGCCGAACTGCCGGCACTTCGCGCGGAGTTCGTCCGCGCACTGCGCCGCCCGCGCGCTGGTGCTGAACGCGCCGACCTGGATCGCATAGCGCACCTTCGCCACCTCGTTGCGTGCGGGGCGGTCGTCTTCGGTCACGCGTTGCTTCGAGTCGGGGACGACCGAGCGCGGGGTCGCCGGTCGCGGCTGCGATGGCTTCGCGGGCTCGACGGCCTTCAATCGCTGGCGCGTGTCGGCCTCGGCCTCGTCCTCGGCCTCATCGACATCCTGACTCGGCTCGCCACGACCGCCAGCACCCTCGCGCGCGTCGCCCTTCACAGGCTTCTTCGGGGTGTCGATCCGCGGCGAGGATCCGCCGCCGTCCTGCGGTGCCACGGTCGGCTCACCCGCGGCCTCGCGCTCGCTCGCTGCCAACCCGGCCATGCCGGCCTGATCGAAGCACCGCGCGGCGACGGAGTGGGCGCGGACCGCCGCAGCACCCGAGAGGAAACCCGCCGCACGTCGGTACGCATGACCGGCGGCGTCCCAGCGACGGAGCTCGATCTCCGCGCTGCCGAGCGTGACGTTCGCCTGCGCCGCGATGTACCGATCCTGCGAGGACGTCGCGGTCCGCAGCACCGAGGCCGCCGCCGTGAACTCGGACAGGCGGAACAACGCATAGCCCTCGAGGTAGCGCGCGGCATCGCGGTCGACCCCGCTGGCGCGATCGCCGGCCATGCGGGCCAGCGTCGCCGCCCTTCGCAGGTCGCCTGCGTCGAGCGCCGAGGCCGCATCGGCGACCGACTTCCCGATCGCCTGCGCATGCGCGGACGCCCCGAGCGACCCAACCGCGACGATTGCGAGCGCGAGCGCGATGAGGAGAGGCCGCGGAGCGAGGCGAAGCATTTCGGTACTCTACGCCGACGCCGACGACCATGAGTCGGCACCGCCGTCCGTGAGTCGGCACCGCCCCGCGCCACGCCTTGGAGTGCTCCCGTGGAACTGCTTTCCTCGATCCGCCGCCATCTGCTCCTCCGCCCGTTCCGCAACGTCGTCATCGACGACTTCCGCAGCTGGCGCGGCGTCGACCTCATGGTCGTGTCCTGGCATCTCGCCCGCGCGATCGAGCGGGCGAGCTCCGCACCGCGGATCGGCGTCATGCTGCCGACCTCGGGCCTCTTTCCCGCCACCGCCATCGCCGGCTGGTCGCTCGGGCGGACTCTCGTCCCGCTGAACTACCTCCTGTCCCGCAGCGACCTCGAGTACGTCGCCCGCGACTCGGGGCTGGACGCGATCGTCACCGTCGGACCGATGCTCGACCTCATCGGCGGACCGCTCCCCGGGCTCACCGAGATCCGCCCCGACCGCATGAGGTTCAACGGCCTGCCGCCGGTGCGCTTCTCCAACCCGCTCAAGCGCGACGATGTCGCCGTCGTGCTCTACACCTCGGGCACGAGCGGCCGCCCGAAGGGGGTCATGCTCACCTGCGGGAACCTCAGCGCCAACGCGCGCCAGTGCCAGGAGTGGGTCGACTTCGGCCCGAACGACCGCATTCTCGGCGTGCTGCCCCAGTTCCATTCGTTCGGACTGACGGTGCTCACGATGCTCCCGCTCGCGACCGGCGCGACCGCCGTGTACACCGCCCGGTTCGTCCCGCGCAAGCTGGTCGAGCTCGCGCGCGAGCACAAGCCGACGGCGCTGGTCGCGATCCCCTCGATGTACAACGCGCTGCGGCTCCTCAAGGACGCGCCGAGCGATTCGTTCGCCTCGCTGCGGTTCGCGGTCTCCGGCGGAGAGCCTCTCCCCGAGGCGGTCTTCGACGGCTTCAAGGACAAGTTCGGACTGGAGATCAACGAGGGCTACGGACTCACCGAGACGGCGCCGGTGACCAACTGGTGCCGGCCGAGCGAGCAGCGCCGCAAGTGCGTCGGCAAGGCGCTTCCCGGGATCGAGCAGCGGATCGTCGGCCCCGACGGTCGCGTCCTCGGGCCGAACGAGGACGGCGAGGTGCGCATGCGCGGCCCCAACATCATGAAGGGCTACCTGAACCTCCCCGACGAGACGGCCGCCGTGTTCGACGAGCACGGGTTCTTCAAGTCGGGCGACATGGGTCGGCTCGACGAGCAGGGGATGCTCTCCATCACCGGTCGCATCAAGGAGATGCTCATCATCGGCGGCGAGAACGTCTTCCCCCGCGAGATCGAGGAAGTGCTCAACCGCCACGAGACGGTGAAGGAGTCGGCAGTGATCGGCATGGCGGACGGCATGCGCGGCGAGGTCGCGCTCGCGTTCGTCGAACTCAAGGAGGGCGCACGCTTCGACGAGGCCGCCCTCAAGTCGTGGTGCCGCGAGCACATCGCCGGATTCAAGGTTCCCCGCGACATCCGGGTCGTCAAGGAACTCCCGCGCAACCCGACGGGCAAGATCATGCGCCGCAAGCTGACGCCCGCGACGCCGTCCGAGGAGTGATCGCGCGCGCCCGCGGAAGGCGCACTCAGCCCAGTCGAACTACGCCGCGTGCCTCAGGGGCACGGCCCCCACGCGTTGAGCAGCGCCGCGATGTCCTGCGCGTTGGTCGTGCCGTCGCCGGTGATGTCGCCGCTCGCCTGTCCCCAGCCGTTGAGCAGGATGGTGATGTCCTGGGCATCGACCACGCCGCTGCCGTTCAGGTCTTCCGGGCAGTTGGGGCAGGGGATCGACTGGACATTGAGCAGCCGCAGGGTCGCCTCGCCGCCCTGTCCGGACTTCGGCCCGACGCGGAAGTAGTATCGCTCGCCGCAGACGGCGTCGAAGTCGAGGCGGCTGGCGTTCACGCCTCCGCAGATCGGATCGTTGTCGCTGCAGGCGACCTGCACCAGCCCCTTGCAGCTGCCCTGGTAGACGGCCAGCACCGTGTCGAACCAGGAGCCACAGGTCTGGATGTCGAGCACGCCGGTCGAGTCTGCGTCGTACGCGAACCACACGTCGCGCGCGAAGACGCCGCCCACACACCCCGTCGGCTGCGCCGCCTCGAGGTTCGCCCGCGCCGAGTTGAACACGCGCGCATCGCCGACGCCGATCGGCGTCGCGCCGCTGCAGGTGTCGTTGGTCGGTGGAGCGGTCACGCACTGGGTCGCGGCGACCGCCACGCAGTCCGAATCCCACGCCGCGTCGCAGCAGAACGGATCGCTCGCGCACACCGCGGTGCAGCACGCGGGCAGGTTGCAGCCGCCCGTCTGGTGCGGCACGAAGCAGCTCGGCCCGTTGGTCGCGCACGCCACGCAGTTCTGCGCGACCAAGAGCTGCAGCGTGTACTTGTTGCTGTTCAGGCACACGATGTCGCCGCCGCCGAAACTGGGATACGTCCCGCCTGAGACGACCAGTCGATAGGCACCGGCGGGCACGCAGGTCTGCGCCGTGATGGTGTCGACGCAGAGGCTGCTCGCGGCATGGAGCACACTCGTCGTGACCGCCGCGCAGGAGCTGCCGGGCACCAGCGCCGCCCACGCGGTCGGGCTCGACGCGAACCGCAGCTCCACCTTCGCGAGGCCGTCTCCATCGGGATCGGGCAGCGTGATCGCGTAGACGTCGACATCGGCGCCATTCAGCGAGCTCGGCGATCGACCGAGCCCTCCGATGACCTGGACGCCCGGCGCGAGCACCTCCGGCTTTCCGCCGAGCGCCACGTAGCAGGGATCGTTGTAGCGCTCATCGCACGACTCGACCTCCACCTGCGCGTTGAGCTCGGCCGTCGGGATGCAGCCCGCGGGGCAGATCTCCTCCGCCGTGAAGACGCAGAGGGCATCCCACGACTGCGAGCAGCAGGTCGGGTCGATGCTGCACACCGCGTTGCAGCAACTGGTGTCGTTGCACGCGCCCTGCGTGTGCGGCACATAGCAGCTGTCGGGTGTGACGCCGCAGGTGCCCGGGTTCCCCGGACAGGCGAAGCCCGCGGTCTGGGCGCAGGTGAAGTCCCACGTCGTCGCGCAGCAGAACGGGTCGATCACGCAGACCGCCGCGCAGCATGCTCCGACATCGCACGAGGGATTGGAGTGCGGGGCGAAGCAGCTTCCGCTCGCGGCCGCGCCGCAGTAGCCGACGCAGGCGTCGTTGGCGAAGGCCACGCATCCAGCGTCCCACGACGCCGTGCAGCAGGTCGGATCGATGGTGCAGACCGCGAGGCAGCAGTTGAGGCTGTCGCAGCCGCCCGGGCTGTGCACCGTCAGGCAGGACTGGGTGGTCAGGCACTGTGCATGGGCGATCCCCGCCGTCGCCCACGCGAGGAGGGACACAACGGCGGTGATGAACGAGAGAGCGCGCGCGGGCATGTCTCGCCAAAGGTACGCAGACTCCGCCCTGGTGTCGGCGCAACTCGCGTGATTCAGTCCGAATTGTCGTTGCTCCGACGCGGCGCGCGGCGCCGCTCGCGGCCTGGTTGCGCGACGCGACCGCACAGGTCCGAAAGCACGCCGCAAAAAGCAGAGCCCCCGACCCTTGCGGGTCGGGGGCTCGTTGGATCGAACCTGACGAATCAGGCCTGTTGGTCATCCGCAGACCGGCGAACCGGTCCGCCGATTACTGGCAGGCGCCCCAACCGTTCAGGATGATGGTGATGTCGGCCGAGCCGACGATACCGTCACCGTTGAGGTCGGGCGACGAGGTGCCCCAGCCGTTCAGCAGGATCGAGAGATCCGCCGAGCCGGTGATGCCGTCGCCGTTGAGGTCGCTCGGGCAGGCCGGGCCGCAGGTTCCGGCCTGGGTCACCGTGATGGTGCCGGTGCCGAACGCGGTGGCGCTGAAGGAGCCGACCGAGATGTAGTACGACTTGCCGCAGACCGCGGTGAAGCTGAGCTCGGACTGGAGCGTGCCGGCGCAGACGGCCGGAGCAACCGCGTCATCGTTGCAGGCAACGAGGGCGCCCGCGCACGAATCCTCGAACACGGCCATCTTCGTGTCGAAGAGCGAGCCGCAGAGCGAGATCGTGAGGGTCTGGTTGCCCGTCGCGTTGTGGACGTACCAGAGGTCGTTGTACACGTTGGTGTTGCCGAACTTGAGGCAGGCGAGGGTCGTGCCCGTCGCACCGACGGTGCTGAACGGAGTCGTGCCGACCGGGAGGTTGATCGCGGTCGCGCACTCGTCATTCGCCGGCGGATCAACGGCGCAGCCCGCGCAGCCAGCGATGGCGGCGTTGGCGCAAACCTGGTCCCACTGCGTGTCGCAGCAGAAGGCATCCGCAGCGCAGATCTGCGTGCAGCACGCAGCGTCCTCGCAGAACGGAGTCGTCTGGGCGGTGCAGCACGAGCCGATGCCCGGGTCGCCACAGCTCGGAGCATCACCGACGAAGGTGACGGTGAGGTCGGTCGCGCCAACCGCGCCACCCCAACCCGCGACGCGGATGGTGTAGGTGGTTCCCGAGACCATCGGGAAGTTCAGGCTCGAGGCGAACGCCGCGCAGCCAGCACCGTCATCGTTGCAGGCGAGGAGAAGGCCGCCGGCCTCCGGGCACGAGTCGTAGACCTCGATGCCGGTGTCGAACGGAGCGGCGCCGAGGCAGGTCGACAGGTTGTAGTCGCCGGTCTGGGTCGCCGTGAAGGTGAACCACACGTCCTTCGTGAAGGCGGTGCCACCGAAGCCGCAGGTCGGCGTGGTGACCTCGCTGCCAGCGAAGGTGTTGTCGAACGGATTGGCGCCCTCGATGGCGACCGTCGCGTTGGCGCAGAGGTCGTTCACCGGCGGCTCAGCCGCGCAGGGGATCGAGGTCAGGGCAACCGTGTAGGCATTGCCGGTCGCGCCACCGCAGGGGTAGCCCTCGAAGACGCTCGGGAGAGCGACGACGTAGTAGGTACCGGCCGCGAGGCAGACGGTGGTCGAGCCCGGGCAGGTGCCCGTGGTCGCCGTGCCGATGATGCCGCCGCAGGCGGTGTCGACGAACGCCGCGAAGCAGTCCACGCTCGAGTTGATGGTGACGGTGACCTCGGTGCCCTCGGTGAGGGTCAGCGAGTACCAGTCGGTGTCACGGGTGCCGCCGGTCGCCCAGAACTCGCCGGCGATCACGTCGCCGAGCGCGATGGGCTCCGTCGGGCTGCCGCCCGCCGCGTTGTTGCAACCACCGTTGAGGTCCTCGCCGCAGAGCTCGACCTCGGCGCCCGTGCTCGCGGGGAGCTCGCACGGAACGAACGCGGTGATCTCGACCTGACCAGCGCCGGCGTCGGCAGCGCTGTAGCCACCGATGACGACGTAGTAGGTGACGCCCTCAGTCAGCTCGACCGCATCGATGCGGCTCGAGAAGTTCGCGCAGGAGGCCGGACCGTCATCGTTGCACGCCAGCACGCCGTCGGCCGGAGCGCAGGTGCTCATGACCGCGAGGCGGGTGTCGAACGGAGCGATGTTGCAGGTCGAGACGGTGTACGCACCCGACGCCGCCGGGGTGTACGTGAAGTACGCGGCGTTGTAGATGAGGTCGTCGCCGAACGGACCCGGATCGCACCAGCCGGTGAGATCGACGAGGTTGGTCACGCCGGTCGTGTCGAACGAGTTGAGGCCGTCAACGAGCGCCGGAGCGCCCTTGCACCCACCGCCGCCGCCGCCGTTGAGCGACACGGAGAGGGTGCCGCCGCCGACCGGGGTGGTCGCCGCGTAGCCGCCGACCGCGACGATGTAGGTGGTGCCCGCGGTCAGATCCACGCCCGCGATGAGGCTGGTGAATCCGGTGCAGCCGGCGCCGTCATCGTTGCACGCGATCACGCCCGCGTTCGGGTCGCACGTGTTCATGACCGCGATCTTGGTGTCGAACGACGCCGTGTTGCAGGTCGAGAAGCGGTACGAGCCGGTCTCGGTCGGGGTGAACGAGAAGTAGTTCGTGTTGTAGATCTGCTGGGTGAACTGCAGCGCGCAGAGACCCGTGAGATCGACGGTCACGGCCGAGGCCGTGTTTGTGAACAGATTGTCGCCGAGCGTGAGCACGGTCGGGTTGTCGCAACCCGCGCCGCCGCCGCCACCGCCGGCGGGCTCGCTGATGGTCATCGTGGCAGGACCGAAGTTCGTCGCGGCGAAGCCGCCGACCACGATCTTCACCGACTGGCCAGCAGTCAGGTTGACCGCGGTCTCGCTCTGCAGCGCGCAGAAGTCGTCGTTGCAGCCGAGCACGCCCGCAGCGGTATCGCAGGTGTTGAGCACGGCGATGCGCGTGTCGTAGGCAGCTCCACCGCAGATGCTGAAGCGGTGCACGCCCGCCGTCGCAGCGGTGAAGGTGAAGAAGTTCACCCGGTACATGGTGTGCGCAGCGGCGCAGCCGCCACCCGCAGGCATCGCGAAGTTCACCGCAGAGGCGGTGGTGTCGTACGCGTTTGCGCCAACGACGGCCGCGGGGGCCGTAGCGCAGTCCTGGGCCATCGCGGCACCAGTGACGATGGTCGCCGCCATCGTGCTACAGATGAACGTCCACTTCGATCGCATCTTAAATCTCCTTGGACAAGTACTTGCGGCAGGCTCGCCTGCCATGAAACTGACGCTGTCGCGGCAAATGGGCATCCCGTACGGCGGAAGTGCCCGTGGTACCGTTTCTGAACATATCGCGCATCGGGCGCTTGCCAAACGTTATTTGGCAGGAAGTCCCAAACAATTGGAACGGGTTGTCCGCCCCACCTTCACGATCAGGACAACCCGAACTTGCGGTGACACGCTACATTCCGCCCCCTCGCGGTCGCCGTGATCCGCGCCAAGTTGTCCGTGTTTGAGACTGGAGTTCGAGATGGCTCTTTCCGTTGGCACCGTCGCCCCCGCGTTCAAGCTCCCGTGCAAGCCCGGCGAGGAAGTCGATGTGGCCTCGCTCCTCGGTCGCGAGAAGGTCGTCATCCTGTTCTTCCCGCTCGCCTTCAGCTCCGTGTGCACCGAGGAGATGTGCCATTTCCGCGATCACTGGGCGGAGTGGAACTCCCTTGGCTGCAAGGTGTTCGGCGTGTCGATCGACAGCCCGTTCGTGACCGACAAGTTCCGCGCCGAGCTCAACATCCCGTTCCCGATCCTGTCGGACTTCAACAAGACCGTTGCGGCCAGCTACGACGCGCTGCACGCAGACCTGATGGGTCTCAAGGGCGTGACCAAGCGCGCCGCGTACGTGATCGACAGCACGGGTCGAGTTGCCTACGCCTGGGAAGCTGAGATTCCGAAGACCCAGATCGACTTCGCCGCGGTCAAGGCTGCGGTGCAGTCGGCGAAGTAACCGGCGTTGCGCCGTCGGTCGTGGGGAGATCGAGGCGGAGCGCCAGGATGTGCTCCCGCCTTGCTTTGTCGCCGCCTTCGAACAGAACGACCGGGCGCCCGTCGACCATCACGCCGATCGCGTGTCCGGCGGCGCTGCCCCAGAGCGTCGCGGAGGGGCGCCAGGTCGCGCCCCGGTCGCTGCTTCGCAGCTCGCGGAGCGGGTAGGGGAACGCTGGGTCCGCCTGCGCGACGCGCATGGAGCTGGCTCCATAGGCGTTGCCCGCGTCGAGCGACGCGGCTGCGGTCGCCGCTCCCTCGTAGCCCGCAGCCTCGGTGCGGATCGTGCCGCGGATGACCTCGCGTACGCCGCTCTTCGGGAGCCGCGCCAGCACCGCGCCGTCGCTGAGCAGCACGGGTTCGCATCCAGGCGCATCGGAGAGGTCGGACACGGTCCAGCTCCCGTCCGTCGCGACGCCGACGACGCACGCGCGCGGCGCGCCAGCCACGACGCGGGTCGCGCCCGCGCGCAGCGCGCCACCCTCCGCAACTCGCATCGCGCCGGGGAACAGTTGCAGGGGGGCGGCCTTCGCGTCGATCCGCGCGCGCTGCTCGAATTGGACTCCGTCGGCCGAGTCGAACGCCACCAGCTCCTCGACCAGCCGCTTCGCGGACACGGGCTGCACCAGCAGCTTCCAAGGCCGCGCGTCGCCCGCGCGGAATCCGAGCGCAACCAGGTCGGGCTGAAGTTCGCCGAGTTCGACGCGTCGGGGTTCGCCCCGCGCGCCATCGGCGCGCAGTTCCCTGGCATGGAGTGCGGTCGATGTGCTTCCGTCGTCCGCCGTGGTCACCGAGACCGCCATCACGATCGCCCGAGTCCCGTCGCTCGCAGCGGCAGGATCGCGGTACTCATCGATGTCGCCGTCGGCACCGGTGAAGAGCGCCATCGGGCGCGGCTGGATCGCGTGGTCGCCTTCCAGCGCGCAATCGATCAGGCGCAGCGCGCCGCCGCCGAGATCGAAACCGATCCGACCGAGCGCGAAGCCCTTCATGCCGATCCGTCCCATCTCGAAGTCGTTGAGTCGCACGACGAGCTGACCGTCCGTGCGTTCGATCTCGAGCGCGACGGGCGCCCCGGGCCGCGCCGACGCCGGGCGCTCGACCTCAAAAGGGAAACGCCCACCGCCGAACAGCCGACCGTGAAGCACGGCGCCCCACTCGGGATCATCGAGCGCGATCAGGCCGCCATCGAACACGATGCCGGCACCACGACCCTCCATCGCGTCCATCACGACGGTCGCGCGGAGATGGAAATCACCGGTTCCGATGCAGACCGTCGAATGCTGCCGCAGGCTGCGCTGCGACGGAGCGACGTCGGTCGAGCCGACCTTCGGCACGGCCTGTGCCTGCTCGAGATTCGTTCCGCGCACATCCGCGACGTCGGCCACGCGACCGGGGGCCACGATGGTGACCTCCTCGGCGATGGCCAAGCTGCAGAGCGACGTCGCCGCGAGCGCGACCGACAGCGTCAGGATGCGAGCGAATCGATCCATGGTCTCTTCCCAAGATATGCGTTTCAGTGGTCGGGCGCCTCAACCGTTGGCGCGCGCCGAGTACCGCGACGGAGCACGGCACGCGATCACGGATTCACAGGACCCCAGGTGTTCAGGATGATGGCGAGATCGCTGGCGTTGACCACGCCGTCGCCGTCGACATCGCCGGTGGTGCCGACGCTGCCCCAGGCGTTCAGGACGACCGAAAGGTCGCTGCCGTCGACGACGCCGTCGCCGGAGAGATCGCCGAGACCGACGTTGACCGTGACCAGCTGCACATCCGAGGCCGTGCGTCCGCACTCGTCGGTCACCGTCCAGGTGATCGTGACCGGGCTGTCGATGCGGTGGAAGCCGGCGCCGATGTTGGTCTCACCGTCGCTGCGCACGAACGTGAGGTTGAGCGTGGGGCCGCAGCCCGACGCCGTCACGACGCCGACCGGCGTGAAGAGCGTCATCGATCCCGACGGCGGGGCCGCGGAGATGTCCGGCGGCGCAGTGATCGAGGGACCGGCGCTCACGTTCAGCTCGTTGAGGCTCGCCAGCGCGGGCGCGATGGCGGCGCCGCTCGAATTGGTGAGCAGGTTGCGGAGCTTCGGATCACGGCGGAACTGCACCAGCTGCGCCGGCGTGCAGTCGAGCGGCGAGCCGTGGACGAGGAACCGCAGGCGCTTCGCGACCACGTTGCCGTTCGAGGGCGCGTTGGGCGGCGTGATGCCGACCGCGAGGTCGATCTTGCTCTGCACCGAGTTGTGCAGGAAGTAGATCGGCAGGTCAAACGGCGCGTCGCCCGGCTCCTCGGAGAGGAAGGTCAGCACCGACGCGTCGTAGCTGATGGCGCTCTGCAGGCCGACGACGCTGGGAGCGCCAGGGGCAATGCGCAGCTCGACGACGATCTCGCTTCCGGCCGAGGTGCACCGCGGGGTGACGAGCTCGATCGCAGAACCGCCGGCGAGCGCGGAGCTCCCGATGAACGCGGGCAACGCGACAGCGACTGCACCGATGAAGGACGTGATGTGGTTCCGGGTCATGGTTTAGGTTCCTGGGCAGGCGCCCCACGCCGCGAGCATGGATCCGAGATCGGCTGCGTCGACGACGCCCGAGCCGTTGATGTCGGCGGAGCCTGCGATGCCCCACTGATTGAGAAGGATCGCGAGATCGCTCGAGCCCACCGCTCCGTTCTGATCGAGATCAGCGGGGCAGGGCTGGACTTGCGAGACCGTGACGGATCCGATCGTGCCAGTCACATCGAGCCCCGGCACCGTGCCGTCGTAGACGATGGTGTCGGCGGGGCTCAGCACCGTGTAGTTCGGAAGGATGTTGATGGTCGAGGTCGTGAACGGCGTCCGAACGCGGAAGCGGAACGTGACGACCTGCACGCCGGTGAGCGGCACCTGCACGGGATTGCCGAGCGGCGCCAGCGCGTAGTACAGCGCGTTTCCATCGGCCGGCGGAACGATCTCGTTGATGCCGGTGTAGTCGGCGGCCGGCGTGGGGAAGTACGAGCTCAGCAGCGGCACGCTTCCCGCCGTGGTGAGCCCGAGCAGTTGCAGCTGCTTCGGGTTCCACTGCAGGATGCAGTCGATGGCGACGAAGCTGGTGCCGACGAGCGACGCGATCTGCTCCTGCGTGGCGCGCAGCTTGATGTCGATGGTCTGGTTCACCGCGACCGGCGTGGTCGGACCGACGAGCGACAGATTGATCTGGGAGTCCGCCATGCAGGCGGACGACACCAGCGCGGCGCATGCCACGCCGACGGCGGTGGGGATCGACAGAGTGTTCCCAGCGGTCATCATTTCTCCTCGCCCGTGCAATCCTCTGTCGTCCGGGTACGCCCTTGGCGACATGCACCTGCAGTGCCCAAGTGTGCCGCGGGGCGGGGGTTCGGCAAACGGGCATCCACGCTTTGGGCCAAATTTGTCCGCTCGGACGAGGCAGACCACTTCCACAAGCCCCTTTCCTTCCGATTGTTACGTTCAATGGACCAGATATGAACCACGCCCCTCCAGATCCACCCAGGCACGCACTACCCTGCGACGATGGCCGATGCCCAACAGCCCGTCGTTCCAGGCTTCCACGGCGAGCGCTACGACTCGTACCTTGCTGGAACGGAAGGGGCGCCGCCGCGCGACCTGCTGATGCGAGCGCTGCAGATTCTCGGGCCTGAGGC
>JBMOGJ010000017.1:0-41478 GCA_049318425.1 Phycisphaerales bacterium | reverse complement strand
ACGAGCGCGATCGGTCTCGGGCGCTCGGGTAATCCCGGGCGCTCGGGCGCCGCGTTCGGCCGCGATTCCACGCTCCTGGTGGGTGATGCCATGTCAGTACCGCCAGCTGAAGAAGACGCCGACGAACGGCGCGGGCTCGACGTCGACGCTCGCGAGTTCGTTGCCCGCCGCGTCGTCGATGCTCATCTCGCCGGCGAGCTGCATGCCCGCGACCAGGTCGAGGCGCGCGCCGCACTTCGCGCGGTGGGTGGCGCGGAGCCACAGCGGCATGCCCTCGTCGGTGCCGACGCCGTTCGCGCGCTGCGGCGCGCCGGTGTCGTCGAGGCGGAAGCGCCGGTAGGTGTAGCGCGCGCCGAGCGCGAGCTCGTACTCGTCGCTCATCACCCAGATGCCCTCGAGGCCCGCGCCGCCCGGGTAGGCCTCGGGTCCCGCGAAGTTCGAGAGGCGGAACTCCTTGCACGGACGCCAGTCGATGATCACCTGCGGGACCACCAGCGCGTCGTCCTCGATGCGCGTGATCGCGAGCACGCCCGCGCCGAGGGTGAACTCGCGCGAGAACGAGTAGGTCGCCGCCGCCACGCCGCCGAAGCTGAAGCTGTCGCCCGCGTCGGCGTCGCTCTCACCCGCGAAGTCGAAGATCAGGCGCGTGACCAGCCGCCAGCGCTCGTCGAGCACGAAGCTCGCGCCGGGCGAGATCGACACGCCCTGCACCGCGTCCCACGGCTTGCCGCCCGCGGCCGCCGCGAGCGCGCTGCCGTCGCCGAAGGCGTACCACGAGCCTTCCCACTGCAGGCCGAGGTCCCATGCGTAGTCCGCGCTCGACTGGCTGCGCATCGAGAGCGAGCCGAAGCCGCGGTCGACCGACACGTCGCCGCCGCCGCTGTCGAAGTCGGTGGCGAAGAAGTGCGCGTAACCGCCCGCGAGCACGAACTGCACGTCGGACTTGGCCGCCTCGGCCGCCGCGGTGTCGTCGCCGCCATCGTCGCGGATGGCCGCGCCTTCGATCGGCAGCGCGGCGGGTGCCGCGGCGCCGAGGCTCGGGTTCGCGGGGAAGCTGTCGGGGGCTGCATGCGCGCCGGCGGCGATCGCCGCGGCGGAGAGGAGTGCGATGGTCTTCATGGGGTTCACTCGGCGGTCATCGGGGAGCGTGCGTCAGCGGACATCGAGCACGAGGGTGTCGACGATGTTCTGCACCACCTCGTCGGAGGTGCGTCCCTCGGCCTCGGCCTCGAAGTTCATCAGGATGCGGTGGCGGAGCGCCGGCAGCGCGACCGACTTGATGTCGTCGAACGACACCGCGGTGCGGCCGGCGAGCAGCGCCTTCACCTTCGCGCCGAGCACGAGCGTCTGCGCCGCGCGCGGACTGGCGCCGAACCGCAGGAACTGGTTCGCCATCGGCGTGGCGAACTGCCCGCCGGGATGGGTCGCGAGCACCATGCGCACCGCGTAGTCCTGCACATGCGGCGCGATCGCCACGCTGCGCACGAGGCGCTGCGCGCGGATGATGCCGTCGGCGTCGAGCACGCGCTCGATCCGCGGGCTCTCGCCGGTGGTGGTCCGGTCGAGGATGGTCGACAGCTCCTCGCGCGTCGAGTAGCCGACCACGAGCTTGAAGAAGAAGCGGTCGAGCTGCGCCTCGGGCAGGGGATACGTGCCCTCCTGCTCGATCGGGTTCTGCGTGGCCATCACGAAGAACGGCTTCTCGAGCTCGTGGGAGTTGCCGCCCACGGTCACGCTGCGCTCCTGCATGGCCTCGAGCATCGACGACTGCGTCTTGGGCGTCGCGCGGTTGATCTCGTCGGCGAGCACGATCTGGGCGAAGATCGGTCCCTTGCGGAACTGGAAGTCGCGGCCGTGCTCGGTCTCGACCACGATGGTGGTGCCGGTCACGTCGGCCGGCATCAGGTCGGGCGTGAACTGGATGCGGCTGAACTTCAGGTGCAGCGCCTGCGACAGCGAGCGGATCAGCAGCGTCTTGCCCAGTCCCGGCACGCCCTCGAGCAGGCAGTGGCCACCCGCGAACAGGCAGACGAGCACGCCGTCGACGATCTCCTTGTGGCCGACGACCGCCTTGGCGATCTCGGCGCGCGTGCGCTCGAATGCGTCCCGGAAGGCCTGCGCCTCCGCCTCGATGGAGCCGATCTGTGTCGCCATGGGGGCGCATGGTACGGAGGGCGGCGACATCGGGAGGCTGTCCGCGTAGTCTTCCCGCATGAAGCGCGCGATTCGCTGGATCCTCGTGGCACTGTCCGTCCTGCTGGCGACCTCGGTCGCGGCCGCCGTCTGGCTGTGGAACGACCCCGCGCGCGCCTTCGCGCTGGCGATGGCGGCGGGGCACGCCAACGCGGGCGTCACCGAGCGCACCGTCGCGATCGACGGCCACGCGTGGCGCGTGCTCGACACCGATCCGTCGGCGGCGGCTGGTTCCGACGCGCCGGCCGCGGAAGGCGCGCCCTCCGCCGGCGCCGCGCGACGCACGGCGCTCGTGCTGCACGGGCTCGGGACCTCGGCCGAGGCGATGATGTCGGTCGCGCCGATCCTGCGCGAGACCCACCGCGTGGTCATTCCCGACCTTCCCGGCTTCGGCGAGCACGCGATGCACGGCGACCGCCCGCACGACTGGCGCCTCTACATCGACGAGATCGAGCGATTCCGCGTCCACGAGGGGCTGGGCACCGTCGATGTGGTCGGCACCTCGATGGGCGGCGCCTTCGCGGCGGCGTACGCGGCGACCTATCCCGGCTCGGTGCGCCGGGTCGTGCTGCTCTCGCCCGCGGGCGTGGTCGCGCCGCGGCAGAACGACTTCATGAAGCGCGTCGCGGCGGGCGAGATCCCGCTCGACATCCGCGACGACGCGAGCTTCGAGGAGGTCATGCGCCTCAACTTCCCCAATCCGCCCGAGATGCCCGCGCCCATCCGGCGGGCGTTCATCGAGCGCGCCCTCGAGCGCCGCGAGGCGCTGATGCGCATCATCGAGGACCTGCGGCCGTTCCTGGTCGGCGGCGTGCAGCCCATGCTGCCGTCGATCACGGCGCCGACCCTGGTGCTGTACGGCTCGCTCGACCAGCTCACCGATCCCTCGATGATCGAGGTCTGGCGCGCCGGGCTGCCCGATTTCCGCGGACAGGTGTTCGAGGGCGCGGGGCACGTCGTGCTCTACGACCGCCTCCGCGAGGTCGCGGGTGAGATGCGGGCGTTCCTCCGCTGAACCACGCGGGCGTCACGCATCGGCGAGGCGCTCGGCCAGCCGCTCCACCGAGCGGGGGCTCGAGCCCTCGGCCTTGTTGTTCACGATGATCCAGACGCCGAGCCCGGCGCCAAGCGCCGCCTGCGCGAGCCGTGCGAGGGCGTCGCGGCTCGCGTCGTCGGGCTCCACCAGCCGGTCGAACGGCGCGTAGAGGTCCTTCGCCTCCTCGTACTGGTGGTTCGCGCGCAGCATCCACCGCATCACCAGCGGCTGCGACGGATCGAGCGCCAGCTCGCGCGACTGCACCTCGAGGCCGGGCATCGTGGGGTGGACGGTCAGGCAGGGGACCGCGCCGCACGCGGCGAGCGTCTCGCCGAGCTCGGGACCGACGAGCGTCCGGTTGCGCACCTCGACCGCGTACAGCGGCCCGCGGGGGAGCTGCCGCAGGAAGCCGCCGAGCCGCGCGATGAAGCCGCGCTCCTCACGCTCCCCGCGCAGCCGCATCGGCGGGAACTGGAACAGCAGCGGCCCCGCCTTCGCGCCCAGCCCCTCGACCGCGGGGCGGACGCACTCGACCTCGGCCACCCGCGCGTCGAGGAACGTGTCGGAGACGGCGCGGGGGTCGGATCCGCCGGGCGGCGGCGCGACGACTCCATGCGGCGGCTGGACGACTCCATGCGGCGGCTCGACGGCTCCATGCGGCGGCTCGACCACACCCCGCCACATCTTCACCAGGAAGCGGAAGCCCTCGGGCACCTGCGCCGCCAGCCGCTCGAACTCCGCGCGCGGCGCGGGTCGGTAGTAGGTCTTGTCGACACCGACCGACCGGAAGAGCGGGTGCCGCGCGTACGCCTCCAGCCCGCGGCGCGCGAGCACCGACTCGGAGACGCCGCCCTCGTACACGAGACCCTTCCACCCGGGAAAGCTCCAGCTCGAGGTGCCCATCCAGAGGCGCGTCGGCAGCCGCGCGCCGAGGCCGGCGATCACCGGGTCGGGAGCCGCGGGGCGAAGGTCGGCGGCGCGATGCGACGGCGCGTCGCGGCCGCCGGAGTCGCGGCCGTCGGAGTCGTGGCCGTCGCCGTGGTCACCACCGTGATCACCATCGGGAAAGAGCGAAGGGGTGTGGTCGATGCGCCGTGCCACGCCGCGAGCGTATCGGGTGTCGGTTCGGTCAACGCCCCAGACATTTGTCTTTGAAGACTAAAAGCCAACATTCGCGCTCATGAAACTGCTGAATTGCCGCCAAAATTCGACGGTTTCACCAGCCGCGGATGCAACATTACAAGCAGCGGTGCGTACGCCGACGCCCCGTCCTGCCGCTTCGCGCCGCTCGATCCCCGAAGAGTCGTCCTTCCGTGTCGCCGCACACCACGCCCCCGTCTACCTTGATGCCCATGACCACCCCCATGACCAGTGACGCGGGTTCGGTCTTTGCAGACCTTGCCCCGACGTTCGACCGCCTCCGTGCGGCCGTGAAGGTGGTGCTCGATACGCGCCCCAAGGCCGCCGCCGGCGCCCGCGCCTGCGCCCGCGAGTTCGGCTTCGACAAGTCGATCGGGTGGAAGATCTTCCAGATCGGCTACTCGACCGACTTCGTGACGGCGCTCTCGGCGATGCCTGGCGCGCGCGGCTGGGAGATCGTGCTGTCGAAGTTCACCCTCGCCCGCGCGAGCGGCGCCGCCGTCGACGAGGTCGCCGCGGCGCTCGCCGCCTTCGAGCAGCAGCTCGCCGACCGGCGCATCGACCGCAGCATGCTCTCGGGCATGGCCGCCGCCGTGGTCGACACCGACGACAGCCGCCGCCAGATGCTGCGCCTCCGCAAGCAGGCGAGCGACGCGATGGCGGTCATCCACGGTGTCCACGCCAGTGCGCGCATCGGCACCTACCTCGTCGCCCCCTCGAAGACCGCGGGGATGGCCGACCTCGCCGCGCTCACGCTCGTCGAGGGCCTCGAGCGCCGGCGTCCCGGTCCGCCGTGGCCGCTGTTCTTCCCGATCTTCCACTTCGATGCGGATGGAACGAGCCGGCCCGCCACGGGCGGGCCGATCTCGAGTTCGCCGCGCGCGCCGATGGTCGCCGACCTCGGCTCCACCGACATCCTCGACACCGAGATCGCCCCGAGCGAAACCAGGCCCGGGGCGTTCTGCTTCGTGGGGCGCAGCGCGAAGCGCGCCGAGCCGCTCACGGTGTGCTTCGGCGAGCACGACACCGCCGTCGGGCCGCTGGTCAAGCAGGGCGCCGAGAAGGTGTGCGAGCTCTCGATGCCGGTCACGGTGCCCACGAGCGTGAGCGTGCTCGACATCCTGCTCCACCGCGATGTGCGCCGCACGGGCGAGGTCCACGCCGAGCTCCACGCGACCGCCGTCGTCTCCCGTGCCAGGCACGGCATGCGCGACAAGCTCCGCCTCTCGCTCGAGGCGGGTGTGACGGAGCCGTCGTCGCTGCATCTCGCCGATGTGGCCCCGGGCACGAACGCGACCTACGGCGAGCTGTGCCGCCGCGGCGCGGAGCGCCTCGGCTACGCGGTCTCGGACTTCGAGGTCCACCGCGTGGTCGTGCCGCATCCGCCGGTGCCGTGCACCATCACGATGTGGTGGGAACTCGCGGAGTAGGCGCGTGTCAGCGTCGCGCGCCGTTCTCCCGTTCGAGCAAATGGCGCCGCGGTGGATGGCGCAGCAAGAAACAGCGCGCTGCGGAGCAGCGCGCTGTGAGTATGCCTTTGAGTTGATGCGATCGAGGGAAGTCCGCGTGGGGAACGTCCGCCGGGCGCGTCGCGCACGCGGACTTCGTCCACGGCCCTCGCTCACTCCAGCTTGTCGGCCGACGGCGCCTTGACGGGCAGCTTCTCGAGGACCTTGTCGATCAGGCCGTACTCGAGCATCTGCTGCGCCGTGAGCCAGTTGTTCCGGTCGCAGTCCTCGGTGATCTTGTCGCGCGACTGGCCGGTGGCCTTCGAGTAGATCGCGTAGAGCTGGTCGCGCATGCGGAGGATGTGCCGCGCCTCGATCTCGAGGTCGGTGGCCTGTCCCTCGAGCACGCCGCCGATGAGCGGCTGGTGCATGAGGTTCTCCGAGTTCGGCAGCGCGTAGCGCTTGCCCTTCGCGCCCGAGCAGGCGATGACCGAGCCCATGCTCGCCGCGCAGCCGATGATGTAGGTCGACACGTCGCAGGGGATGAAGTTCATCGTGTCGACGATGCCGAGGCCCGCGGTCACGCTGCCGCCCGGGCTGTTCACGTAGAGCGAGATCTCGGCGCGCGGATCCTCGTTCGCGAGGAACAGGAGCTGCGCGACGACGAGGTTCGCCATCTGGTCGTTCACGGGACCGCCGAGGAAGATGATGCGGTCGTTCAGGAGTCGCGAGTAGATGTCGTAGGCGCGCTCGCCGCGACCGGTCTTCTCGATGACGATGGGGATCAGTGTCATGGGATCGTCTCGTTTCTGCAGGCGGGGTGCGTGCGCTTACTTCTTGCTCTTGTCGGGGAACGCGGCGACCTCGTCGACGAGGCCGTAGGCCTTGGCCTCGTCGGCGCTGAAGAACTTGTCGCGCTCGACGTCCTTCGCGATCCGGTCGATCGGCTGGTTGCAGTGCCGCGCCAGGATCTCGTTCAGCGTGCGCTTCATCTTGGAGATGTGCTCCGCCTGGATCTGGATGTCGGTGGTCTGTCCGGTCACGCCGCCGAGCGGCTGGTGGATCATCACCTTCGCGTGGGGCAGGATCGTGCGCTTGCCCGGGTGGCCGGCGGCGAGCAGCACGGCGCCGCCCGAGTAGGCGCGGCCGATGCAGAAGGTCGCCACGTCCGAGGAGATGAACTGCATCGTGTCGTACACGGCGAGGGTGTCGTCCACCGATCCGCCGGGCGAGTTGATGTAGAAGTTGATGTCCTGGCCCTTCTTCTGGTTCTCCAGGTAGAGCATCTGCATCATCACGCGCGCCGCCGAGGCGTAGTTGATCTCGCCGATCAGGAAGACGACGCGGTTCTCGAGCAGGAGCTCGTCAATGGTCATCTCGCGGGTGCGCTGGTAGTTGACGGCGTTGAGGACCTCGTGCCGGCGCTCCGGGGGGAGGCTCGCGAGGATGTGGGGCAGGTGCGCGTCGAGGGAGGAGAGCATGCGCTGGGCCTCTATCAGTACTTGAGTGTCGCGCTCGCGGCCGACAGGCCGGTCGCGCACGCTCGGATGGGTGTGTCCCGGGCTGGGAGGCCGCGGCAGTTCCTGCGCAAGCGCGCGGGTCATGACGCCATCCACACAGCGGCGGGATCGTATCGGTCGGTCGTTGATCGGCAACTCGGGGGGAGAACTTCGCAATCGTTTCCCAACTTTCTTGCCCGCCGCGCGCGAGTCAGGGTCGGGATCACTCGAAGCGCCAGCCGAACTCGCTCGGATCGACGCCGCGCGGCGCGCGCGTCTCGCCGGGATCGGCGCTGTCCTGCGCGGTGGGGAGTCGCAGCGCGATGTCGGTGCCGAGGCGCGAGCTCGCGACGACCTCGATGCCGCCGCCGTGGCGCTCGGCGATCTTGCGGGCGACCGCGAGCCCGAGGCCGGTGCCGCGCTGTCCCTTCGACGAGACGAACGGCTCGAACAGCCGCGGGCGGATCGAATCGGGGATTCCGCCGCCATTGTCGCGGACGAGCACGACGACCTCGCCCGCCGCGGCGTCGTGGCGCGAGAGGATCGTGACGAGTCCGACGCGCTCCGGCACCGCCTCGATCGCGTTGAGCACGAGGTTGGTGACGGCCTGGTGCACCGCGGGCGCGTCGATCCACGCCGCGGGGAGCGCGTCGTCGAGCTCGAGCACGATCTCGACCCGGCGCCGGCCGGCGGCGGGGGCGAGCAGCTCGCGGATCTCGCGCAGGATGCCGTTCAGGTCGCACTCCTCCGGCTCGAGCGGCCGGGCCTTGGCCCAGGCGAGCATGTTGAGGACGAGCGCGTGGATCCGGTCGAGGTTCCGCTGGAGGACCGGCCAGCCTTCCTGCGCCTTCGGCAGCTCGCCGCGGTTGAGCGCGAGGTCGACCGCGTCGGCGCCGAACCGCAGGCCCTGGAGGATGTTCTTGATCGAGTGGCTGAGGCTCGCGACCGTCTCGCCGATGAGCGCGAGCCGCTCCTGCGACGAATGCGCCTCGCGGTGGCCGCGCGCCGCGAGGGCGAGCGTGGCCACCTCGGCCGCGCGGGCGGCGGCGGCGACCTCGCGCTCGCTCGGCACCGAGAGGTCGGTGCGCTGCAGCACGAACGCGCCGCGCGCGCCGCCGGGCGTGCCGAAGGGGACGATGAGCGACAGCGCGCCGTCGCTCGCCGCGAGGATCTCGCCGTCGGCGATGGCGCGGCGGACGAGCGCGAGCGGCGCCTGCGGCGGGCTGCCCGCGCCCGCGCCGCCCGCGTGCGACGGCGCCACGAAGTCGTCGAGCCGTCCGTCGGTCGCCCGCAGCGCCACGCAGTCGCACCGCAGGTGGAGCGCGAGCAGGCGCGCGCCCTCGGCGAGCAGCGTGTCGCCGTCGATCGGCTCGGTCGCGCGCGAGAGGAGCTCCATCGCCACCGCGGAGGCGACCGCGGCGGGGTCCTCCTGGCGGGTGGCTTCGCGGCGCAGGGCGTCGAGGTCGTCGCGGATGCGGCGGGCCTGGATCGGGCGGGCCTGGGCCTCGCCGGCGTCGACCGCGCGCGCCGGCGACGCCCCTTCGTCGACCATGAGGAACTCGCTGTCGCCGCAGCGGACGCGGTCGCCCGCGCCGACCGCCACCGCGCCGGAGATGCGCACGCCGTTCACGAAGGTGCCGTGGCGGCTGCCGAGGTCGCGCAGCGTCCAGCGCCCGTCGTCGGGGGTCAGTTCCGCGTGGCGCCGGCTGATCGAGGGATCGGTGAGGTCGAGCGCCTCGGTGGAGCGACCGACGAGCTGGGGCTCGCGCTCGGGCAGCGGGAACGCCCTGCCTCGGTCCGGTCCGCGCACGACGACGAGCGACAGCATGGATCGCATCCTACGGCGGGGCGCCCTACCATGCGCCTCCCGCATGGCCGAGCCCCTGAATCCCACGATGCGCTTCGTGATCCTGCACGGGAAGGACTCGTTCCTGATCGTGGAGCGGCTGCGGCGCTTCCAGGCGGCGGTGGGCGAGAAGTTCGGCGACGTCTCGCGGTTCGACTTCGACGGCGGCAGCGCGCGGGTGGTCGACGTGCTCGACGAGCTGCGGACCTTCGGGCTGCTGGCGACCCACAAGTTCGTGGTGATCGACAAGGCCGACCAGTTCGTCGGCAACGAGGATGCCCGCCGCGCGCTCGAGCGCTACGCCGAGGCGCCGATGCAGGAGGCGACCCTCGTCCTGCGCGCCGAGTCGTGGCGCCCCGGCAACCTCGACAAGGCGGTGGCCCGGATCGGCGCGGTCCTCAAGTGCGACCCGCCCGACATCGGCGACGCCAAGGCCTGGTGCGTCGCCCGCGCCCGCAAGCAGTACGGCCTCGAGGTCGACGACGACGCCGTGGGCGCGCTGGTCGACCGGGTCGGCAACGACCTCGCCCGCCTGGACAGCGAGCTCGCCAAGTTCGACGCGTACCTCGCGACCGAGCCCGCGCCCGCGCGGCGGGTCGCGAAGGCGCTCGTGACCGCGCTCACCGGCCAGACCCGCGAGGAGGCCGCGTGGGAGGTGCAGGAAGCGCTCCTCGGCGGAAAGCCGGGCGCGGCGGTCCAGAAGGTGCGCGAGCTCATCGAGATCTCGCAGGCGCCCGAGCAGCTCATCCTGTGGTCGATCGTCGACCTCTCGCGCAAGATCCACGACGCCGCACGGCTGCTCGCCGAGGGCGGCGCCGAGACCGCGGTCGCCCGGCAGGTGAAGCTGTGGGGGCCGTCCACCAACCCCACGCTGCGGGCGGCGCGCACGCTCGGCCCCCGCGGCGCCGCGCGGCTGTTCCGCGAGGCGATCGATCTCGACCGCCGCTCGAAATCCGGTCTGGCGGGGGAGTTGCCCCGCACGCTCGAGGCCTTCGCGGCGTCGATGAGCGCGTCCCTCGCGCCGGTCGCGGCGCGTCGCTGAGCGGCGCCGAGCCGCGCGCCACCCCACACGCCAAGCCGCTCCCCACCCCTCGCGACGCACTCGGGGCGCGCGGTATTACGGAACCCAATTTTGCGGAACCGCGCAGCGATCGTCCGATGGACGCTCCTGACTCGAAAGCCGTCGATGCCGGAGTGTCTTGTCACGGCACGGCACCATCGTCTGCGTCCCAGCGCCCCACGGAAGGAGCGCGGACAGGCGACTGGTCAGGACGACCGCCTTCACCCGAAGAGGAGCTTCGCATGGACAAGCTTGTTAGAACGGATTCTTCCCTCGCCCGCCGCATCAGCCGCGAAGAGCGCCCCGTGCACCCCTGCACGCGTGACTTCGTGTTCTCGCTCGCCACCTGCGGCTCGCTCTTCGTCCTCGGAAGCTGGTCGCTCACCGCGGTCGGTTGCGCCGCCGGCGCGAAGACCAACGAGCAGCGCACCGCGCAGCGCCGCAACATGAATCCGGTCTCGGCTGAGAAGATCGCCGCGAAGACCGCTGCGAAGAACGCCGCCATGGGCATCAAGGCCTCGGCGCCGCAGACTCCCGCGAACGGCGCGGTGGTGACCAACCCGGTCGTCGCCGACGGTGCCGTGAGCAGCCTCGACAGCGAGCAGTCCGTCCTCAACAAGATGGCGGCGCGCTGGGCGAAGTCCGGTGCGGTCGACCCGACCACCACCAGCGCCACCAGCGTCACGCAGACCAACGCTCCGAGCGTGCAGGCGATGCTCTCGTCGACCGCGCCGAACACCAAGACCTACAGGAACGACGGCACCCCGGTCATGCTCGGCTGGAACCAGGGCGCGGACACCCAGCAGGGCGACGCGACCAACTGGGGCCCGGCGCCGCACTCCCGCACCGGCAGCAACTGGAACGGCAGCCAGAACGGCACCTGGACGGGCAACGCGCTCGCCGGCAACACGACCTTCAACGGCAAGAGCGGCTGGACCGGCAACACCGGCAACAGCGGCAACTTCGCGAACGGCTTCGCCTCGGGCAACAACGCGCAGGCGAACTCGACCCTCGCGGTGGTGAACAACACCAACGAGTCCGCGCTCAATCCGAACGACCCGATGCAGCTCTCGAAGCTCCTCGCGAACGCGTTCGCGCAGGCCGGCTCGGGCAGCATGGATCCGCTCCGCGTGTGGTTCATCTACTCGTCGCTCGCGGTGTCGAACCCCGACATCACCCTCCCCGAGGGCTGGGGCGCCGATCTGCTCCCCGCCGAGCGTGACCGCGTCCAGGCTGCGTTCGCCGGATTCTCGGCGCTCGGCCGCGCGTTCCGCACCGGCGCCAACGAGGTCGACTCGGCCACCCGTCAGGCGCTCGTCGCGGCGCTCGCCGGCGAGCCCGCGCTCACCATTCCGAAGGTCGACCTCGCGACCAAGGTCGCCGGCTACGGCGACTACTCGCCGGTCTCCCGCCGCAGCTTCCTCGCCGGTGGCAACAACCGCGTGATCGTCTACAGCGAGCTCGACGGCTTCAAGAGCCACCTCGAGAACGGCAAGTGGACGACCCGCCTCGCCACCCGCGTGTCGATCGTCCCGACGAACGCGCCGAACGCGACCACCATCGCCTGGAGCCGCACGCCCGAGTGGACCGAGGTGGTCGACACCTCCGACGCGCCGCGCTGCGAGTTCTTCCTCGGCGAGATCATCCCGATCGCGAACAGCCTCGCTGCGGGCAACTACCACGTCAAGGTCGAGGTCAAGGACCTCGCGACCGGCGCGACCACCTCGTCGTACCTCCCCATCGAGGTGCTCGACGAGCGCGCGTTCGCCGCAGTCAACGACTGATCGGGCGACACCACCGCCCACGCAGGGGACACCCTGCCTCTGAACAAAGCCGCACGATCCGAGCCGTGATATGCTCGGATCGTGCGGCTTATTCAACGGACACTCGGTTCTGACCTCTCGAGCTCCTCGCGCGACTTCCTCGCGATCGAGGGGCTTGCGCCTTCCGATCTGCGCGCGCTGCTCGACCGCGCCGAGCGGCTGCTGCCGGCCGCCGTGGGCGACGCCGCGGCCGAGGAGCGCCTGCGCGGGCGCGTGGTCGCGAACATCTTCTTCGAGGACTCGACGCGCACGCGGGTGAGCTTCGAGATCGCCGCCAAGCGTCTCGGCGCGAGCGTCGTGAACCTCGGTGCGAGCGGCTCGAGCGCCTCGAAGGGCGAGACGCTCGTCGACACCGCGCGCAACATCGAGGCGATGGGCGTCGACGCGGTGGTGGTGCGCACCTCGATCTCGGGCGGCGCGGCGCTGGTGGCGCGGCATCTCGCCTGTCCCGTGATCAACGCGGGCGACGGCCGCCACGAGCACCCGACGCAGGCGCTGCTCGACACGCTGGCGCTGCGGCTGCGGCTCGGCGAACTCGCGGGCAAGCGCGTGGCGATCGTGGGTGACATCGCCAACAGCCGCGTGGCGCGCTCCACGACGCACGCACTGGTCGCGCTGGGCGCGCAGGTGGTCGTCGTCGGTCCGCCGGCGCTGGTGCCGGTGGGATTCGAGCAGATCGCGCGCGGCGCTGGCTCGATCGTCATCACGCATGATCTCGACTCGATCATCGGTGAAGTCGATGCGATCATGATGCTGCGCGTGCAGATGGAGCGCGCGGCCGCCAGCGGCATCGCCCCGGACTACCGCTCGGCCTACGGACTCACCGAAGCACGCCGTCGCCGGCTCCGCAAGGGTGCCCCGATCCTGCACCCGGGACCGGTCAACCGCGGCGTCGAGATCGACGACGCGGTCGCCGACGATGTGGGCGATAGCCTGATCCTTGCGCAAGTTTCGTGCGGTGTCGCGGCCCGCATGGCGGTCCTTCTGCGAGCACTCGACCGTTAACTTCGTGGGGATTCCTCAAATCCCGACTCCGTGCAAGCCGATAAGGACGGCACGCGCCCTAAGTCCCTCCAGGTGGATGGCTTGGTGCGCGCCCTCGGCAACGCCGGAGTCCAGATCGTGCATCCGAATCAAGAAGTCCGCCAAATCACGCATTCCATCGCCCACGGCAACACCGCGAAGCGCCGCTTTGTCGCTTCGCTCGGCAAAGCCGTCGTCGCGACGACGCTCGTGTCCACATTGATCGGCTGCGAAGTCGATTCGTGGATGGATCCGAGCCGCACGGGCTATTTCGAGACGACGCCGACCACGATGCCGATCCTCACGCGACTCGATGTGATCGAGCGCCAGGGAGCCGCGGGATCGACGATCGCCGCGCCGTCGCCCGAGGATCTCGTGCCGAGCGAGCTCAAGTACCGCCTTGCGCCGGGAGACATCGTGCGCATCGACGTGTTCGAGCTCGTGACGCCCGGACAGCAGGAGCGCGAGGAGCTCGTCATCGATCAGACCGGCAACATCCGGCTGAAGGAAGTCGGCGATGTGGTGGCCGCCGGCCTCACCATCGAGGAGTTCCAGCGCGAGATCGAGGTGAAGGCGAGCCGCCTCATCGCGAACCCCGTCGTGCAGGTCTCGCTGCTCAAGGGCCAGAGCTTCCAGTTCACCATCTACGGCGCGGTCAACTCGACCGGCGTCTTCACGCTCGAGCGTCCCGACTTCCGCCTGACCGAGGCGATCGCGCTCGCGGGCGGCACCATCTCGACGACGCAGCGGGTGAAGATCATCCGCGCCGCGCCGCTCGACGACACGCTCAAGCCGGTCTACCCCGAGCCGGAGGCCGGTCGCGGCGTTCCGGCGAATCCCGATGCGGGCGCCAAGCCGACCAACGGCGGCGGCAACATCGACGACCTGATCAACCAGCTCGAGTCCGGTGGCAAGCCTGCGGACGGCGCGGCCGCTCCCGCGGGCGAGGCGCCGAAGGGCGAGGCTCCCGCCGCACCCTCGGGTGAGAAGGCTCCCGCCGCCAGCCCGGGTGGCGACGCTCCCAAGCCCGCGCTCGGCATGGTCGGCGAGTATCGCCGCGCCCATCCGATGCAGGAGGGCGGCGCGCAGAACGCCGGCACCATGCAGAACGCCGCCGCCGCGCAGGGCGACGACGACGCGAAGCCCACCGTCGATGTCGACGACCTGACCGACACCGCTCCCGCCGCCGCGACGCCCGCGAAGTCGGGCAGCGGCTACTACTTCGACGAGACCCTCGGACGCTGGCAGCGCGGAACTCCGACCCGCGCTCCCGGCGAGCGGCCTGGCCGCGCCGAGCAGCCCGCGCCGCCGTCGATGTATGCCACGCGCATCATCGAGGTCGACTACCAGGCGCTGGTCAAGGGTGATCCGAACCTCAACGTCGTGATCCGCCCCGGCGACCAGGTCTACGTCGAGCCGCCCGAGACCGGCTTCGTCTACATCGATGGCGAGATCAACCGCATCGGCGTCTACAACCTCGAGAACGCCAACGGCCGTCTCACCCTGAGCCGCTTCGTGTCGGCCGCGGGCGGACTGGCGCCGACCGCGATCCCGAGCCGCGTGGATCTCATCCGCATGCTCGGCAACGACCGCGAGGCGACGATCCGCATCGACCTCGCGGCGATCCGCAACCGCGCAGAGCCCGATATCTACATGCAGCCGAACGACCACGTGATCATCGGCACCAACCTGATCGCGACGCCGCTGGCCGTGATCCGCAACGGTTTCCGCATGACCTACGGCTTCGGCTTCCTCCTCGACCGCAACTTCGGAAACGATGTGTTCGGTCCGCCGCCGGAGTCGAACCCGTTCAACTGATCGCTCGGGATCCTGATCAGGGACGATGGAGGCTCCCGGGAATCGGCATGAGAAGTAAACCACGTGGAATCGCGAACCTGACGGCAGGACGCCCCGTAGCGCCCGCCCCCTCGGCGTGGCTGCATGCCCGCTGCGCGGGACGGCGGCAGACGGATGGTGCGCGAGTAGGGGACTCCGGTGAAGGCCGGTGTCGGTCCGACCACCGCAGGCGCACGCCTTTGCGGGCGGGCGGCCGGGTCGTGTGTGAGAGCGTGAGCACCATCGCATGAATGTCGTCCCATGAGTGTCCTCCAAGGAGACCAGCACCCAGGCAGTGACCCGCGGCTTCCGCGCGGCGTGGCGATGCCCGCCCCGTCGGTGGTGGCGTTGTCGACGCCGCAGCTGGTCATCGGCGGAGTGGTGCTGCTCGCGGCCTTCATCGCCGTGTTCTGGGTGTTCTTCTCGACGCAGTTCCGCTGGGCCATCGAGGAGCCCGCCGACTGGGGTCACACGCTGCTCGTGCCCGGCATCGCCGGATACTTCGCCTACATGCGCCGCGAGGACCTGCTCGCCGCGCCGCTCAAGGCCAACTGGCTGGGCGCGCCGGTCGTGCTCATCGGCGTGGCGGCGTACGTCGCGACCACCTTCGGGCCGGGCTGGTTCGTGCTCCACCACAACGCGCGCGGCGTCTCGGTCGGCATCACGCTGCTCGGGCTCGCGCTGCTCATCGCGGGCACGCGCGCGACCAAGATCCTGCTCTTCCCGATCGGCTACTGGATCGTCTTCGGGCAGTCGGTCAGCGAGCGGCTGCTCCAGCTGGTCACCGAGCGCCTGCAGGACTGGTCCGCGGTCGGCGCGCACGCGCTGCTCGCGATCACGGGCATCGACGTCGAGCGCAGCGGCAACGTGCTCACGGTCTTCGTGAACGGCGTGCCCAACCAGCTCAACGTGGCCGAGGCGTGCTCCGGCATGCGCATGCTGGTCGCGTTCCTCGCGCTCGGCGTGGCGATCGCGTACACCGGGCTTCCGCGGTTCTGGCAGCGCGCGGCGCTGGTCGCGGCGGGTGTGCCGGTGGCGATCGGCGTGAACGTGCTGCGCGTGTACACGCTCGGCATCCTGTCGCTCTTCGACGCGAACTTCGCTGCGGGCGACTTCCACAGCTTCGTCGGCCTGGTGTGGCTGGTGCCGGCGCTGCTGCTCTACCTCGGCATCATGTGGTTCCTGCGGAACCTGTTCGTCGACGAGTCGGATCCGGCGAAGCGGCGCGACGCGGCGGGGGGTCCCCGTGCTGCTTGAGCGCTCCGCCATCAAGGCGTACATCGCCGCGCTCGCGATCCTGGTCGCGGGTGCGGTCGGATTCCGGCTGCTCATCGCGCAGCTCAACATCCACCTGCTGAAGGAGGCGGTCGACCTCCGCCGTCCGCTCGACTCGATCCCGACCAAGATCGGCCGCTGGGAGCGCTACGGCACCGACAGCGTCTTCAGCGACACGCTCATCGAGGAACTGGGCACGCGGCGCTACCTCGACCGCATCTACGCCGTCGACGGCGATCCGGCGAAGGGCGTGATTCACGTCCACATCGCCTACTACACGGGCACCATCGACGCGGTGCCGCACATCCCCGAGCGCTGCTGGGCGGTCGGAGGACTCGAGCTCACCCGCAACTCCGAGGGCGTGGTGGTCGAGATCGACCGCAGCGCGTGGCGGTCGCCGCGCGACACCGCCGATCCGTACCGAGCGGCGTACCAGGTCGCGTCGATCACCGATCCGGTCACCGCCGAGATCGAGGAAGTCGTCATGCCGCGCGGCGAGATCTCGATGACCACCATCGAGTTCCAGGATCCGAAGCAGCCGCAGCGGCGGCAGGTCGGCGGCTACTTCTTCATCGCCAACGGTGGCGTCGCCCGCACCAGCTACGACGTGCGTGCCCTCGCCTTCAACCTGAGCGACCGCTACGCCTACTACTGCAAGATCCAGATGACGAAGTCGGGTGCCGTCGCCGGCGCCGACGACTCGCTGCTCGAACCGTTCAAGAAGGATGCGTCGGAGATGCTGGGCGGAATCGTCCCGCACCTGATGCGCTGCCTGCCCGACTGGCCCACCTGGGAGAAGCGCTCCAAGGAGGCCTCCGCGGAGTAGGCGGGCGCCCGTCGCCGCGTCCGGTCTCCGGACGGGCTGCGGGCGTGTCCCTCCCGAGGAACGCGACTCCGGTCGCAAGAGAAGAACCACCATGGCCCAGAAGCTCAACAAGAAGCTCGTGTTCGTCGTCGGCTCGCTCGTCCTCCTGGTCGTGCTGGGAGGAGCGGTCACGCTCGTCCTGCGCTTCAGATTCGACGCCGAGCGCCACATCAAGGCGGGCGATGCATTCGTCGCCGCGGGCGACTACCGCAAGGCGGCCGACCAGTACGGCCGCGCGGTGGCCAAGAAGGCGACCAACCTCGTCTACCTCGAGAAGTTCCGCGGGGCGATCCTCGAGATCACGCCCGAGACGGAGAACGAGGCGAGCGAGCGCTACCAGCAGTACCTGAGCGTGCTCGCCAACGAGGCGCGCGTGGCGCGCGACGACATGGCGAAGTGGCGCGCGTTCCTCGCGGCCTTCCGCTCGCAGGCCGAGGCCTCCGACAACAGCGCCGTCTGGAAGGCGTTCGCCGACCGCTGTGACGACATGATGCGCGTCGTGCCCGAGGACGGCGTGGGCGCGGCCCTCGCCCGCGTCAACCGCGGCTATGCGGGCTCGCGACGCATCGACTCGCTCAACGATTCGGAGCGCGCGGCCGTGGTGCTCGACCTCGAGTCCGGCCTCGCGTCGAAGGACCTCACTCCCGAGGAGCGCGACCTCGCCGTCGGCACCCTGATGCGCCTCGCGGTCCGCGAGCGCGCGATCGCGGGCGGCGCCGGACGCGCCGACCGCATCGAAGCCACCCAGGCTGCGCTCGACAAGGCCTTCGAGCGCGGCGCGGCCGAGCCCACCGTGGGCGTCCGCATCGCGATCGCGCGCCTCGAGCGCGCCATGTTCGCGGCGCAGGGCAAGCTCAACGACGCGGCCGTCGCGACCGCCGCCGAGGAGCTCGGCGCCGTGCTCCGCAACGCGACCGACTTCATCGCCGTCCTCGAGAGCACGCAGGTGCTCGTGCGCGGCGGCACCGCCGGCGTCGAGGAGGCGCAGGCCGTGCTCGCCGAGTTCGTCGCGAAGCACCCGGAGCAGATGCTGCACCGCCGCTTCTACGGAACCATGCTGCGCGGCAGCGATGCGAAGGCCGCGCGGCGCGAGCTGCAGGCGGTCGTCGATGCGCCGCGTCCCAAGGCGGGACTCCTCGCCGCGATCTACGCCAGCAACCGCGCCGCCGCGTCGCTCATGCTGTTCGACATCTCGTTCGACGAGGCCGAGCGCGCCACCGGCGACGAGCGCACCGCCAAGATCGCCGAGGCCGTGGCCGCGCGCGACGGCATCGCCAAGATGCTCGAGGGCGTCGCGGACAACTCCGCGCTGCTCCGCGCCGACGCCAAGATCGCCCTGCTGAAGGGCGACACCATGGGCGCCATCATCAAGTTCAACGAGATCTTCAAGAAGGGCAGCCAGATCGATCTCGAGCTCTACATCCTCAGCGCGCTCGCGCACATGAGGGTGCAGGAGATCGGCCGCGCGCTCGAGCTCGTCAACGGCGGCCTCGCGCTCGCCCCGGGCAACGTCGCGCTGCTGAAGCTGCGCGCGCGCCTCGAGCTCGGATCGGCCCGCACCCGCGACGCGCTCCAGACGCTGCGCGGCGTGCTCGAGGCGTTCCCCGACGACCAGGAGGCGAAGGACCTCGTCGCGATGGCGAGCAACGCCGAGCAGCTCGATCCCACGATGCGGACCGGAGCCGATCCGTTCATCGAGGCGGCCGGCCGCATCCAGGCCCTCGCCGAGGCGAAGGACTTCGACGGCGCGCGCCGCATGGTCGCCGAGCTCCGCAGCCAGATGCCCGCCGGCGACGCGCGGCTCGTGCGCATCGCGATCGGCGTCGAGGCGCAGGCCAACGACCTCGAGGCCGCGCGCCGCATGACCCGCGAGGGTCTCGCGCAGTTCCCCAACGACAGCGGCCTCATCCGACTCAACGTGCTGCTCGCGAGCGACGACATCGTCGAGCGCGTGATCGCCTTCTCGGAGGGCGCGCTCGAGGACGACAAGGAGCGCACCGTCCTGACCTACCTGCGGCTGCTGCAGACCGGACAGACCATCCGCGAGCAGGCCACCCGCGAGAAGCGGCTCGGCCTCGCCAGCGCCGCGCAGTCCGACCAGAACGCCAGCAAGCTCGAGGCCGCCGCGACGCAGTGGCGCGCGAAGGCCGAGCAGGCCGACCGCGCGCACCCCGCGCTCATCGAGGTCGACTTCAACAAGGCGATCGAGGCCAAGGACTACACCGCCGCGGAGGCGATCGCGAAGATCGCCGAGCAGTCGGGACGCGACCGCACCCAGGCGCCGATCCTCCGCGCGCGCATCCTCCTCGTGCAGGACCGCAACCAGGAGGCCGCCGCCGTGATGGAGCGCGCCATCCAGGAGGGCGTCGACGCATCGACCATCCACCGCACGCTCGGCTCCGCGCTCGAGCGCCTCGGCAACATCGACGGCGCGCTGCGCGCCTACGAGGAGTCGTACAAGCGCCGTCCCGCCGACATGGGCACCGTCCGCCTGCTCGTCGGCGCGCTGGTGCGCTCGGGCAATCCCGCCCGCGGCCTCGAGGTGCTGCGCCAGGCGCGCGCCCTCGCCGGCTTCGATGAGGACGTCGGGAACACCTGGCTCGTCCTCGAGCAGCAGATCGGCGACCGCCGCCTCGCGCAGCGCATGCGCGAGAACCGCTACCGCCTCGCGCCGGCCGACGCCGAGAACGCCGTCGCGCTCGCCACGATCCTCGCGCTGTCGGCGCCCGACCGCGACGACATCGTGAGCGAGAACGGCCGCCCCGTGTACACCGAGAACCAGTGGAACTCGATGGACGCCGCGAGCCGCAACCGCGAGATCGACCGCGTGCGCGAGGACTGGCGCAAGCGCGCCGAGACGATCTACACCGACGTGCTCACCCGCGAACCGGCGAACATCGACGCGGCGAACTCCTACGCCGGCCTGCTGCGCGTGATGGGTCGCCTCGCCGACGCCGAGCGCGTGCTCGCGCAGGCGGTCGAGAAGGCCGGCCCCTCGGGCGGCTGGCGCGGCCTGATCATGCTCGGCCAGATGCAGGTGATGTTCGGCGCGGAGGACCGTGCGCGCGCCTCGTTCGAGGCCGCCATCGCGCGTCAGGACCCGCAGGCCAAGCCCGCGACCCGCGCGATCGTCGACACCCTCATGAACATCGAGCGCTTCCCGCTCGCGCTCACCTACCTCGAGCCCCTCGCCAGCGAGGGTGTCGACCGCGAGCTCAAGCTCCGTCTTGCGGAGTGCTACCTCCGCGTCAATCGCGGCGCCGATGCCCGCAAGGTCTTCGACTCGGCGGTGGGTGGCGGTCCGCGCGACCTCGGCGCCGAGCTTCTCGACGGCGCGATCTTCGTCGCGATGGGCGATGAGTACCGCGGCAACGGCGACACCGACAAGGCGCGCGCCGAGTACGAGAAGGCGATCCCGCCGTACCAGCGCGCCAAGCAGCTCTCCCCGGGCATCCCGCAGCCGTTCATCCAGGACGCGATGCTGAAGCGCAAGCTGTTCGAGATCACCGGCGACCGCACCCGCGGCGAGGAGGCGCTCGCCTCCGCCGACCGCGCGTCGTCGATCGGCGCGACCTTCTTCCCGGCCACCGCGGTGCGCTCGGAGGTCCTGGTCGTCCTCGGCGACCTCAACGGCGCCGTCGCCGAGCTCGAGCGCTACCTGCGCATCGTGCCGACCGCGGTCGACGCCCGTCGCCGCCTCGTCGACCTGCTCTACAGCAACAACCAGCTCGACCGCGCCGAGGAATCGCTCCGCGCCGCGATCGGCTACGCCCCGGGCGAGCCGGCCTGGCACTTCACGCTCGGTGACCTGCTCGCACGCCGCGGCCGCATGCCCGACGCGGCGGCGTGCTACGCGCGCGCCGACGCGCTGCGCCCCGACCCGGCGACCTTCTTCCGCCAGCTCGACGCGCTGATCCGCGCCCGCGACTTCCGCGGCGCGATCGACGCGTCGCGCGCCCGCGGCGAGCTCGTGCGCGAGAACCCCGTCGCGCGCGCCTACCTCGGCGCCGCCCTCGTGGCGATCGGCGAGAAGGGCGACGGCGTGACCACCCTCCGCGAGTCGTTCGGCGTGGTGAAGCAGGCGTACGACGCCGGCAACTCGCAGCCCATGCAGGACTGGTACGGCGCGGTGCGCCTCATCTTCGCCCCGAGCCTGCTCAACGAGGCCGAGGCGCTGGTGAAGGACGTCAGCGGCGGCGACCCGACCCCGGTGGGCTGGGAGTACCTGTCGTTCCTCGCCCTCGGCAACGACTCGGGCGGACCGGCGAAGGTCGTCTCCTACCTCGAGCCCGTCGCCGACCGCGACTACTCGAAGATGGCCGAGTTCGGCGCCGCGCTGTACGACCGCCTCGGCACCAGCTACTACCTCACGGGCAACTGCCAGAAGGCGCTCAGCACCTTCGAGCGCGCGCTCGCGCTGACGCCCGGCAATCACGCCGTGCTCAACAACTACGCGTACCTCTGCGTCGAGTGCATGAAGGACACCAAGAAGGCGCTGCCGGCCGCCCGTCGCGCCGTGCAGCTCCAGCCCACCCGCGGCGAGTACCTCGACACCCTGGCCCTCGTCCTGGTCTCCGATGGCCAGGCCGCGGAAGCGCTCGAGTACGCCGAGCGCGCCGCCAAGCTCAGCGACAGCGCCCCCGTGCAGCTCCACCGCGCGATGGCCCTGAAGGCCCTCGGCCGCGACGACCAGGCGCGCGAGGCCCTGCGCCGCGCCACCGACATGAATCCCGACCCGCCGACGAAGGCGTCGATCGAGCAGTTGTCCGCAACGCTCAAGTGACGTTCAAGTCAAGGTTTGGAAGCCCCGATAGACCGATTCCGAGAATACCCATGAGCATCGCACCCTCCAAGAGCCCCGTCGATCCCCGCAGCCAGCCCGCCCGGGCTCGTGCAGGCGCAGCCCCGGCCGCGTCGCCGCAGATCGACCCCGTCCGCGTGCTTCGCCAGAACACCTGGAAGCTGCTTGCTTCCGTGGTGGTCGGCGTGGTCATCGGTGGCGTGGCGCATGTGGTGAGCGACTTCGTGTACCCGCTGTACTCCGACACGGTGCTCTTCGAGCTCCAGGCGTCGCCCGAGGAGGTGACCGACGTCATCTCGCAGGACCAGCGCACCGAGGAGTCGGTCGAGCGTCTCGGCCAGACCGAGGCCCAGCGCATGGTCTCCCGCGAGATCCTGCTCAAGGCGATGAACCACCGCGACATCGAGCAGACGAAGTGGAGCGAGTGGTACCTCGACGATTCCGGCCGCTTCGTGGCCGAGGACGCCGTCGACGACCTCGAGGACGAGCTCTCCGCCAGCCACCGCCGCAAGACCAACTACGTGGCGCTCTCGTGGTCGACGCACGTCGCTTCCGACCTGCCGGTGGTGCTGAACCGCATCGCCGACACCTACCTCGCGACCAAGAAGGCCTCCGACGACCAGAAGTTCGAGGCCAACCGCGGCACCTTCGCCAAGCAGCTCGCCGACCTCGACTCCCAGCTGACCAGCCTCGGCAAGGAGATCTCGAAGTTCGTCACCGACAACAACATGACCTCGACCAACGAGGAGCGCAACGAGATGCTCCTCGCCGTCGAGGACACCGCGCGCCGTATCGGCGAGACCAAGTCGCTGCTCACGCTCGCCGCGAGCCGCAAGTCGCAGACCGAGGCGAAGATGGAGGGCCGGCTCGAGCCGTCGCCCGACGACATCCGCACCGCCGAGGAGGATCCGCAGGTCCAGCGCGCCAACAGCTCGCTCCAGGAGATGCGCGTCGCCCTCGAGACCTACCGCAAGAAGTTCGGCGAGAACCACAGCGCGCTCCGCGGCATGGAGCGCCAGGTGGGCGCCGCCGCGATCGAGCGCGACGCCGTGCTCGACCAGATCCTGAAGCGCAACCTGAACGCCGACTTCAAGACCTTCGCCGACCAGGTGGAGAGCTACAGCGGCCTGCTCGAGAAGTTCGAGAAGGACCTCGCGGCGATGACCGTGCGCCTCAAGGACTTCACCGCGAACCTCGCCACCGTCGACGAGCTCAAGGAGCGCCGCGAGCGCCTGCTCGAGGCGCGCGCGAAGCAGCTCGAGGTCCTCGCGAACCTCGACCAGGTCAAGGCCCGTGAGGACGCCCGCGCCGTCAGCCTCGCCCGCCGCTCGCAGACCCCGCGCGAGAAGAGCTTCCCGCAGATCAAGTACATGCTGCCCGTCGGCGGCGTGCTCGGACTCGCGATCTTCACCGCGTTCATCTTCATCCGCGAGCTGCTCGACACCCGCGTGCGCTACGCGACCGACCTGACCTGCGTGCCGGGGCTGCGCCTGCTCGGCTCGATCCCCGATCTCTCCGAGGACCCGCTGGGACCGAAGAAGGTCGAGCGCGTCGTCCGCGAGGCGCCCAAGTCGGTCGTGGCGGAGCTGTCGCGGCAGATCGCCGGGCAGATCCTCAAGGCCTGCGCGCAGGGGTCGATCAAGACGGTCGGCTGCCTGAGCGGCCTCCCCGAGGCCGGCACCACCAGCTTCATCACCAACCTCGCCGACTCGATGGCGGCCAGCGGACGCAAGGTCCTCGTCGTCGACGCGAACTTCCGCCGCAGCCATCTCGCCGCCGCGATGGGCACCGAGCCCGACGCGCGCGGACTGGGCGACGTCCTGCGCGGCACCATCGCCGCAGGTGACGTGATCCGTCCCGCGGGTGGCGATGTCGACATCGTCCCGGCGGGCACGCCGGAGAGCCGCGTGTTCGAGCTGCTCAACACGCCCGCGCTCGATGCGTTCTTCCAGGCGGTCTCGGCGCAGTACGACATCGTGCTCGTCGACCTGCCGCCGGTCGTGGTCGCGGGCGATGCGCTCGCGGTCGCGAACAAGGTGGACGGCACCGTCCTCGTCGTGCGTGCGTTCCAGGAGCAGCGCGGCCTCGTGTCGCGCGTCGTGTCGCAGCTCGGCGATGTGCGCGGGCAGTTCATCGGCGCGGTGCTGAACCGTCCGATCAACACGGCCGGCGGCTACCTCCGCAAGAACTACGAGGCGATGGCCGGCTACGCCGGGAAGTGACCGACCGCGGCAGCGACGGGGCCACCGTCGGGAACGAAGACTTGGAACCGAACCGCGACAACTCCGTGGATGCGAGTCCGCAGCGCGTGCTGATCACGGGCGGCGCGGGCTTCATCGGCAGCCATCTGTCCGAGCTGCTGCTCGACCGCGGCCACCATGTGACCGTGGTCGACAACTTCTCGACCGGCCTCCGCTCCAACCCCGCGCGCGTGCGTGCGGTGGCGACGCGGCATCCGCGGTACGAGGTGATCGAGGGCGGCGTGTCGGAGGTCCTGCCCGCGCTGTCGCCCGAGCGCTTCGACCGGGTCTACCACCTGGCCGCGGCGGTGGGCGTGCGCCTCGTGGTCGAGAAGCCGATCCACACCATCGAGACCAACATCGAGGAGACCAGCGTCGTGCTGCGCTTCGCCGCCGCGCGCGCGCTGCCGATCCTGATCGCGTCGACGAGCGAGGTCTACGGCAAGGGCGTGCGCGTCCCGATGCGCGAGGACGACGATGTCGTCTACGGCGCGACCTCCTACAGCCGCTGGTGCTACGCCTGCTCGAAGGCGATCGACGAGTATCTCGCGCTCGCCTACCACCGCGAGTCGGGGCTGCCGGCGGTGATCGTGCGCTTCTTCAACACCGTCGGGCCGAGGCAGATCGGCGAGTACGGCATGGTGCTGCCGCGCTTCGTGCGCGCCGCGATGGCGGGCGAGGACCTCGAGGTCCACGGGGACGGCCGGCAGTCGCGCTGCTTCTGCGACGTGCGCGACGTGGTGCGCGCGCTGCCGATGCTCATCGGCAACCCCGCCTGCGCGGGAGGGGTGTTCAACCTCGGGCGCGACGAGATCATCAGCATCAAGGACCTCGCGGAGCTCGTGGTCGCCACGCTCGGCTCGCGGAGCCGCATCCGCATGGTGCCCTACGAGAAGGCGTTCGCCGCCGGCTTCGACGACCTCGCGGTGCGGCAGCCCGACCTGACCCGCATCCGCGGCGCCATCGGCTTCGCGCCGTCGATCCCGCTCGTGCAGACGATCCGCGACCTCGCCGCCGAGCTCACCGAGCGCGAGGGCGAGGTGGCCGACATGGTCGCCGCAGGGGGGGCACGCTGATGCTCGCCACCCTCGCCGCCTTCGCCGCGCATGCGTGGGCGAACAGTCCGCTGGGCCTCGCGGGGCCCGCCAGCCTCGACGCGCAGATCGAGTCGATCCCGATGACCTCGCCGGCGATCGAGCCGCTGCCGCTGCGTGCGGTCGAGGACGGCGCCCTGATCGGCTCCGCCACCTTCGGCGCACTCGAGTTCCTCAACGGCTACGCGGGCGTCTTCATCGTCGCGTTCCTGGTCACGCTGATCTCCACGCCGTTCGTCCGCAAGCTGGCGATCGAGATGGAGATCATCGACAAGCCCAACGAGGCGCGGAAGCAGCACAAATATCCGATCGCCTACCTTGGCGGCTTCGCGGTGTTCCTCGGCGTCATGGCCGCGATCGCGTACAGCTACGCCATCGTCGACGGCCCGGGCGGCGCGCTCGGACCGATGCCGCTGTCGATCGTGATCGGCATCGTCGCCATCACCTTCACCGGACTCGCCGACGACGTGTGGGGCTGGGATCCCCGCCTCAAGATCGCCGGCCAGCTGGTCGCCGCCGCGGCGCTCGCGGTGCAGGACATCGGCACCCGGGTGGCGGAGGGCGTGCTCGCCCCCGTGTTCGGCGAGCCGCAGACGGTCCTGCTCACGCTCGGGCCGATGGCGCTCCAGTCGGGCGACGTGTTCTACTGGACAGGCACGGCGATCATCGCCCTGTTCGTGCTCGGCGGCTGCAACGCCATGAACCTGATCGACGGCCTCGACGGCCTGTGCTCGGGCACGGCGGCGATCCAGGCGACGGCACTCCTCGCCATCGCGCTGATCATGGCGGCGGGCACGCCCATCAGCGACCCCTTCGAGTCGCTCGCCGGCGTGCGCATCGTGCTGTGCCTCGCGCTGCTGGGGGCGGTGCTCGGATTCCTACCCTGGAACTTCAACCCCGCGGTCATCTTCCTCGGTGACTGCGGGAGCCTGCTCATCGGGTACCTGGTGGTGGTGTCGATCCTCATGCTCGGCGAGCAGGGCGACACCCACCTGGTGTTCGCGGGACTCATCATCTTCGCGCTCCCGATCATGGACACGTCGCTCGCCATCCTGCGGCGCAAGCTCGCGGGCGTGCCGATGTCGACCGCCGACGCGAACCACATCCACCACATCGTCAAGCGGGCGGTGGGCGGGGTGAAGCGCGCGGTGTTCACGCTGTACGCGATCTCGTTCAGCTTCGGCATCCTCGGCGTGGTGCTGGGGGCGCTGGCGATCGAGAAGCTGGTTCGCCTCCGCATCGTGTACGCGGTGTCGATCGTGCTCTTCGGCGCCATCGCGGCGATCGCCCTCAAGGTGGCGCTCCGCAGCCGGTGGCAGGCGCATCTCGAGCAGCCGGCCGCGGCGCCCGCGGGTGGCGCGATGGCGATCCCCGTCACGGCTGCAGTGACCGCGGAGCCGCAGAACGCGACGCCGGGCCCGACTCCAAGCCCCGGTCCAAGCCCCAGTCCAAGCCTCGGCACGCCGACCTCCCACACCCCGTGAATGGGTCAAACGCACCGATTGAGGATGGCGACCAGGGGCACATCGGGCATGTCCCGGTGCTCCTCGGCGAGGTCATGGCCGGATTGGACCCGAAAGCAGGGCAGGTATATGTCGATCTGACCGCTGGACGCGGCGGACACGCCGAGGCGGTCGCGCGGCAGCTCGGCCCCAGCGGCCGGGTCGCGCTCTTCGATCTCGACCGCGGCAACCTCGACTTCGCGCGCGAGCGGGTGCGGCGCACGAGCGGCATCGATCCAGTCGCGGTCCACGGCAGCTTCGTCTCGGTCGGCCGCGAGCTCGATGCGCGCGGACTGGTCGCCGACCTGGTGCTCGCCGACCTCGGCTTCGCGTCGACGCAGGTCGACGACGCCGAGCGCGGACTGAGCTTCATGCGCGACGGCCCGCTCGACATGCGGCTCGATCCGTCGTCCGGCATGACCGCCGCCGACCTGGTGGCGAGCACGAGCGAGCGTGATCTCGCCGAGATGATCTCCCGCTACGGCGAGGACCCGCTGGCCCGCCAGATCGCCGCCAAAATTCGTGCTGCGCGCGCGGTCGCGCCGATCAAGACGACGGCGCAACTTGCGGATCTGGTTCGGGAGGCCTACGGCGCCCGAGCCCATGCTTCGCGGATGCATCCGGCGACGAAGACCTTCCAGGCGCTTCGCATCGCGGTGAACGATGAAATGGGAGCGCTCGATGCGCTCCTCGATTCGATTCGCCGCGCCGCGCAGCGCACCCGCGAGGGCCGCCCGAGCTGGCTCGCACCGCAGGCACGCATCGCGATCATCGGGTTCCACAGCCTCGAGGATCGACTGGTGAAGCAAGCATTCGCCGACCTGCGAAAGAACGGTCTCGCACGCGAGATTACTTCCGGAGCAGTGGTATCCTCGGAGTCCGAGTCCGCGGCGAACCCGCGGGCGAGGTCCGCCAAGCTCAGGGTCGTCATGGTCGATGGTCCTGCAGCAGGCGTGTGAGTCGGTCGTTTCGCAGGCCAGTTTCAAACGCTGGTCCATCAGCCAGTCCCAACATCCAGTCCCAACATCTTGGTGCGAGAGTCGCTGGCCCGTAGGCACGTGCAAGACGCACGGCGGGAAGCGTCGAGCAGCAAGGCTGAAGCAAGGAAGCTCAGTCATGACGCGCGAAAACAAGCTTGTGATGATCATCGGTTTCGGACTCCTGCTCTTCGTGGGCATCCTGGTGTCCGACCACCTGTCGGCCCGTGATTCGCAGATCGCGAATCCGATCGAGGTCGTGAACCACGAGCCCAAGTCGCCGCTGCCGCAGACCGAGGAGGAGCTCGCGCGCCGCTTCGGCGGAGATGCGCGTGGCGCGAACGGCCAGGCGCTCGTCGGCGAGACGCCGCTCACGCTGCCGGTCGATCCGCAGGGACAGCTGGTCGTCGTGCCGGAGTCCGCGCCGGTCGTGCCGATGAGGCCGCAGGAGCGCACCCACGTGGTCGCCAAGGGTGACAACCCCGAGAAGATCGCGTCGAAGTACTACAACCGCCGCTCGCTCGCGACCAAGCTCGCCGAGTACAACGGCATCGACCCGTCGAAGCTGAAGATCGGGCAGTCGATCAAGATCCCCGACATCGCGGTGCTCGATCCGTCGGCGGCGCCCGCGCTGGGCGAAGCCCGCGGCATGCAGGCCGGGATGGAGACTCCGACCCAGGTCCAGCCCGAGCCGATGAAGCCCATCGTCCGCGACGAGCCCAAGAAGGCTGCCGCCGAGAGCGCCTCGTCGAAGTACCGCACCATCAAGGTGCAGAAGGGCGACACCCTGTGGCGCCTCGCCGAACGCTCGCTCGGCAAGGGCAGCAACGCGAACGTCGCCAAGCTCCGCGAGCTCAACCCCGGCCTGAGCGAGAAGAACCTCAAGGTCGGCTCGCAGGTCCGGATCGCGCAGGCCAGTTGAATCGTCCGCGGATCGCCCGGACCGATCCGCCCATCGTCATTCGCAGAGGACACGCGCACCGCCCACGCGGCGGACCCGCGCGAGGCATGGAGGCCTGATGTTCGCGAAGCTCGCCACGGTCATCATCGTGCTCGGCGCCATGTACGGCGCGCTCCTGGTGAATCGCCAGAAGCGCATCGACGCCGCGTCGCAGATCAGCCGCATGCACTTCCGCATCCTCGAGGCCGACCGCGAGCGCGCGAAGCTCCAGGCCAAGGTCGCGCGGGCCACCACCGCGACGGAACTCAAGAAGCGGATCGGCGAGGAGAAGCTCGCCGAGTACCGCTCGGTGCCGTTCCGCCACGATCCGTCGAAGGCCACGGAGGACGCGATGGGTGATCCGCTCACCGTCGCGCAGCCGGAGAACCTCAGGAAGTCACAGCAGGAGATCGGTGGATGACCGGATCGCAGCCCCAGCCCGCGGTCGGAACCGCGACCTTCGTCAGCAGCAGCACCACGCGCGCCCAGTCGATCTCACGATGGGCGTGCGTTCTTGTCGCGGGTACCGCGCTCGGCATCGCCGGCATCACCGCCCGCGTGGTCCAGCTCAAGGTCGACCCGAGCGAGCAGCTCGTCGGCTCGATGCAGGATGAGAGCGGCCGCCTCGCGCAGCAGCGGTCGATCGCCGACGCGCTGCCGCGCGGCGTGATCCTCGACCGGCTCGGCCGCACCCTCGCGCTCGACACCTTCGGCGGCACGCTGTACGTCGATGTGCGCGACCTCTACATCGACTCCATCAAGCGCAACGAGGCGGTCGCCAAGCGTCGCGCCGCCGGCAAGGCGCGCGAGGGCGACTACATCACGACCGATCCGATCGGCGACCTCGCGGCGTTGGTCGCCCCGATCCTCAGCGAGCCGAGGGACGAGGTCATCGCCCGCATCCTGCACCGCGATCCCGCGGCCGCCGACTTCGGCCGCGTACCTGCGGCGCTGCGCACCCTGCCCGTCGTCGACGGCATGACGCCCGAACTGAGCGACGCGCAGCTCGCCGAGCTCCCGCGCTACGTCGTGATCGAGAAGGCGATGAACGAGGACCAGATCCGCCTCCTGCGCGCGGCGCGCGAGGGCGGCGGTCCGACCAGCATCATTCGCGCGGCGCACTTCCTGCCCAAGCAGGAGCGCGTGCGCCCGTACGGCGACGTCGCGGCGCCGATCGTCGGCGGCGTGGGCATCGATGTCATCAGCGACATCCCGCTCGCGATCGACCTGCGCGCGCTCTACCGCGATGCGTTCGACTTCAACCGCGAGGCCGCCAAGCAGTTGGCCGCGGGCGAGGACGTGCGCCTCATCGACGACCCCGTCGGCGAGGCGGGTGCTGTGCTCGGTCCGATCCTCGGCATGAGCGCCGAGGAGGTCGCGGTGGCCGTGCTCGGCCCCGAGGCTGGCCTTCCCGAGGCGCGTCTCCGAAACTGGGCCGTCGCGACGCAGTCGGAACACAGCGCCGACGGCGAGCTCGATGACGGCTGGCTCGAGAACATCCCGACCACGGTGGTGGTCAAGGCGAAGACCACGGCCGCCGAGCGTGCGCGCTTCGACGAGGCCGCGACGCTCGCGCAGGCGGGCGACGCCGCGATCCCCGGCCAGCCCTCCGGCGTGTTCGCGCACGCCGCGCTGCTGCCCGGTCAGGAGGGCATCGTCGGCCGAAGCGGCTACGAGCGCATCGCGAACGCGCAGCTCTCGTCGAAGCCGGGCTACACGACCTTCTTCGCGGCGCCCAACGGCGCGGTGATCTCGATCCCGCCGAGCGGCTACCGCGCGGGCGACGAGGGCGACCCCGTCAAGCTGTCGATCGACATCGTGATCCAGGAGCTCGTCGAGTCGCGCGTCGACGACCAGGTCCGAAAGGCGAACGCCTCGGGCGGACGCGCGCTGGTCATCAATGCGCACACCGGCGAGATCCTCGCCGCGTACTCGAAGATCAACACCCACACCGGACGCGAGCCGATCGCCAAGGACTGGGGCCAGGACAATCCCGAGTTCTCGCGCATGCGCTGGGCGACGGATCCCTTCGAGCCGGGCTCGATCTTCAAGCCGTTCGTGTGGGCATGGGCGGTCGACCACGGCTTCGCCAAGCCCGCCGAGACGATCCGGTTGCCCGAGGGTCCGTCGACGTTCGCCGACGGCCGCGCCAAGCGCACGGTCAAGGAGGCGCACCGCACGAGCTACGGCACCAAGAGCTGGGAGCAGGTGCTCGTGAAGTCGGTCAACGCCGGCATGGCGACCGTCGCGTTCCGCATGGGCAACGACGAGATGAAGCGCTGCCTCGACGCCTGGCGCTTCGGCGTGAGCACCCAGGTCGGCGTCGAGAACGAGTCCCGCGGCCTGATGCCGATGAAGGACGAGTGGAGCAACAAGACCCGCGCCCTCACCTCGGTGAGCTTCGGCCAGGGCATCGCGGTCACGCCGCTGCAGCTCGCGCAGGCCTTCAGCGCGTTCTGCCGCAACGGCGACATGGTGCAGCTCTCGCTGCAGCCGCTCGCCCCGGACTCGATGACCGGCGGCATGCACGTGCTGAGCTCCTCGGCGGTGCGCCAGTCGCGCGAGGCGATGCAGAAGGTCATCACCGAGGGCACCGGCAAGTCGATGAAGAAGATCCTGAACTACACCGCCTTCGGCAAGTCGGGCACCGCGCAGCTGGCGAGCCCCACGGGCGGCTACTACGGTGACAAGTACCTCGCGAGCTTCATCGCCGGCGCGCCCTACGAGAACCCGGAGATCGTGGTGCTGGTGACGATCGAGGACCCCGACGCGAAGTCGAAGGAGACCGGCGGCGCCACCGGCGGTGGCGCGCTCGGCGGCCCGGTCGCGGCGCACATCATCAACGATGTGCTCGGCTACATGGGCGTGCCGACCGACGGCGAGCTCGTGTACGGCGAGGAGAAGGACACGCCCGCGAAGAAGCTCGCCGGACGGTGAGCGGCGCGCGGCGGTCCGCACGGTGCATGGAACGAGAAACGGCCCCCGAATCGGGGGCCGTTTCATTGTTCGTCGATCGGGGTGCGCCCGCGCGGGCGTCCGCTTAGAAGAGCAGCCGCTCGGGCTTCTCGATCATGTCCTTGATGTGGACGAGGAAGCCGACGGCCTCGGCGCCGTCGATGATGCGGTGGTCGTAGCTGAGCGCGAGGTACATCATCGGGCGCAGCGCGACCTGGCCGGGGTTCTTCGGATCCTCGACCGCGCGCTTCTTGATCGCGTGCATGCCCAGGATCGCCGACTGCGGCGGGTTGAGGATCGGCGTCGACATGAGCGAGCCGTAGACGCCGCCGTTCGAGATGGTGAAGGTGCCGCCGGTCATCTCGTCGACGGTGAGCTTGCCGTCCTTGGCGCGCACGGCGAAGTCCTTGATCGCACCCTCGATGCCCGCGAAGCTGAGCGCCTCGGCGTTGCGGAGGACGGGCACCACGAGGCCCTTGTCGGTGCCGACCGCGACGGCGACATCGCAGTAGTCGTGGTACTCGATCTCCATCTCGGCGCCCGAGCCGGCGATGTAGGCGTTGACGCGCGGGTACTTGCGGAGCGCGCTGGTCGCGGCCTTCACGAAGAAGCTCATGAAGCCGAGGCCGACGCCGTGCTGCTTCTCGAAGCCGTCCTTGTGCTCGGCGCGCAGGCGCATGACCTCGGTCATATCGCACTCGTTGAAGGTCGTGAGCATCGCCGCGGTGTGCTGCGCGTGGACGAGCCGCTCGGCGATCTTCTGGCGGAGCTTGGTCATCTTCTCGCGGCGGACGCCGCGGGTGCCGGTCGGCGCGGGGGCGACGGGAGCAGCCTTCGCGGGCGCGGGCGCTGCCGCGGGCTTCGTCTCGGTCGCGGCCGGAGCCTTCGAGGTCGCGGCGAGGACATCGTCCTTCATCACGCGGCCCGAGGGACCCGAACCGGCGATTCCCGCGGTGTCGACGCCCTTCTCGGCGGCGACCTTCTTCGCGACGCCCGAGACGCGCGCGCCTCCGGCGTTGTCCGCGCCGTGAGCGCCGGCACCAGCGGCACCAGCACCAGAGGGCGCCGCCGCACCAGCACCAGAGGGAGCCGCCGCAGCGGCGACCGCTCCACCTGCCGGCCGCGCAGCAGCCGTATCGATCGACGCCACCACCGCGCCGACCTTGATGCCGTCACCCTTCTTCGTCGCGATCTTGAGCGTGCCGGCCGCGGGGGCGCGGAGCTCGAGGGTCGCCTTGTCGGACTCGATCTCGGCGAGGAGATCGTCCTTCTCGACGTAGGTGCCGTCGTCCTTGAGCCAGCCGCTCAGGGAGACTTCGGAGATGGATTCGCCGGGGGAGGGGATCGTGATGTCGACAGCCATGTCTGTTGCCTTCAGGTCGTGCGCGGCCGCTCGGGGCGGCCCTCGTGGGGAGCGCGAATCACTTCACTTCTGCGCGGACTTCTCTTTGGTTCCGTCCTTCGTGCCATCCTTGTTCGCGGGGCCGCCCGCGGGACCGTCGCCGGCCTTCGCGGCGCCGATCGCCTCGGTGAGGATCTTGTCCTGCTCGATGGCGTGCTGCTTGGCGCTGCCCACGGCGGGGCTCGCCGAATCGGGCCGGCCGATGTAGCCGACGTCGATGCTGCAGAGCTCCTTGAGCTGCGCCTGCGCGAAGCGGTAGGCGCCCATGTTGCGCGGCTCCTCCTGCACCCAGACGAACTTCTTCGCGTTGGGGTACGCGCCGATGGCCTTGGTGACCGCGGCGTCGGGGAAGGGGAACAGCTGCTCGAGGCGGATGACGGCGGTCGTGGTCTGGCCGCTCTTCTCGCGCTGCTCGGCGAGCTCGTGGTAGATCTTGCCCGAGCAGAGGAGGACCTTGGTGACGGCGTCGGTCGCCTCGCGCGCGATGCCCGGATCGGGGAGCACGGTGCGGAAGTACCCGTCGGTGAGTCCCTCGACGCGGCTCTTCGCGGCCTCGAGGCGCAGCATCGACTTGGGCGTCATCACGATGAGCGGCTTGCGGAAGCCCTGCTTCACCTGCCTGCGGATGAGGTGGAAGACCTGCGCCGAGGTCGTCGGGTAGACGACCTGCATGTTGTCGTGGGCGCAGAGCTGGAGGAAGCGCTCGAGGCGCGCGCTCGAGTGCTCGGGGCCCTGGCCCTCGTAGCCGTGCGGCAGGAGCATCATGAGGCCGGTCGAGCGCTTCCACTTCGCCTCGCCCGAGGCGATGAACTGGTCGATGATGACCTGCGCGCCGTTGGCGAAGTCGCCGAACTGGCCTTCCCAGATCACCAGCATGCGCGGGTCGCCCAGCGAGTAGCCGTACTCGAAGCCGAGCACGGCGTTCTCGGTGAGCGGCGAGTTGTGCACGCAGAAGCGCGCCTGCTTGCCGGACTCGACGAGGTTGTTGAGCTGGCAGTAGCCCTCGTTGGTGTCCTGGCAGTTCACCACCGCGTGGCGGTGGCTGAAGGTGCCGCGCTCGACGTCCTGGCCCGAGAGGCGGATCGGATGGCCCTCGACGAGCAGCGTCGCGTAGGCGAGGAGCTCGCCGGTCGCCCAGTCGATCGTGCCCGACGCGATCGCGCCGGCGCGGCTCTCGAGGGTGCGCACGATGGTCTTGTGGAGGTTGGTGTGCGCGGGGATGTCGCCGAGGCGCTTCGCGAGCGTCTCGAGCGTGTCCTGCGGGACCTTGGTGGTGACCGGCTCGTGCGAGTACTGGCCGGTGAGTCCGGTCCAGGCCTTGCGGAACGGGTCGATCACGGGATCGATCGGCTGCTGCTTGGCGGCCGTCTGCGCCTGGTCCATCGCCGCGATGCGCGCGGCGAGCATCGACTCGACCTCGGCATCGGTGACGACGCCCTCGGCGACGAGGCGGGCGCGGTAGGTGCGGAACGCGGGGCGGGCCTTCTTCACGCGGCCGTAGAGCACGGGCTGCGTGAACATGGGCTCGTCGGTCTCGTTGTGGCCGTTCTTCCGGTAGCACCACATCTCGAGCACGATGTCGTGGCCGAACGCCTGGCGCCACTCCATCGCGATGCGCGACGCCCAGGCGCAGGCCTCGGCGTCGTCGCCGTTGACGTGGAGGACGGGGCAGTCGTAGGCCTTGGCGAGGTCGGTGCAGTACTTGCCCGCGAAGGTGTCGCCCGGGTTGGTGGTGAAGCCGACCTGGTTGTTCACCACGACATGGATCGTGCCGCCGACGGTGTAGCCGTCGAGGTGCATCATGTTGAAGCACTCGGCGACGATGCCCTGGCCGGGGAACGCGCTGTCGCCGTGGACGAGCACGGGCACGACCATCTTGCGCTCGGTGTCGTCGATCAGGCGCTGCTTGCCGCGGCAGCGGCCGAGCACGACCGAGTTCACGAACTCGAGGTGCGACGGGTTCGCGGCGAGCACCACGCGCAGCTTCTGGCCGCTCGAGGTGGTGTGCTCGTTCGAGTAGCCCATGTGGTACTTGACGTCGCCGCCGCCGCCGGCGAACGCCGCGGTCCAGGCCTCGTCGAACTCGGTGAAGATCTGCTGCAGGTTCTTGCCGACGATGTTGGCGAGCACGTTGAGGCGGCCGCGGTGGGCCATGCCGAACATGAACTCCTGCACGCCGAGCGCGGGGCCCACCTCGAGCAGCTGGTCGAGGATCGGGATGAGCGTCTCGCCGCCCTCGAGTCCGAAGCGCTTCTTGCCCACGTAGCGGTTGGCGAGGAAGGCCTCGAAGCTGTCGGCCTCGAGCAGCTTCGAGAGCACGCGCCGCTTGGTGTCGGCGCTGAACTCGGGCTTGCTGCGCGCGGCCTCGAGGCGCTTGGCCAGCCACGCCTGTCGGTCGAGGCAGCCGATGTGCGCGTACTCGACGCCCATCGATCCGCAGTAGGTCGCCTCGAGGCAGGAGACGATCTCGCCGAGGGTCGCGGGGTTGTCGAGCGGCAGCGTGCCGGGGTCGAAGCTGCGCTCGAGCGCGCTGTCGTCGAGTCCGGCGGCCTCGAGGGTCAGCACCTCGGGGAACGGGCGCGTCGTCCCGAGCGGGTCGAGCTGCGCGGCCAGGTGGCCGAAGGTGCGGTAGCGCTGGATGAGCGTGTCGACGCGGCGCTGGAGTTCGTCGCCGGCGCCGGCGGAGGTGGTGGTCGTCGCGGAGGCGGCGGGGGCTCGGTTGAAGGTGGTGGTCGTCGCCGCGGGCGTGACCGTGGCCGCGGGCTTGACCGCGGAGGTCGCCGCGCCGTGCGTCGAGCCACCGTCGGCCGCGCTGGTCTCGAGCGTCAGGCCGAGCTCGAAGCCGCGGAAGAAGTTCAGCCACTCGGGACCGACCGAGTTCGGGTCGGCCTGGTACTGCGCGTACTGGGCCTCCACGAAGTCGGACTGCCAGCCGTTGATGGACTGGCCGATCGACGCGGGGTCGGAAGACCCGCCGAGAGCCTTGGCCGCGGAGAGAGGTGCGGACTGCGAGTGGTTGGCCGAGTTGGGACCCGAGTGGGCCATCTGGATGAACTCCCGTTCGATACGACAACGCGCGCCGAAGAGCGCTCGGCGCGAAGCGGAGCGATTGTAGGGGAGATTGCGGGCGTTTTCAGCCCCTCCGGCGCCGATCAGACCGCGCTGAGGGGGTCGACATCGACCGCCAGCTCCTCGCCGAGCTTGAGGAGGCCCTGGGTCCGCGCCTCGGCCAGGACGCGGCTGATATCGGCGGCGTGGTCGGCGAGCAGCTCGATCTGCCGGCGGTACTTGCCGGCGATGCGGGCGATGGGGCAGATGGACGGGCCGCGCAGTTCGATCGCCGGCCCGCGCAGCTCGATCGCCGGCCCGCGCAGCTCGATCTTGGGTGACTTCTGGGAGGGCCCCGTGAGCGACCGCACGATCGCCTCGAGCGCCGCGAAGAGGGCCGCCGCCCGGTTGGCGCACTCGGTCTCGCCCGGGTGGCGCAGGATCAGGCGGGCCATGCGCCGGTAGGGGGGCAGGTGGAACTGGCGGCGGTCGTCGAGCTCCTGGGCGGCGAACTTCTCGAAGTCGTGGGTCGCTGCCAGGCGGATCGCGGGGGTCTCGGGCTCGAAGCTCTGGATGATGGCGCGGCCGGGCTTCTCGCCGCGGCCGGCGCGGCCGGAGACCTGGGAGACGAGCTGGAAGGTGCGCTCGCCCGCGCGGAAGTCGGGGAGCGCGAGGGCGGTGTCGGCGCTCACCACGCCGACGAGGCGGACGTTCGGGAAGTCGAGGCCCTTCGCGATCATCTGCGTGCCCATCAGGCAGCGGATCTCGCCCTTGCCGAAGCGCTCGAGCGCGTCGTGGAAGTGCTGGGCGGTCTGCATGGTGTCGCCGTCGACGCGCAGCAGGGTGTCGCCCTCGACGAGCGAGGGGAACAGGCGGGTGAGCTCCTCCTCGACGCGCTGCGTGCCGAGACCGAAGACGGTGACGGGCTTGCCGCAGTCGGGGCAGTTCTTGGGGAGCAGCTGCTCGGCCAGGCAGTGGTGGCAGCGGACATAGCTGCGGCGGGTCGCGCCCGACTCGTCGACATGGCAGACCATGCCCGCGTCGCAGTCCTGGCAGGTGAACTTCCAGTCGCAGCGCGGGTCGCTGCAGGCGATGTAGTTCGCGTAGCCGCGGCGGTTGAGGAGGAGGAGGACCTGGCCGTCGTCGGCGAAGGCCTTCTGCATGGCCTCGCGCAGCGTGGGGCCGATGAGGTTGACGCGGCGATCGCGGATTTCGCGGCGTTCCGCGCCGAAATCGACGACGGTGACCTTCGGGGTGTTGAGGCCGGGCGCGCGCTTGGTGAGGCGGTGCAGCGTCGAGATCCGGCGTTCGACGGCGTTCATCCAGCTCTCGAGGCTCGGGGTCGCGCTGCCGAGCACGGTCGGGCACTTCGCGAGCTGCGCGCGGCGGATCGCGCAGTCGCGTCCGTGGTAGCGCGGCGCGGAGTCCTGCTTGTAGCCGGGCTCGTGCTCCTCGTCGACGATGACGAGGCCGAGCGAGCCGTCGGGAATCGGCGCGAAGATCGCGCTGCGCGCGCCGACGACGACATCGGCGCCGCCTTCGGCGAGCAGCGTCCACTGCTGGTTGCGCTGCGCCTCGGTGAGTCCCGAGTGGAGGACGGCGACCTTCTGGTTGGCGAGGCGCGCGGCGATGCGCCCGACGGTCTGCGGCGTGAGCGAGATCTCGGGCACGAGCAGGATCGCGCGCTTGCCGCGGCGGACGCACTCCTCGAGCAGGCGGATGTAGACCTCGGTCTTGCCCGAGCCGGTGACGCCGAACACGAGGTGCTGCGCGAACTGCCCGAAATCGCGGGAAATCGCGGTGATCGCGGCCTGCTGCTCGGCGGTCGGCGTGGGTGCGGGGGCGACGTTGCCGGCCCGCGCGATGAAGCCGGCCTCGACGGAGGTCTTCTTCGTGGCGACGAGATGGCCCGAGGCGATGAGTCGCTTGAGCGGTTCGTTGGACGAGTAGCCCGCGGCCTCGGCGAGGTCGGCGAGCTCGATCGGGCGCGGAAGCGTGGCGAGCACATCGAGCGCGTGCTGCTGGCGCTTGGTGATCTTGGGAAGGGCGGCCGCGCCATCGGCGGTCGGCGTCGGCGCGAGATCGACGAGCGTGCGCTCGACGCGGCCGATCGCCTTGCGCACGGCGGCGGGGAGGATCGACGCGAGCGTCATGCCGATCGGGCACGCGTAGTAGGCGCTGATCCAGCGGGCGAACTGCACGAGTTCGCTCGGGAGCACGACGCCCGAGGGGTCTTGCGCGAGGAGGGGCTTGATCTTCTCGCGGGGGATGCCCGGGTCTTCGGTCGCAGCGAGGCGGCGGACGATCCAGCCTGCGGTCGGCGTTTCGCCACGGCCGAGGGGGACCTCGACGCGCGCGCCTTCGGGGAGGTGCGCGAGGTTCCTCGGCAGCGCGTAGGTCAGGCCATCGGGAGAGCGGTCCACCGCGCGCTCGACGGCGACGACGACGAGCGGCAGATCCTCCGTGACGGTGTTGGACGCGAAGAGCGACACGACCCGCGCAGCCTACCGCACGGTGCACGCCTCGGGCTCCTAGGCCAGGATGTCGCGGACGACCCTGCCCGCGATGTCCGTGAGCCGGTAGTGCCGCCCCTGGAAGCGGTAGGTCAGCCGCTCGTGATCCACGCCCATGAGGTGCAGGATCGTCGCGTGCAGGTCGTGCACATGCACGCCGCCGTCGGCGACGCTGTAGCCGAAGTCGTCGGTCTGGCCGTGCACATGGCCCGCCTTCACGCCGCCGCCGGCCATCCAGATCGAGAACGCGCGCGGATGGTGGTCGCGCCCGTAGTTGTCGGCGGTCATGCGGCCCTGGCAGTACGCGGTGCGGCCGAATTCGCCGCCCCAGATGACGAGCGTGTCCTCGAGCAGGCCGCGGCGCTTGAGGTCGGTGACGAGCGCGGCCGACGCCTGATCGGTCTGCCTGCACTGCTGCGAGATGCCGCCGGGCAGACCGCCGTGCTGGTCCCAGCCCTGGTGGAAGAGCTGCACGAAGCGCACGCCGCGCTCGACGAGCCGGCGCGCGAGCAGGCAGTTCGCGGCGAAGGTGCCGGGATCGCGCGCGCCTGGGCCGTAGAGATCGAAGGTCTCGTCGGATTCGCCCGAGAGATCGCTGGCCTCGGGCACGCTCGACTGCATGCGGTAGGCCATCTCGGCCTGCGCGAGGCGCGCGTCGATCTCGGCGTCGCCCTCGTGCGCGAGCGCGTCGGCGGAGAGCTTCGCGAGCGTGTCGAGCATCGCGCGGCGCGCGTGCGGCGAGACGCCCTCGGGGTTCGAGAGCGCCAAAACCGGCTCCTTTCCAGAGCGAAACTGCACGCCCTGGTGCTCGCTGGGCAGGAAGCCCGAGCCCCACAGGCGCGCGTACAGCGGCTGGTCGCGCGACGCGTCCTTCGACACGAGCACGATGAACGCGGGGAGGTCCTGGTTCATCGAGCCGAGGCCGTAGCTCATCCACGCGCCCATCGACGGGCGGCCCGCGATCTGGTGGCCCGAGCAGAAGAAGGTGATCGCGGGATCGTGGTTGATCGCCTCGGTGTGCATGCCGCGCACGACGCAGAGGTCGTCGGCGATCCTCGCGGTGTGCGGAAGGATGTCGCTGATCTCGATGCCCGCGCGGCCGTGCTTCTGGAAGCCCGTGAACGAGCCGGCGATCGGCAGCACGCCCTGGTAGCCGCTCATGCCGGTCAGGCGCTGGCCCGCGCGCACGCTGTCGGGCAGGGGCTGGCCGTGCATTTCGCGCAGCTTCGGCTTCGGGTCGAGCGTCTCGAGGTGCGAGGGACCGCCCGACTGGAAGAGGTAGATGACGCGCTTCGCTTTTGCCGGGAAATGCGGTGATCCCAGCGCGGGCGGGGTGCCGTGCGCGTCGCCGGCGATCGAGCCGAGCGCGAGTCCGCCGAGTCCGAGCGCCGACGCGCCGAGGAAGTGGCGCCGCGAGAGGCGCATCAGTTCGTCATAGGTCGGTGGGCGGTGGTGCTTGGGCATCGGGGGTCCTATCGCGACATCACCGCGGCGTCGCTCGCGAGGATCGTGCTGCAGGCGAGGGTGAGCGCGGCGAGTTCGTCCTGTTCGCCGCTCGCGACGCGCGTCGCGACGAGTTCGCGCAGCGCGTCGAGTTCCGCCGCACGCGGCGCACGCGAGCACGCGAGGCGGAAGGCGCGCGCGATGCGCGCATCGCGGTCGGGCGCTTCGCGGGTGGCGCGCTCGGCGAGGGCGCGCGCGCACTCGGTGAACACAGGGTCGTTGAAGATCGCGAGCGCCTGCAGCGGCGTGTTGGTCGCGAAACGCCGCGGTTGGCATGCCTCGCGCGAGCCGCCGTCGAAGACGAGCATGGTCGGCGGCGGCACCGTCCGCTTGCGGAAGGTGTAGAGGCTGCGGCGATGGAGATCGTCGCCCGAGCCCGCGCTGTACCCGCCGCTCGCACCCGATTGCGCGACGAGATCGGGCTGCTGCCACGGCTTCACGCTCGGGCCGCCGAGCTTCTCGACGAGGAGGCCAGAGGCGAAGAGCGCGGAATCGCGCAGCATTTCCGCACTCATCCGCACGCTTGGTCCGCGCGAGAGCAGCTCGTTGCGCGGGTCCTTCGCGCGCTTTGCGTCGCTGGTGACCGAGCTCTGGCGGAACGACGCGCTGAGCACGAGCCGCCGCAGCAACGCTCGCGCATCCCACGCGTTCGGCCCGCGCGCGAAGTCGTGCGCGAGGAGATCGAGCACCTCGGGATGCGTGGGCCACGAGCCCTGCACGCCGAAGTTCTCCGCTGTTTCGACGAGTCCGCGGCCGAAGACCTGGGTCCAAAGTCGATTGACCTCGACGCGCGCCGCGAGCGGATTCGCGGGATCGATGAGCCATCGTGCGAGATCGAGCCGATTCGAGTTCGACGCGAAGTCACGCGGAAACACAGCGGAAATCGCGCCTTGTTCGACGCGCTGCGATCGGTCCGGCTGGTCGTACGCGCCACGCGTGAGCACGAAGGTCGGCGCCGCGCGCGGCGAGTCGCGCATGGTCATGAACGCAGGAAGCGTGTCGAGGTACCCGGTGTAGGCGCGCGAGGCCTCGCGGAACGCCGCGGTTTCCGCCTCGGTCGCGCGCGCGATGGCGTGCTCGACGTTCGCGCCCGCATCGGGTGCGACGCCCGCCGCGAGCGCCGCCTCGGCAGGCGTGAGCGCCACGCGCCACACTGCGAGCTCGTCGATCGCGCCGCCGCGGAAGCCCGCGTCGCGCGAGCGCGAGCCGAGCTCCATCGCGGCGCCCGCGATGTTCCCGCGCAGTTCGTCGCGCAGCACCGTCGGCTTCGCGTCGACGCCGTTCACGAAGAGCCGCAGTCCGCCCGCGATCGAGGTCCCGTCGTAGGTCGCGACGATGTGCGTCCACGCGCCGACGGGAAGCTCCGTCGTCATCTCGACGCTCGCCGCGCTGCCCGGCCAGAGATGGATCACGCTCCAGCGCAGCTTGCCGTCGGCGATGAGCAGCTCGAGCCCCGAGC
>JBMOGJ010000016.1:0-41680 GCA_049318425.1 Phycisphaerales bacterium | reverse complement strand
AGGTCGAGATCCGCACCCAGCGGCCGCTCGTCTACGACGCCTACACGCGCAACCGCCAGACGGGCGCGTTCATCTTGATCGACCGGCTCACGAACGCCACCGCCGGCGCGGGCATGCTGCTCGATCCGTCCGAGGTCGAGGGCCCTTCCGCCGACCACTGGACCGAGGCGCCGCACATCGACCGCGCGCGTCCCGTGCGCTCGACGGTCACCGCCGAGGAGCGCGAGGCGCGGCTCGGGCAGAAGCCGTTCACGCTGCTCTTCACCGGCCTCTCCGGCTCGGGCAAGGGCAAGATCGCGCGCGCCGTCGAGCGGCGCCTGTTCGACCTCGGCCGCCTCGCGACCGTCGTCGACGGCATGAACCTCCGCGCGGGCATGAGCCGCGACCTCGGATTCTCCAAGGGCGAGCGCAGCGAGAACCTGCGCCGCGGCATGGAGCTCGCCAAGGCGATGAACGACGCGGGGCTCATCACGCTCGCGGTGTTCACCGCGCCCGAGGCTGGCGTGCGCGCCCGCGCGCGCGACCTCGTGGGCGGCGACCGCTTCGCGCTCGTGCATGTCTCGACGCCGCTCGAGGAGTGCCGTCGCCGCGATCCATCGGGCCTCTACCGCGATCTCGCCGCCGGCAAGGTCGCGGGCGTGCCGGGCGTCGACTTCGAGTACGAAGCGCCCGCCGACGCCGAACTCACCATCCCGCTGCACGAGCTTGGCGCGCCCGATCTCGCGCTGCGCACCGCCGTCGAGCGCGTCATGGCGCTGCTCGAGGGCCGCGGGGTGATCGTGAAGTAGGCCGGAGTTCGCCCCGCATCGCGCTCTCGCACGTCGCTGACGTTTCCGCAGTCCCGCTGCGAAGCGTCGCCATCCGACCGACGACCGGCGATCCTTCGCACGCGCTCACCGTGCACTTTCCCCGGACATCACCCTTGGTGTCCCCCTCCGTCGAGGCTAGACTCCGACCATGGACGCATCCGGTCTCCCCAACCTCAGCGCGCTCGTGAACTCGGATCCGGACATCCTCGGTGGTACGCCGGTGTTCGTAGGCACGCGAGTGCCGGCAACGGCGCTTGTCGAGTACCTCGAGGCCGGCGATTCGCTCGACGACTTCCTCGCGGACTTCCCCAGCGTCGAGCGCGCGCAGGCGATCGAGACGTTGGAAGTCCTCCGCGCCCTTCTGAACCACCATGCGTCTGCTGCTTGACGAGTGCGTACCGCTCGGCTTCGCGCGCGAGTTCCCGGGGCACGATGTCCGCCATGTCACCGACATGGGATGGAAGGGCGTCAAGAACGGGCGCCTGCTCTCATTGATGACCTCCGCGGGCTTTGACGGCCTCGTCACCATCGACGCCAGCATCGGCCGACAGCATCCGATCCCCTCGGCGCCGCTGTTCCTCATCGTGCTGCGGGCACGCTCCAGCAGGTTGGCGGACCTGCGTCCGCTGGCGAAGGAAGCGTTGAAGCTGATCGACTTCGCGCAGCCCGGACAGGTGCATCTCGTCGGCTCGCGGTGACGCGAACTCGCTCAGCTCACTCCTTCACCACCCGCATCGCGATCAGGTCCTGCACATCGACGAGGCCCACGGGCTTCCCATCGCGATCAACCACCGGGATCTCGTCGAGGCGCTTCGCCTGCACGAGCGCGACCGCGTCGCGCACGAGCGAGTCGACGGTGAGGGTCGTCGGATGACGCGTCATCACGCCGGCGATCGACGCGTCGAGCGCGGCGAGGCCGCCGCCGTTCACATGCCGCCGAAGGTCGCCGTCGGTGAAGATGCCGCTGAGCCGGCCGGCGGCGTCGACGAGCACGATCGCGCCCGCGCGCCGGCCCTCGCCCGCGGCGCGCAGCGCGTCGCGCACGGTGCTGGTGTCGGGCACGGCCGCGAGATTCTGGCCCACGCGGAAGCGCAGCACCTCGGTCACGGGCCGCAGGCCGGCGCCGAGCATGCCGCCCGGGTGGTGCTTGTGGAAGTCGTCCTTGCCGAAGTCACGCCGCTGCGCCAGTGCGAGCGCGAGCGCGTCACCCACGGCGAGCGTGAGCGTGGTCGACGCGGTGGGCGCGAGGTTGAGCGGGCACGCCTCGGTCAGGTCGCCGAGGTCGACATGGACCGTGCACGCGCGCGCGAGGCTCGACGCCGCCTTGCCCGACATGCCGACGGTCGGGATGCCGTCCATCTTGAGGATCGATGCGAGCGCGACGACCTCCTGCGTCTCGCCCGACCACGAGAGCAGCAGCACGACGTCGTCGGGGCGGATCGAGCCGAGGTCGCCGTGGACCGCCTCGGCGGGGTGCACGAAGTGCGACGGCTGCCCGAGGCTCGAGAGCGTCGCGGAGATCTTCGCGCCGACCAGTCCGGACTTGCCCATGCCGCTCACCACGACATGGCCGTTGCAACCCTCGAAGAGGTCGAGCGCGGCGTGGATGCCCGTCTCCTCGCCGGCCGCGAGGCGCGCGGCAAACCTCGTCACCGCCCCCGCTTCGGTCGCGAGCACCTCGCGCAGGAACGCGCGCTCGTTGGCGCGGATGTGCGGGTCGGCGGCGGCGTTCGGCGCCGAGGTCGCGGCGGAGGAGGAGTCGGCCATCGTCGCAGTGTAATCGACGGCAAAACGCGCAAGAAGCGCGTGGTTCTTGGTAGGTTACGGGGGATGTCGCAGACCGACTGGCTCGTTCGTCTTCCCGTGTTCCAGGGTCCGCTCGACCTGCTGCTGTTCCTCGTGCGGCGGGCCGAGGTCGACATCCACGACATCGAGATCCACACCCTCACCGACCACTACCTCGAGTACGTGCGGCACATCTCCAAGGTCGACATCGACGTCGCGGGCGAGTTCCTCGTGATGGCGGCCACGCTCGTCGAGATCAAGTCGCGCTCGCTGACCCCGGTGGCGGCGAGCGAGGACGGCGAGGGCGCGACGCCGACCGCGCCCGGCGAGGATCCCAAGACCGAGCTCATCCGCCAGCTGCTCGCGTACCAGAAGTTCCGCACCGCGGCCGAGGTCCTCGACGCGCGCCGTCGCGAGTTCAACGACCGCGCCGCCGCCCGCGTCCGCCCCGGCGCCGTCGACGAGCCCGAGGAGGAGCAGGACTTCGAGCTCGAGGATCTCCACCTCGGCGACCTCTACGCCGCCTTCGAGCGCATCGCGGCCTCGATCGACCTGACCCGCGTCGGCGACCACATGGTCGAGTACGACGACACGCCGATCTCGCTGCACCAGGAGGACCTCGTCGACCGCCTCACGCGGATCGAGTCGCACCAGCTGCAGCTCACGAGCGTGTTCGAGGGGCGCACCCACAGCGAGCGCATCGGACTCTTCCTCGCGGTGCTCGAGCTCGTCCGCCAGGGGCGGGTGCGCGTGCGGCAGGACGAACTCGACGACCCGATCGAGCTCAACCTCATCGCGGAACGCGATCCCAACGCGCCGACCTTCGCCTGACGCGGCGGATTCCAATCTGTTGTTCGTGTTGCAGGTCCGGCGCACCGGCGCGCGACGCACCGCGCGCGCATCCGGATCCACTCACGCCGCGTCGCGGGTGATCATCGGCGCACGGTCGTTGCGGCGCACCCAGCGCGCGAGCGCCGCGGGCTCCATCGACACCATGAGGTGGTTGAGGTACTCACGCAGATCGGCCTCGGAGAACTTCGCCAGCCACTCGGTCGAGGCGGACGGGTTGATCTCACAGATGGACGCAATCAGGGTGGACTTCTCAGACACGGGCAACCTCCGTGCACGGGACATCGGCACGGCTCTCGGCGCGTCTTGAATCGGCCTGTCGGGAAAGGGCGAGAACAGCGAGATCGGCGAGAACAGCGGGAGGCGGCGCGCCTCAGCGCGACTGCTGCAGCAGCTCGGTGAGCTTGCGCTTGAGCAGCGCCACGCGCAGCAGGCTGCGCACGCGGGTGAGCAGCTCGAGCTTGTTCACCGGCTTGGTGAGGAAGTCGTCGGTGCCGCTCTCCACCGCGCGCTCGTGGTCGCCGACCTCGTGGAGCGCGGTGACCATGATGATCACCATGTCGCGGGTCGCCGGATCGGACTTCAGTTTGCGGCAGACCTCGAAGCCCGACATCTTCGGCATCATCACATCGAGGAGCACCAGGTCGGGCTTGTCCTTGTGGATCGCCTCGATGGCCTCCAGGCCGTCGCGCGCCGTCGAGAGGGTGCACGGAAGGCTCTCGAGGTAGGCCTGCATGAGCTCGAGGTTCTGCTGGTTGTCGTCGACCAGCAGGATCTTGGCGCTCGAGAGGTCGGAGAGCGCGGTTTCGTCGATGGCGGGAAGCTGCGAACCGGACATGGGGCGGGAGTCTAGCACAACACCCCCGCCGCCGACCGCCCGTCGCCTCGCACCCGGGCCGGTCAGAGTCCGAGCGCGCGGGCCGCCAGGTCGACCGGGTGCAGCGCCTCGCGGGCCGTCCCGTCGTGGATCTGGTGACGGCAACTGGTGCCGGGGGCGCAGACCACCGCACCGGGCGCCGCGCGCACCGCGGGGAACAGCCGCTCCTCGCCGATCTGCATCGAGAGGTCGTAGCGGCGGTCGACGTAGCCGAAGCTGCCCGCCATGCCGCAGCAGCCCGTGTCGAGCACGCCGAGGTTCGCGCCGAAGATGCGGCGCAGGAACTTCGCGGAACTCTCCGTGCCCCACAGCGCCTTCTGGTGGCAGTGGCCGTGGAGCACGACGCGGTCGACCTGCGCGGGGATCTCGGGGCGCCGCGGATGCGTGTCCCAGTGCTTCTCGAGGAACTCCTCGACGAGATGGGTGCGCATCGCGAGCGTCGCGCGACGCTCCATCGCGGCGTCGTCGGGCATCTCGGGCGGGAGCTCCAGCCAGTCGTCGCGGATCGCGCTCGCGCAGCTCGGCTCGAGGACGAGCACCGCATCGGCGCCCGTCGAGTCGAGCAGTCCCGACAGCGCGCGCGACGCGCGCTCGACCTCGCGGCGCGCCTCGGCGAGCATGCCGGTCGAGATCAGGCTCCGTCCGCAGCAGCCGACGTCGGCGAGCACCACGCGGTAGCCGAACGCCTCGAGCAGGCGCACCGCCGACTGCCCGATGCCGGGCTCGTTGTACGCGCTGAAGCAGTCGCCGAAGAGGATCACCGTGCGCGTCGCCGTGCGCGGCTCGCGCCGGCGGAACCAGTCGAAGAGCGACGCCCCGAACGCGGGGATCGACCGCCGGGGATCGATGCCGAGCAGCCCGTGCGCCAGCGACTTCGCGAGCGGCGTCGCGTTCACCAGGTTCGCGACCGCGTGGAAGCGCGAGCCGAGCGCGTTCAGCCGCCGCACGTGGCCGAACACGCGCGTCGACCACGGCACGCCGTGCTCGGCGTGGCGCTGCGCGGTGTACTCGGCCTTGAGCTTCGAGATGTCGACGTTCGACGGGCACTCGGTCTTGCACGCCTTGCACGAGAGGCAGAGGTCGAGCGTCTCCATCGTCTCGGGATCGGCCCAGCGGTCCTTCGAGAGCTGGCCGGTCACCGCGAGGCGCAGCGCGTTGCCGCGGCCGCGCGTCGCGTGCCGCTCGTCGCGCAGCGCGCGGTACGAGGGACACATCGAGGTGCCGCCCGCGGTGCGCCGGCAGAGCCCCGCGCCGTTGCAGCTCTCGACCGCGTGGTCGAAGCCCTCCTCGCGCCCGTAGCTGAAGAAGGTCTCCACGATCGGCGGGTGCGCGTCCTCGCCGTGCGGCGCGACGCGCAGGTTCGCGATGATCCGCTCGGCGGGTCCGGTGACCACGATGTTGCCGGGGTTGAGCACGCCGCGGGGGTCGAACGCGCGCTTCACCTCGCGCAGCGCGCCGCAGATCACCTCGCCGAAGTACTCGCCGAGGAGCGGCGACCGCACGCGGCCGTCGCCGTGCTCGCCGGAGAGCGCGCCGCCGTAGCGGGCGACCAGCTGCGCGATGTCGCGCGCGATGCGCACCATGATCGCGCGGTCCTTCGCGTCGTGGATCGCGACCAGCGGGCGGATGTGCAGGCAGCCGACCGACGCGTGCGCGTAGTAGGCCGCCGTCGTGCCGTGGTTCGACACGATGGTGCGGAAGTCCTCGACGAAGTCGGGCAGGCGCGACGGATCGACCGCGGTGTCCTCGACGAAGGTGAACGGCTTGCGCACGCCGGGCACGCCGTGGAGCAGCGGCTCGCCGGCCTTGCGGAGCTTCCAGGCCTTGAGCCGCTCGGCCGCGCCGGTGTAGGTCGACATCGGCTCGCCGGGCAGCGCCGCGCGCAGCGCCGCGAAGCGCTCGCCGATCTCGCGCTGGTCGTCGGCGAAGTACTCGACGTACAGCACCGCGCCGAGGCCGCCGCTCGGCGGCTTGGGCATGAGCTCGACGTACTGGCGGTACTCGTTGTTGCGCATCGCGACGTCGATCACGACGTCGTCGACGAGCTCGACCGCGGCGGGCTTGGTCTCCAGGATGGCCTTGAGCCGCGCCAGCGACTCGCGTACCGTCTCGAAGCCGATGATCGCGAGGCCGCGCTCCTTGGGCTTCGGCACCAGCGCGAGCTCGGCGCGCAGCGTGGTGGCGAGCGTGCCCTCTCCGCCGCACACGAGGTGCGCGAGGTTCACGCGGTCGAAGGTCCCGGGCGTCGAGCGCTCGAGCTGGTCGAGCAGGAGGTCGAGCGAGTAGCCGTCGACATGGCGGAGGATCCGCGGGAACCGCGCGCGGATCTCGCCCGCGATCGGCCGCACGATGGCGGCCAGCCGCTCGGCGAGCGCGCGCTGCGCGGGATCGCGGTCGCAGCTCCCCTCCTCGAGGCGATGCACGGTGCCGTCGGCGAACGCGACCTCGAGCGCGACCAGGTTCTCGACGGTGCGCCCGTAGAGGATCGAGTGCGCGCCGGCGGAGTTGTTGCCGATCATGCCGCCGATGGTCGCGTGGGAGCTCGTCGCCACGTCGGGGCCGAACATCAACCCGTGCGCCGAGAGCGCTTCGTTCAACTGGTCGAGGGTGACGCCCGGCTCGACGACGGCGCGCCGCCGCGCCACGTCGACCGACAGGATCGCGCGACAGTGCTGCGAGAAGTCGACGACGACCGCCTGGTTCACGCTCTGGCCGGCGAGCGCCGTGCCCGAGCCGCGCGGCAGCACCGGCACGCCCTCGGACGCGAGGTACGCGAGCACCCGCACCGCGTCGTCGACCGAGTGCGGGACGACCACGCCGATCGGCTCGACCTGGTAGATGCTCGCATCGGTCGCGTAGAGCATGCGGTCGTGGCGCGCGAAGCGCACGTCCGCGCCGCCGACCGAGCGCAGGCCGGAGGAGAGGCGCAGGCGCAGCGTGTCCGCGGCATCACCTCGCTCGGCGAGCGGAAGACTTGCCGAGTGTCCCGTGGCCGAAGTTCGCGTCGTCGTCGCCGTCGTGCGTTCAGACATGGACGGCAGGATAGTGACGCGGTCACGATCCTGCGGGCGGTGCAGGCGGCGCGGGGACTTACGAGCGACCGGGCTTGCCGGGAACGGTCTCGTCTGCGGCGGCGCCGGGGGCGGGCGCGACGTCCTTCACAGGCGCTGCGTCCTTCGCGGGCGCCGCTTCGGGCACCGCCGCTCCCGCGGGCGCACCGCCGCACAGCTCGACGAGCTTCGCGTGGATCTCCCGTTCGTTGCGCGGCGAGTTGCCGACCCAGACGCCCGCGAGCCGACCGTCGGGCGCGACGACGAAGGTCGTGGGGAACGCCCGCACCAGCCATCGGCGCGCCGCCTGGCCATCGAGGTCGAGCACGCAGGCAAGATCCGCATCGGCGCCGACCTTGACCTTGCGACCCTCGAACACCTTGCGGATGGTCGCCTCGCGCTCCTCGCGGGGCGCCTGCTCGCCCGAGTTCACGAGGACGACATCGACCTTGCCCTTGAACTCCGCCGCGAGCTTCGCGAGCGAGGGCAGCGCCGCCACGCAGGGGCCGCACCAGGTCGCCCAGAAATCGAGCACCACCGGCCGCGGACGGGCCGCGACGAGGTCCCACTCGCCGCCTCCGAGCCTCGGAAGCGCGAGCGTCGGCGCGGGTTCACCCGCCTTGAGCGCCTCGACATCACGGTCCTCGGCGGCGCCGCGGTCGCGCACCACGAGGGCCGCGAGACCGTCGACCTTCTGCTTGCCGGTCGGGTCGAACGCAAAGGTCGCGTCGTCGGGCGCCTGCGCGGGGCGCTCGACGCGGGACTTCACGGTCCAGGTCAGCGACGCACCCGGCTCGACCTCCGCACCCGCCTTGCGGGCGCCGACGGCGAGCTCGACGAGATGGGTCTCGGGATCGAAGTGGAGCTTCAGCGACTGCGACAGGTCGTCCGACTCGAGGACGAGCACGCGGTAGACCTGCCCGTCGACCTCCTCGTCGACCACGCGCGCGGGCAGCACGTCGGGGATCTGCGGCATCAGCTGCATGCAGATCTCCTCAGGCGCATCCTCGCCGAGCGCGAGGGCGAGCTCGGGGATCGGCAGCGACTGGAACGCGTTGAACAGCGCGTAGTACGGCGACCCGTGGTCCGACACATCGAGGTACGCGAGCGGATTGCTGTCGTGCGTCGCCACGATGCGGCCACCGGCGATGCGGAGCTGGTACCCACGCAGCCCGATGAGCGCGCGGCGCGCCGAGCCGAACACGCCCTTGCACGCGACCGCGGGCGCGGCGCCCTCCCCTGCGGCGCTGCCCGCGCCGACCACGACCTCGATCTGCGCGCTCACACCCCGCGGGTCGCGGTACGCCTTGATGATCGCGTCGAAGGTCTCCGCCGCCTTCCTGCGCGCGGCCTCGATCTCGGCGGCGGTCGGCGGCGCGGCCTCGGCTGGCTTCGCGGACGGCGCGGCTGGCGCGGCGGCTTGCGCGGGCATCGCGTGCGCCGACGCCACCGCCGAAAACGCCAGCATCGCGGAGCAGAACGCGGGAAGAGCGTTGGTCGTCAGGCGGTTCATCGCGTGATGCATCGTGGCGGAGATCTCCGACGGGCAATGTAGGCGCGCCCGCGCGAGAAGAAAGACGGGGGAAGAAAGACGGGGGAAGAAAGACGCGGAATGAAAGACAGCGGCGTGCAGGCTTGCCTGCACGCCGCTGCGGTTGTCGATGCGGTCAGTCGGATCGGAGCGCGTGTGCGCTCAGCCGGCCTTGGTGGCGAGCGCCTTCTCGCACTCTTCCTTGAGCTGGTCGACGATCTTGCCCGGGTTCTGCGGGTCGATGCCGTTGTGGATCGCGGCGATCTTGCCGTCCGGTCCGATGACGACGGTCGCGGGGATGCCGCTGAAGCCGTACGCCTGGAACGCGGAGCCGTCCATGTCGACGAGGCAGGGCATGGCGAACGCCTGCTTGGTCCAGAAGTCGACCACGGCCTTGATGCGGTCCTCGCCCTTGGCCTGCTCGAGGGTGTTGATGCCATAGACCTCGATCGCCTTGCCCGAGGTCTTCGCCCACTTGGCGAACTCGCTCACGTGCGGGAGGCCGCGCTTGCACGGGCCGCACCACTCGGCCCAGAAGTCGATCACGACGACCTTGCCCTTGAGGCCGGCCAGCGTGACTTCCTTGCCGTCGGTGGTCTTGAGCGCGAAGGACGGAGCCTCGGCGCCGACCTCGATCGCCTGCGCCTGGAGGCCATCCGGCGAGTCGACCTGCTTCTTGCCGGCCTCGTCGAACGCGATCGCGGTCTTGAGCGCGTCGGTCGACGGCTTCATCGAGATGGTGAGCGGGATCATGAAGCCCTCGGGCGCGCCCGGAGGAGCCATGTTGACCTTCGCGCCCGAGAGGAGGCTGCTCTTGCCGTCGATGCTGAACACGCCGACGCTCGCGCCCTCGCCGCTGACGAGGACCTTGCCGCCCGCGGCGTCGAAGCCGGTGATCTTGGCGCCGGGGAGGATCTTGCCCGCGAGCTCGGTGGCGAGGTCCGCGGTCTCGCTCGGGTCAAGCAGCCAGCTCGGGATGGGGAGCTCGAAGCCGCCCAGTTCCTTGCCGAGGGTCTTGCTGATCGAGCCGTCGAGCGGGTAGGCGACGAACTTCTTCGGCGCGTCCTGCGAGGTCAGGTAGACCTTGCCGTTGCAGGACACGATCGACATCGGTCCCATCTCGAGGCGGGCGCCCTTCTCGTCGCGCGCGATCGCGAGGCCCTGCGACTGCTTCTGACCCATGATCTCGAAGCTGATCTCGACGGTGTCGCTGAACGACTTCGCGTCGCGGTAGGCCTTCGCGGTCTTCTTGAGCGCCTCCTCGGCGGCCTTGACGGCCTCGGGGGTCTTCATCGCGTCGGTGAAGTCCTTCGCGATGTCGGGGGCCTTCGGCATTTCGATCTGGGGCATCTCGCCGCCGACGCCGGGGGCGCCGTCCTGGGCAAGAGCGTTGCCGGCGAGGCAGAGGCCAGCGGCAAGCGCGACGCGGGCGAGGGAAAGCGACATGGTCATGTGGTTCTCCAATCGTGGCGCGGTCAGCGACCGGGCCTCTCGTGCAGGACGGCCAACGAAGCCGCCCCCTGCCCGTCTGGTTCCCTTGGCGGCTATCGCGCCGGGAACTCTCCGAGCGGTCCCATCCGAACCGCATCCGAGCGGCCGGGACAGGCACGAAGCAGGGATTCTACCCGCTCCCCCGTGACAGGATCACGCGCCGACGCGGCGATTTCCGCAAGCGGAAGGAGCACGAAGGCCCGTTCCCTGAAGCGCGGGTGAGGCACGGCAAGGTCTGGCGAGTCGACGGTGTATTCCCCGAAAAGCACGATGTCGAGGTCGATGCTGCGGGCGGTCCACCGGGTCGCGGTGCGTTCGCGTCCGAGCGCCCGCTCGACGTCGAGCAGGACCGCGAGGAGCTCCGCGGGCGCGAGCGTCGTCGCGAGCGTCGCCGCGCCGTTGAGGTAGCGCGGCTGGTCGGGCGGGCCGACCGGCGCCGTGTCCCAGGCGCTCGAGGCGGCGACGACGGTGATCGCCGGATGCGCGGCGAGCCGGTGCAGGGCCTCGCGCATCGTGCCCAGCCGGTCGCCGAGATTGGCGCCGAGCGCGATGTGCACGTGGCGGATCGCGGCGGGGTCGGCGGCAGCGCCGCGGGGGCGATCCGTCGTGTTGTCTTCAGGCAGGCCCGACACGCACCGCCTCCGATTCGCTCCAGAGCAGCGGCCGTGCGCCCTCGCCGAGCAGCGCGAAGCGCGCGCACGCGAGCGCGAGGTGGGCGGTGCGCCGACGGACCGTCGTCCGGTCGCCCGGGAAGTGGAAGCGCCGGCTGTACACGGCGTCGCCCGCGACGGCCACCGCGACGAACACGGTGCCGACTGGCTTGGCGTCGCTGCCGCCGCCCGGGCCGGCCACGCCGGTCGTCGAGAGCGCGACGGTGGCGCCGGTGCGCGCGAGGGCACCGCGCGCCATCTCGATCGCGGTCTCGTGGCTGACGGCGCCGTGCGCGGCGAGCGTCGCGTCGCGGACGCCGAGGTCGGCGACCTTGCGCGCGTTCTCGTAGGTGACGAACCCGCCGCGGAACCAGGCGCTCGAGCCCGCGACCTCGGTGATGAAGGCGCCGAGCAATCCGCCGGTGCAGCTCTCGGCGGTCGCGAGCGTGGCCCCGCGCGCGGCGAGCATGCCGCCGACCACCGCGGCGAGCGACTCGCCGTCGGAGCCGAAGATGATCGCGCCTGTGCGCGCACGGCACTCCGCCACCGTCGCGTCGAGCGCCGCCCGCGCCGCGGACGCCTCGCCGGTCGCGCGCACGCGGATCGACACGATGCCGTCGCTCGCGGTGGTGCCCACCGAAGGCTCGCGCCCTCGCTGCATCAGCGGACCGAGCTGCTCGGCGATCGCGCTCTCGCCGAGGCCGATCGTGTGCAGCGCGGCGGTGAGCACGACCTGCGTGGGATCGGAGAGCGCCGGCGCGACCGCGGCCTCGAACATCGGGCGCATCTCGTTCGGCGGCCCGGGCAGGCAGAAGATCTCGCACGCACCCGCGCGCGCCGCGATCCCGGGCGCGGTGCCGTTCGGATTCGCGAGAAGGCGCGCCGAGGGCGGCCGCATCGCCTGCCGAAGGTTGGAGACCGGCATCGCGCGGCCCCGTCGCTCGAACCAGCCGCGGAGGTGCTCGACGCCGGCGGGATCCTCGACGAGCGCAGCCCCGGGATCGACGATGTCGCCGAGCGCCTCGCGCGTCAGGTCGTCGAGCGTCGGGCCGAGTCCGCCGGTGATGATGAGCGCGCGATGGCCGGAGGCGAGTTCGCCGATGGCGCGCGCGAGCGCGGCGCGGTCGTCGGCGACGGTGCGCCGCTCGCCGGGCATGGCGCCGATCCGCTGCAGCGCGCGCGCGATCCACGAGGCGTTGGTGTCCTCGACCTGACCGAGCACGAGCTCGTCGCCGACCGAGAGCAGGGCGACCGGTACGCCGCTCACGCGCCGCCCCCGCCGCCCGCCCGCATCGCGACGATCGCGCGGTACTGCGACGAGTAGAACTCCCCCATCACCCGCCGCAGCTGGTCGGCGCTCGACGCGCCCGCGGGCCAGAGTCCGGCGTCCTTCCACTTGCCCTTGAGCCAGCCGTCGCGGATCGCCGCACGCCCCTCGCGGGTCGCGACGTCGTGGATCGATCCATCGGGCCCCGGCACGCGCGGCATCGCGTCGAACGCCTCGAGCATCGACTTGAGCGCGGGATCCGACACCTCATCGGCCGTGACGAGCGCAGGCGTCGTCGGGTAGGCCGGATGCAGGCGGATCGCGTCCCACGCGCGCGCCAGCTCGTCGCGGCGATCGGCGCAGAGCGCGCTGAAGAGCGGTGCGATGAACGCACGCGCGTTGCGATCGGGATCCTCGACCTTGCTCGCCAGCGCGAACGGATCGACCTGGTCGATGAACTGCTCGCCGTACTTCTCGCGGAACGACCTCCGCACCGGCATGCGGCGGAGCTCGAACTTGTGCGGACCGAGCTCGCCGGGCGCACGCACCCGCGCCTCGAACTGCCAGAGCGCCTGCCCCTCGTCGGACAGCGCGAAGCGGATGAACCGCTCGGCGGTCTCCCGGTGCGGCGCGTTCGCGAGCAGCGCGATGGGATCGGGATCGATGACCGTCTGACCCTGCGGGTCGATGTATCCGAGCCGGCGTCCGCCACCCGAGTCGATGATCGACTGCGCCTGGTAGCGGCCGTAGAAGTCGATGCTGGGGCCGGCGGCGCTGTCACCGGAGGACACATCGAGCGGCACCTTCGGCGCGCTCGAGGCGACGCTGCGCGCGTTGGCGGCCATGCGCAGGATCACCTGCCAGCCGCGCTTCCAGCCAAGGCGCTGGATGATGGCCTCGAGCGCGGTGGTGACCGAGCCCGACTGCGCGGGATTCACCAGCGTCACCGCGCCGCTGAGGCGGGCGTCGGCGAGGTCGGCCCATTCGGTCGGCTCCTGCACGCCGAGGCGCGCGAGCAGGTCGCGGTTGTAGACGATGCCGAAGCCGGACAGCGCGGTCCCGAACCAGTAGCCCTCGGGGTCGTAGAGCGGCTCGCCGCCGACCTCGTTCGCCCCGTAGGTCTCGCCGAGCCACGCCGCGTCGAACGCGGCCTTCTCGAGGATCCGCCCCGTGCGCTTCTCGCCGCCGACATCGGCGCTGATCTCACGCTTGAGCTGGCCGTACTCGTAGCTGCCGCCGCCGAACACGAGGTCGGCGTTGCCGCCGATCGGGCGCGACGCGCGCAGCGCCGCCTCGGCGTTGGCCTCGAGGATGCGGCGGATCTCGCTGGTCCCGCCCGGCGTGTTCCAGACCACCTCGGCGGGCTCGCCGTAGGTCCGCTGGTGCCAGTCGGCGAAGCCGCGGGCGAACTCCGAGCGGATCTGCTCGTTGTGCGGGGTGTAGATGATCGCGCGGCGCATCGCCTGGTCGGGCGCGGCACCGCGCGGGGCGAGCGCGACCGGCAGCGCCGCGAGCAGCACCAGCAGCGCGGGAAGCAGGATCGACGGGGAGGTGAGGCGTCCGATGTTCACGGTGTGCTCGATGGCGATCGTCGGTGTCTCGCGGCGGCGCGTGCGGGCGCGCTCAGCGGGTGATGGCTCGGATCTCGTCGGCGAAGGTGCGCGCGGCGTCGCGGATCGCCTGCGTCCACGGCGTGCCCGCGGCCGCCTTGGGATAGATGACCGAACGGCTCGCGGTGATCAGCGCGCCGCGGTCGCCCGCGGTGAAGCACGCGCGCACGTCGTCGGCCGTGCCGCCCTGTGCGCCGTAGCCGGGCACCAGGAAGATGGTGCGCGGCATGCGCGCGCGGAGCGACGCGATCTCGGCCCGCTTGGTGGCGCCCACCACCGCGCCGAGCGCGGAGAAGCCACTCGCACCGACGCTCGATGCGCCGAGCTGCGCGACCAGGTCCGCGACCGCCTCTGCGACCGTGCGGCCATCGGCGAGCGCGAGCGTCTGCAGCGCGTCACCCGACGGATTGCTGGTCCGGACGAGCGCGAACGAGCCGTGCCCCTCGGCGAGGAACGGCGCGATGCCGTCGTTGCCGAGGTAGGCGTTGATGGTGGTCCAGTGCGCGCCGGCGTGGCGCGCGCTCGCGGCGTAGTGCTCGGCGGAGATCCCGATGTCGCCGCGCTTGAAGTCGAGCACGACCGCGAGTCCGCTCGCGCGCGCGGCGGCCAGCACGCGGCCCATCGCCGCATAGCCGTCGACGCCGTAGCGCTCGTAGCACGCGGCCTGGATCTTCACCGCCGCGGCATCACCGGCGACCGACTCGAGGACCCCGAGCGAGAAGCGCTCGATCGCCGCGGCGCAGTCGCGCGACGCGTCGGTCGCGGGCGCGAGTTCCGCGGGCAGGCGCTCCACCACCGGATCGAGCCCGACACACGTGGCGCTCCCCACCCGCTCGACGCGGGAACACAGCAGATCGGCGGCATGCATGGTGGCGGTCGCGGTCGTCGTCATGATGGACGGCGATTGTACGGAGTGGGAACCCGCCGCGCGGAACGCGGATACGCCGCGCGGAACGCGGACCCGCCGCGCGGAACGCGAACCCGCCGCGCGGAACGCGACGACGCCGCGCGCCGCGCGCTACCGACGCGCCGCAGGCTGCCCGTGGCTCGCACCGAGCTCGCGCAGGTATTTCCACGTGTAGATCCCCGTGTCGTGGCCATCGCTGAAGCGGATGCGCAACGCGTAGTGGCCCACGGGCTCGACCGCCTCGGCGCGGAGCGGCCCCTGCGCGGAGCCCGAACTCGGCAGCACGGTGAGCGGATTGCGCGCCATCGCGGCCCGCAGCTCGCGCTGGTCGGCCGACGGCGAGTGCCGGCGCAGGATGAGCGTCGGAATGAAGTGCGCGGCGCCGTCCTCCCACGCGATCGTCAGGCCGCGTTCGCGATCGAGGTCGAGGTGCACGGGACGAGGCTCGCCGGCGGGAAGGGACATGCGCCCATGCTACGCTCACGCACGATGCAGGTGTCGCCCGACAACTCCGCCCGACCGAGCGACGCGCGCGGCGACGACTTCCGCGAGGTCGCGTCGTCCGCGCTTCCGCCGCTCGACGCACCCGGGACCGCCGGCGCCTTCGTGCTCGCGCACACCGTCCGCGACGACGAGTGCAGCGCGCTCGTCCCGCACGCGAACAACATCGTGATCCTCTCGTGGATCGATCTCGTCGCGTCGCGCCATGGCGATGCCGCGGGCGCCTCGCGTGCCGAGCTCGCGGTGCGCGGCCGCATGTGGTTCGTGGCGAGGCATGAGATCGACTACCTCGGCGAGGCCTTCGCGGGCGACGCGCTGCTGCTCGCGACCTGGGTGGAGAAGCTCGGGCGCACCAGCCTCGTGCGCGCGACGCGGATCGTGCGTGCGCGCGATGGCGCGGTGCTCACGCGCGCCACCAGCCGCTGGGCGCTGGTCGACCTCGCGAGCCGCCGCCCGGTCGCGATCGACGACGACGCGCGCCGGCGACTGCTGCCGCCGTGATCCGCGGCTTCGGCTCGCACGCGGCCGCGCTGGCGCCAAAGAAAAACCCCGTTCGATCAGAGACTGAGCGGACGGGGCGGAGGGGAGAAAGATGACAGGTTCGGACGCCGTACCACCCGGCGTTTCGCCACCGCGCACTCCACCATGCACAACACTGGAAGGAACGCGCGCAGGCTGTGCTCCCCGCAACCGACTCCACCTCCCTCGGCGGAGTCGACTTCGTTGAGCGCCACAGGGAAAACCCCGTTGGCTGCCCCTTCGTTCGGCCAAGTCGCATGCGACTCCACACTTTTTTCTTGACAGGTGTGTTTCCCGTCTTGACGCGCGCCAATTGCCTGCGCGGTACGCTTGGGAGATGCTGCACGCCGTTCTTCTCGCCTCGGGAATCCTCCTGGGATTCGCCTCCGCCGCTCTCGCGCACGCGGGATCGCCGACCCCCCCGCCCTTCGAGCGCGACGAAGCCGGCGCGGCGCGCGACGGCCAGCGGATCGTCCAGCCCGCGGGACCGCGCAAGCAGGTCGTGGCGATCGTGCCCGACCGCACCACCGGCCGCGACTGGGGCCTGCGCTACCTGAAGGACGCCGTGCGCGACATCAACCGGGCCCAGCCCGACGCGGTGTTCTGCGTGGGCGACCTCGTGCAGGGCTACTCGCGCGACGCAGCGCATGTCATCCGCGAGCGCGAGGACTTCCTCGGCATCACCAACCGGCTCGGCGTGCCCTTCTACCCGACGCCCGGCAACCATGACCTCGTGAGCGGGCTGCGCGACGGCCGCGACCGCAGCTTCGCGGAGCAGTACCGCCGGATGTTCGGACCGCTGTACTACGCGGTCGAACTCGAGCTCGCGAGCTTCGTGATCCTCAACACCGAGGATGGCGAGGGACGCATCGAACCCGGATTCTCCGATGCGCAGCTCGCGTGGCTCGACGAGACGCTTGCCACGCTCGCGGCACGCAACCGTCCCATCATCCTCCTGTTCCACCGGCCGCTGTGGGACCACAAGCCGACCCGCTGGGAGGAGCGCGTGCAGCCGATGCTCTCGAAGCACGGCGTCGACTACGTGATCGCCGGCCACTACCACGCGCTGCAGGCGCTGCCGCCGCGCGACGGCATCCCGCACCTGCTGCTCGGCACCTGCGGCGGCGCGATCGACCAGCATCCGCTCACCGGCCAGCTCCAGCACCTCACCTTCGTCGTGATCGACGAGTCGGGCAAGATCGAGCCCTACCACCAGGTCGCCGGATGCACGCTGCCCGTCGACTGGATGACCAAGTCGGACCAGGACCTCGCCTACCGCCTGAAGGCGTCGAAGGACGCCGTGCGCATCCGCGGCTCGGTGGACGATCCGCACGGCGCGGCCACGCAGGGCTCGGTCGAGGTCACGCTGCGGAATCCGCTCGACCGCCAGGTCGAGTTCGCCTTCGAGCGCACGGGGCGCGCCGAGGCGTGGGAGGTGCTCGACCGCGAGGACGGCGAGGACATCCTCCGCCCGTGGGTGAGCCTGACCAACCAGGACACCTTCAATGTGTCGACCACCGACACGGCGTCGCGGTTCGAGTTTGAGTTCGACGCGGCGCGCGTCACGCTGGCACCGGGTGAGTCGCGCACGGTCACCGTCCGCGCGCGCTGCGCCGCGCAGCCCGCGCCGAGCGAGCCGCCGCCGTTCGAGGTCGTCGCCACCTACCTCGACGGCAAGGAGCGTCGCGTCCCGGTCCGGCTGCGGCAGCGGCTGCCGCTCGCACGACGGATCATGCCCGCGGCGAGCGTCGACGACGCGGCGCCGTACTCCATCGCCGTCTGGAACTGGAGCGAGTACGACACGCCCGACCGCAACGCGACCGCCCGGTTCACGGCGCCCGCTCCGGGCGCGGCCGACGCGGCGTTCCGGGTCTCGCTCAAGGTGCTCGACTCGGTCTTCTCCGCCGACGCGAAGCCCTCGGACGGCAAGTCGGCGATCGACGACCCGCTCGGCGACGGCGTCCGCATCGTGCTCGGCTCGGGCGCGGAGTCGCGCGAGTACCTCATCACCTTCAAGCCCGGCACGCAGGAGCCGCTCGTCCGCACGCTCTCGCGCGACCGGAACCGCCTGGAGCCTGCCGACGGCGCGCTCGAGGTCGTCCTCGCGGCGGGACAGCGATCGTGGCATCTCACGGTGACGGTGCGCACCGCGGCGCTCCCCGCGGGGATCGCGCCGGGGGCGCCCCTCCCCATCAACATCGGCGTGGCCGACAACGACGAGACCTACCACACCCAGTGGCGCTGGCTTGCTCCGCGGGACACGCCGGCGGTGCTCAGCCCTGGCGGCGCCGCCCAGCCAACGCCGGCGCCGTGACCCGTCGCCGAAGGGCGACTTGACCCGTCGCCGAAGGGCGACTTGACCCGTCGCCGAAGGGCGACTTGACCACGTCGCCGAATGGCGACTTGACCCACGCCCGCGGGGCGATTTGAATACGATCCGTACCCGATCCGGAGACATTCGACTCCCGATCCCCATCCAACCGATGGATTGACCCAGACCATCCCCGCGCCGCGCTGCCATCGTCATGGAGCGCATCGACGGGGGCTTCCCGAAGTTCTAGAAAGGACTCCCATGAAGACTCTCCTTGCTCTCGGATGCACCTCGGCGTGCCTCCTCCTCGTTGGCTGCGGTGGCGATCAGTCCCCCGACGTCACCACCATCGACTCGAACCAGGTCCGCCAGCCCGGCTCGGCGCAGGTTGCCCCTCCGGGCGACGGCATCAAGCTCGGCTCGAACAGCAGCGGCGGCCCCGGCGCCACCCCGCCGGCCAAGAAGGACGAGTGAGTCCATCGGCGGGAGCCCGCGCCTCACGCGCGGCGTACGCCCGCCGGATCGACCTCGATTCGACCACACGCACCGCGCCGCCCCTCAGGGGCGGCGCGGTTCTTTTTCCGATGGATCAAGACGGGGCGCCGAGACGGCCACTGCCGAAGGTGCGCGGACCGATGGTGCCCGCCGCGGGACCACCACGAACGCATGCAAACCGAGGTTCTCGGCGCAGCCCGCACGATCGGACCTCCGAGTTGGCGGGATTTCGGGCATGCGACTGAACTCGCCGCCGCGGATCGCGGATGAAAGGGTGTCGCAAGGCTTGGCACACGCCGAGCCGAGCGACCACCAAGTTCAGGCCATCCACCCGCCGCTGCTCTGGGTCACAAACTCAGACAGCGGTTTTCCTTTGGCGGCACGGGCACTCGGCTGGGTACGCCCTGCGCGCGGGCTCACGCGCCGCGCATGAGGTCGGTGATGATCGCGAGTCCGCGCGCGAGCGTCTCCTCCTTGGCCGCGAACGACAGGCGGAAGTGCGTGTCACGCGTGGAGAACACCTTGCCGGGGATGATGAGCACGCTGCGCTCGATCGCCTTCTCGACGAACTGCGTCGCGGTGAGGCCGAGGTGCTCCGGCACCTTGACGAACGCGTAGAACGCGCCACCGGGACGCGCGACCTCGGTGAGCCCGCTGAACGCCGAGAGCACGGTGTCGCGGCGCTGCTCGAAGCGGTCGACCCACGGCTGCATGTCGATCTCGTAGGCGTGCGCGGCCGCGTACTGGGCCATGCTGGGCGCGCACACGTAGGTGTACTGCTGGAGCTTCGCGATCGACTGCACGATGTCGTGCGGACCGGCGACGTAGCCGAGGCGCCAGCCGGTGCAGCCGTAGGTCTTGCCGAAGCCGCGGATGAGCAGGCAATCCTTGGTGAAGGCCGCGGGCGTCGGGAACCTCCCCTGCTCGCGCGACTCGCTGAAGGTGAACTCGTCGTAGATCTCGTCGGAGATGAGCAGGATGCCCTTCGCCTTGCAGAGGTCGACGATGTCCGCCATCTCGCGGTTGGAGAGCACGACGCCGGTGGGATTGCCCGGGCTGTTGACGAGCACCGCCTTGGTGCGCGGGGTGATGCACTTCTCGATGCGCGCCGCGGTCATGCGGAAGTCGGGGTAGGTGTCGCACAGCACGATCTTGCCGCCCGTGAGCGCGGCGAGCTGCGGGTACATCACGAAGTACGGATCGGGCACGATCGCCTCGTCACCCTCGTCGAGGAGGCACATCATGCCGAGCACGAGCGCGCCGCTGGTGCCGCTGGTGACGATCGCCGAGAGGCCGTCCTGGCCGCTGTGCCAGCCGACCTCGTGTCCGAGGCGCTTCCAGATCGCGCCGAGGAGCTCGGGGCAGCCCTGCGTCTGCGTGTAGCCGTTGCGGTTGTCCGAGATCGCCTTGATGGCGGCGAGCTTGAGCGTGTCCGGCACCGGGAAGTCCGGCTGGCCGATCGAGAGGTTGATCGGATCCTTCAGGTGCGCCGCGAGGTCGAACACCTTGCGGATGCCGCTCGCGTCGATCGACTTCGCGCGGTGCGAGAGGAGCTTGGTGACATCGAGTCGGTCGGATGCGTTGGACATCGGCGTGATCGGGGGTGCGGGGCGCGTCGGGTGGTGCAGCGGGTTCGGCGAACAGCGCTGCGGCGAGTTGTTCGGATGGGCAAATGAAACGCCTCCGGCGAAGGCCGGAGGCGCTGGAGTATGCCATGAAAGCGAAGGGTCTGTTCGCGCGGCGCGGGGCGCCGCACGGACATCACTTCTTCTTCGCGTCGGGCTTGGCGGCGGCGGCATCGCCGGCCGCGGCTTCCTTCTTGGGCTTCTTGCCGGCAGCGACCTTGATGCTGAGCACCTTGGGCAGGCCGAGCGGCGAGTTCGTGCCGGCGGCGAAGCGGTCGGCCGCCGAGAGCTTGGCGACGCGCTCGTCGCGGGTGAGGACGTTGCGGTGCTGGTTGAGGGCACCCGACTTGGTCTTGAGGCTGCTGTGAATGCTCATGGTGTTGCCTGACTGCCTTCGTCGTGAAGGCTTAGCCGTTGAACGGCTTGAAGTAACGATCTTCGAAATCGGAGTTCCCGCGACCGGCGGCCTTCCAGAGGGCGCCGACCTTGAGAATCCGAGCTTCGAGCGATTTCGCCAGTTCTCCCTTGAGCTCCGACTTCGGAATGCCAGGGAGGACCGTGATTTCGCGAAGTCGACCATTGTGATCGGGAACCACCCACGCGTCAAGTCCACGATCGCGGCAGAACTGGACGAGCTTGTCGGCGTTGGCCTCGAGCACCGAGGCGATAACGCAGTAGTGCAGCCCGGCCTGGCGGGGATCGATGCCGCGCTGCGCAGGCGGCAGTGCCGGACCGAGCGTCGGGTCGACGGGAGCGGCTCCCCTGCCCGCCTGGTTCTCAGACGACCGGGCGGCCTTGTTGGCCTGGGCCTGTCCGGCCTGACCCGGGGTCGCGCCGGTGCTGCCCGCGGCGCCGGAGGTCTTCGAGGTTCCCGGCGAGGCGCCGCCGCTGGGCGCGCCCTGTTGCGACGCCGACTGCTGTGCGAGCGCCGCACCCGAGGTCACCCCCGAGGTGGTCGACGCGTCGGTGCCTGCGTCGGCCGCCTGCATCTGCCCGCCACCCTGGTCGGCGCCGTTCTGCGCGTTGCTGGTGCCGCGCGAGACGCCGAGCCAGTAGACCCCGAGCAGGAGCACGATCACGCCGGCGCCGATCGCAAGCACGCGGAGCAGTGCCGGATCAATGGCGATGGCGGGCGCGGAGCTCGCGGAGGCAGTCGCCTTGCCGGAGCCGCCTCCGGACGTTCCACCCGAGCTGCCGACCGGCGTCACGCCGCGCGTCGGGCCGGGCTTGCGCGCCGAAGCTGCGACGGGGATCACGGGCGTGGTCTTGGACTCACGCCCTCGACCCATGAGTTCGTAGAGAGCCGGGGTGCCGCGTCGTGCCATGGGTTTTTCCTCGCGAAAAAACGCGTGCTTCGACACGCGGAGGCGCAGTCTAGCAGCCGCCGCGCGCCGACCAAGTGCGAATCCCCTGCGGCGGGCAAATCACCGGATCCCGCCGATTCAGCCGGGAATCAACGCGGACCATCGCTCGAGCACCGCCTCGAGACCGCGGCGCGGCTGCTGCCACTGGCGGGCATCGACCACCGGAAGTCCGCGGAACGCCGAGGTTTCGAGGGCGATGCGGAGTGCCAGCGCCTCCAGCCGCGACTCGCGCGGCTCGAGGATCGGCCCGCGGAGCCCGCTGCGCCAGAGGTCGACCACCCGCACCCCGCCGAGCACGCCGCGGCCGCCCGCGCCGCCGAGGCTGGCCACGAGGTCCTCGGGGCGGCCTCCCGCGCCGAGCACCGACGCACCGTCGACCGATGCCGCGAAGGGGCGCGCGAGACCATCCGCCTCCTCCGCGCGAACGACCGGCAGCAGCACCTCGACGCCGAGCCTGCTCGCGGAGGCGGCGATCGCATGGCGGATCTCACACTCCTCGCCCGGGCCGAGCGGGATGGTCACCGGCGCGCGGCCGAGGAACGCCGCGAGCTCGAGCGCGGCCTCGATCGCCTCGAGCGCGCGCGAGACATGCGCCGGATCGACGAGATGCGACGGCGGCAGGAAGAAGTCGATGCCGGAGCAGACCAGCTCGAGCCTGGTCATCGTCGCCGCCAGGTCGCGGCGCGCCGACTGCGAGAGCTCGCGCGGCCGCAGTTCGGGTTCGGTCGCGGAGAGCTGGACGCCGCGGTATCCCGCCGCCGACGCCCAGGCGAGCGCCTCGCGGGTGTCGGCGCACTCGCGCGCGGCCACCAGGGGCGCGATCGTGGCGGCGAGCGCGGGGCGATCGTCGGCGGAGCCACTGGAGTTGAACGCGACGGGGCGCACGGGGCGGCAAGTGTACCGACGCCACCGCGGCGTCTCCCCCTGCCGAGCCAGTAGGATGCGCCGATGCTGCAGCGCCTCGCCGACACCGCCTTCTGGCTGCTTGTTTCCCTCTGGCTTGCGCTGGCGCTCGCGGGAGGCATCGCCGCCGCCGCGATCTTCCCGGCATCGCGGGAGCTGGCGCTGTCGCTCGACGGCTACGAGGCGTTCATCGCCGCGTATCCCGAGCAGGGTCGGATGCTGGTTGCCGGTCACCTCGCCGAGCGGGTCTTCCAGCTCACCGACGGCGCGCGGCTCGCCCTCGCGCCGATGACCGCGCTCGCGCTCCTGTGCCAGCTGGCGGTCAACTCCCGCGCGCCGCACCAGAAGAAGCGGCTGCTCGCGGTGGCCATCGCGGCCGCGGCGCTGCTGGCGGCGAGCTTCTGGTCCCAGCCGGCCTTCACCGCGAAGGACGCGGCCTACCGCGAGGCCGCGCGCACCGGGCGGTTCGACGAGGCCCTCGCGCTCAAGACCGAGGTCGATGCCGCCCACACGATGGCGTCCCGGGTCGCGTCGACCGAGGCGATCGCCCTGCTCGCGCTGATCGCGATGAGCGCCTGGAGCGTCGGCCAGATCACCGTGTCGGGCGGCGGCACGTGGAGGAAGAGCCGTGGCTAAGAAGCCAGCCGTGGCTAAGAATCCAGCCGTGGCGAGGAACCCAGCCGTGGCCAAGAAGGCAGCCGTGGCGAAGCAGACAGCCGCGGCGAGCGCGCGCGCCGCCGACGAGCTGCCCGACCTCCCGCGGAAGACCGCCGCCCAGCGGGAGCGCGCCGCGCGGGTCCTGGCCGCGCTCAAGGAGCGCTACCCCGACGCCCACTGCGAGCTCGACTGGACGAAGCCGCACGAGCTCCTCATCGCCACCATCCTGTCGGCGCAATGCACCGACGCCTCGGTGAACCGGGCCACCCCGGGGCTGTTCCGGGCGTACCCCACGCCGGCGGACTACGCCGCGGCGACCCCGGAGCAGATCGAGCCGCACATCCGCTCGATCGGGCTCTTCCGCAACAAGGCCAAGGCGATCCACGCGACCTGCGGGATGCTCTGCGACCGGTTCGGCGGCGAGGTGCCGCGCACCATGGAGGAACTGCTGCTCCTGCGCGGCGTTGCGCGCAAGACGGCGAACGTCGTCCTCGGGAACTGCTTCGGCATCAACGCCGGCGTGGTGGTCGACACCCACGTCGAGCGGCTCTCGCACCGGCTCGGCCTCTCGCGGCAGAAGACGGTCGCCGCGATCGAGCGCGACCTGATGGCGCTCTTCCCCCGCGAGGAGTGGTGCCTGCTGTCGCACCTGCTGATCTTCCACGGGCGGCGCGCGTGCAAGGCGCGCGGCGGTTGCTGCGCCGAGGACGCCATCTGCCGCGCGTTCTGCTCCGAGTCGGGAGCGGGCCCGGACGGCGCCAAGAAAGTGGCGCGAAAGCGTGGTACAAGTCGATGAAGGTGGTCCCCGCGCGACGCGCGCGGGGCACACGGACAATTCGAGCGGTCCATCGCAAGGAGAGCGATTCGGTGAGCACGCAGCACCCAGACTTCGGACGACCTCGGTCGGTTGAGTTCCACGGACGGAACCTCCACTTCGTGGGGATCGGAGGCTGCGGGATGAGCGGCCTCGCCCTGATGCTCCGGAACCGCGGCGCGCATGTGACCGGATCGGACCAGTCCGCCGGCGAGATGATCGAGCGGCTCGACGCCGCGGGCATCGACGTGCGCGTCGGCCCTGCGATGCAGTCGCTGCCCGCGGACACCGACCTGGTGATCGCCTCGGCCGCCATCAAGTCCGACCATCCCGAGATCCTCGCCGCCCAGGAGAAGGGCGTCGAGTGGATCAGCTACGCCGAGGCGCTCGGACACGCGCAGCGCGGCATGACCGCCGTGTCGATCGCCGGCACCCACGGCAAGAGCACGACCACCGCGATGACCTCGTGGGTCGGCATCCGCTGCGGCCTCGATCCGAGCGTGATCGTCGGCGCCACCTGCGACCAGCTCGGCGGCGGTACCCGCACCGGCTCGCGGTTCATCCCGACCGGCCTGCTCCGCGACCGACCGGGCGTGCTCGTGTGCGAGGCGTGCGAGTTCAACCGCTCGTTCCACCACCACCGCCCGACCATCGGACTGATCAACAACATCGAGGAGGACCACCTCGACTACTACTCGTCGCTCGACGAGATCATCCAGAGCTTCCACGACTTCGCGCGGCTGCTCCCGACCGCCCGCAACGGCGGCAAGCTGCTCATCGCGCAGGATGGCGCGCACCGCCGCCAGGTGGTCGCGGGACTTGAGTGCGAGGTCGCGACCTTCGGCTTCTCGCCCGAGGCGGACTACCAGGTGGTCTACGAGGCCGCCGACAACCGCGTCGCGGTCTTCTGGCACGGCTACCTCATCGCCGCGTGGAACAACCAGATGCCCGGCAGCCACAACGCGCTCAACGCGGCGGCCGCCGGCATCATGAACAACTGGATGGGACTCGACTGGGACGACATCGCCGTCGCGCTCTCCGAGTTCGGCGGGCTCGACCGCCGCAGCCAGTGGCTCGGCACCCGCGTGCTCGGCAACGGCGCGCAGGTCAAGGTCTACGACGACTACGGCCACCACCCGACCGAGTGCGAGAAGACGCTCCGCGCCCTGCGCGCCGCGCACAACCCGAAGCGCCTGATCTGCGTGTTCCAGCCGCACCAGCACAGCCGCACGCGGTTCCTGCTCGAGCAGTTCGCGACCAGCTTCTCCGGCGCCGACGAGGTGATCGTGCCGCACATCTACTTCGTCCGCGACAGCGAGGCGGAGAAGACGCGCGTCTCGGCGCAGGACCTCGCCGACCGCCTGCAGGCCCGCGGCACGTCCGCGCGGCACATCGGCACCTTCGAGGCGATCACCGAGCATCTCGAGCACTTCTGCGAGGACGGCGACCTGGTCGTGACCATGGGCGCCGGACCGGTGAACCGCATCGCCAAGGACTTCCTCTTTCGCGGCGGGGCGATGACGGAGTTCTCCACGACGCTCGCGGGGCAGGTGGCATGATCGTGGCCAGCCCGTCGAGCCTCTACTCGGACCTCGATGTTTCGGCCCAGGTGGACGCTCCTCTGGCGGAGCACACGTGGTTCGGCATCGGCGGCCGCGCCGACCTCCTGGTGCGGCCCAACTCGATCGAGGCGCTCGTGACGCTCGCGCGCCGCTGCCGCCGCGACGGCATCCCCCTGCGCGTGCTCGGCTCGGGCGCGAACCTGCTCGTCGACGACGAGGGCGTGGACGGCGTGGTGGTCAAGCTCGACACCGAGTGCTTCCGCCGCGTCGAATTCAACGCCGACGGCATCGTCGAGCGCATGCGCGTGTTCGGCGGTGCGTCGATGGAGAAGCTCGTGCAGGACAGCGCGCGCCGCGGCCTGCGCGGCCTCGAGCCGATGTCGGGGATCCCCGCGTCGCTCGGCGGCGCGATCCGCATGAACGCGGGCGGCAAGTTCGGTGCGATCGGCGACGTGGTCGACGCGGTCGCGGTGCTCGGTGCCGATGGCGAGCAGCGCGTGTTCACGGCGTCGGAGCTCCGCTTCGGCTACCGAGAGAGCAACCTGCCCGCAGGCATCGTGCTGTGGGCGAGCCTGCGCGTGGCCGAGGACGACCCGATCGCCTGCCGCGAGCGGGTCAAGGAGATCTTCGCGTACAAGAAGTCGACGCAGCCGATGGCGGCGCACAGCGCGGGATGCATGTTCCGCAACCCGGTGATGCCGGACGGAAGCCGCGTGAGCGCGGGCAAGCTCATCGACCTGGCGGGGCTCAAGGGCACGCGGGTCGGATGCGCGTTCGTCTCGGCCGAGCATGGCAACTTCATCGCGATCGACCGCAAGGCGGGCGCGCCCGCGCGGACCGACGACCTGCGCGAGCTGGTCGACCTGATCAAGTCGCGTGTGCTCGACGGCGCGAAGGTCGAGCTGCAGACCGAGGTGGTGTTCTGGAGGCGCGGCGAGGCGAGCTGACGCGGCGTTGCGCGGGCAGACGGACATTCGATCATCGGATGCGCGGTTCCAAGGCCGCGCCCATCGGAGTGGTACACATGGCAGATGAAACGAACGCGCATGGCACACCCGCGGTCCGATCCCAGATGGGGGCTGGCGCGGGTGCTCGATCTGGCGATGGATCGAGCGCGGGTTCCGCGATCCGCCCGACGACCTCCGCCGAACCGCGGCCACGCGTGCTCGTCCTCATGGGCGGCCCCGACGCCGAGCGCGAGGTGAGCCTGATGTCGGGCGCCGAGGTGGCCCGCGCGCTCGCCTCGACCGGCGAGTTCGAGGTGATTCCGCTCACGATCATGCGCGCAACCGCCGAGGATCTGCTCGCGCACCGGCCCGACGCGATCTACCCGATCCTGCATGGTCCCTGGGGCGAGGGCGGCCCGCTGCAGGAGATCCTCGAACAGCTCGAGCGCACCCACGGGATCGGCTTCGTCGGCCCGCGCGCCAAGCCCGCGTCGGTGGCGATGGACAAGATCGCGACCAAGTCGGTCGCGGTCGGCGTCGGCGTGCGGACGCCGCGCTCGCGCCAACTGGTGCGCGGCGAGCCAACCGACCTCGAGGCGCCCCTCGTGCTCAAGCCCTCGAACGACGGCTCGAGCGTCGATCTCCGCATCTGCCGCACCGCCGAGGAGGTCGCGCAAGGCCGCGCGGAACTCGAGAAGCGGCGCGAGCACCTCATGGCCGAGGAGTACATCCAGGGCCGCGAGATGACCGTCGGCATCGTCGACGGCACCGTGCTGCCCATCATCGAGATCGTGCCCAACGTCGCGTTCTACGACTACGAGGCGAAGTACATCCGGAACGACACGAAGTACCGCCTCGATCCCGAGATGCCGGCGGCGGTCGCCGAGGAGATGTGCGAGGCGACCCGGCGCGTGTACGCCGCGCTCGGCCTGCGCGGCATCGCGCGCGCCGACTTCATGGTCGACGGCCGGGGCGCATGGTTCCTCGAGATCAACACGGCGCCGGGCATGACCACCCACTCGCTCATCCCGATGGCGTCGCGGCACCGTGGCGTCGACATGCCGGAGCTGTGCGCCTCGCTGGTGCGCGGGGCGATCGAGCGGGCCCGCGGCGGGCGAAGGGTCGCATCGGCCGGACCGCGTGCGGTGGAGTCGGCCTCGTGATCGACGCGCGCCGTGAGCCCAGGATTGTGGAGCCCAGGATTGTGGAGTCCAGGATCATGAAGCCGGGATTGCCAAGCACTGGATTGTGAAGCACGGGCGCCCCGCCGCCCGACATCGGATCGGCGAAGGCCGCTGAGCTCGCCGGAGACGGCAGGCGCGGCGAGAGAGCCCGAGAGCAGAATTCGTACCCCGCGGCGCATCGTTGCGCGCCGCACAGAATGGAGAGGCCACGGATGGCCCGCAAGAGCTCGAAGAACTCGAACCCGATCGCAGACTTCATCGACCGCAGCGCGGCGTGGTTCCGCAGCAGCGGCAGCACGGTCTCGCTGATCGCGGCCGCGGCGTGCGTGCTGGTGGCCGTCGTGCTCATCGGCGTCGGCGTGCCGAGGCTGCGGAGCTACCTCGAGGAGCGCAGCTTCGTGCGCGCGAGCGACATCACGCTGCGCTTCGAGGAGGCGCCGGCCTGGTTCGACGCGGCGCGCGTCGAGGAGATGCGCCGTCGCGTGGCGAACGCCGTCGGTGACGGATCGGCGCTCGACGCCGCCCGCCTGCCGACCGCGAAGGACGCGCTCCAGGAGAGCGGCTGGTTCAAGTCGGTCCGGCAGCTCCGGCTCGAGGGCAACGGCGGCTTCCTGGTCGACGCGGAGTTCCGCACGCCGGTGGCGCTCGTCCTGCACGGCGGACGCGAGCACCTCGTCGACATCGACGGCTGCCGCCTGCCGCTCGACTGGACGCTTGGCAGCCGCCCGTCGGCGCCGCACTGGATCTCGCTGATCAACGCCGAGAATCCCCCGCCGGGTCAGCCCGGCGAGCGCTGGATGGGCGCCGATGTGATCGCCGGACTCGAGCTCCTCGCCGCCATCCGCGGACAGCCGTGGGAGTCGAAGGTCGCGGCCATCGACCTCTCGCGCCATGCGGGCGATGGACTGATGCTGGTCTCGACCACGGGCGGTTTCGTCCTGTGGGGCTACGCGCCGAGCGTGCGGACCACCGCCGAGCCGAGCCCGGTCAACAAGCTGGCGAACCTCACCCAGCTCCACTCGGCGACCGGCTACATCGATCACGGCGCCAACCGCATCCTCGACCTGCGCACCGACGTCGCGACCGTCCGCCTCGCGAGCGAGACGGCAGCCCCGTCTGCAGCCCAGACGACCGCCGACGCGAACGCGGTCGGCGTACGCTGACGCCGTGAACGCGACCGACGACGCCGACGCACCCCTCCCCCGCTTGGACGAGTCCCAGTTGGACGGCCCACGCTCGGACGATCCGCGCACGGACGACCCACGCGCGGACGACCCACGGCCACTGCTTGTCCCGCGGGCGCTGGTGATGCTCAGTTCGCTCTGGGTGTTCCTCTGCTGGGTGCTGCTGTTCGGCTTCCACGCGCCGGTGCAGCCGCAGGCGGCGAGCTACGGCCCGTCGATCCAGCTGCTGCTCGTCGGAATCGGGGTGGGCGTGGCGATCGGCTGGCCGCTGCTGCGGCTGTCGGCGCGTCCGAGCGCGGCGCCGATCGCGCAGGCCGCGATCGATGGACTCTCGATCTTCGTGCTGCTGCAGGTGGTGATCTGGCCGCTGCGCCTGGTGACGAGCTGGACGCTGCCGCGCGCGGTCGCGATCGACACGGCGCTGGCGGCGGCGATCGTCTTCACCGCGGGGATCCTCGCGGCGACGCAGGGATCTTCGTCGCGACGCACGCGCACGGTCGGCATGGTGCTCGCGGCGACGCTCACGCTCGCGCCGTGGATCGCGCTGGCCGCAGTCAACCTGTGGGCGTCGATCGGCGGCACGCCGACGGAGCCGGGGGCCGAGCTTGGGCTGCGCGAGACGCTCGCGGGTGCGCTCGGCACGCCGCTCACCGACGCGCTGACGGCCACCAGCGCGCCGACGCTCCTCGCGCGATTCTCGGAGCCTTCCACGATCGATCCGTCGGATGCGGACCGGGCGCTGGTCTTCCGCGCGTGCTCGCTGGCGATGGTCGCGTGGGCGGTCGCGCTGACGGTGCGGTTCGTGCGTCGGGACGTGCTCGGCGGGCGCTGAGCCGTCGGAAACACGCAGGCGATCCGCGGGAACGCACGGAAAGTCGTGCCAATCCACGCCCCTTGGGCGTTTCGCCCGTTGCGGTCGGTGTCGACGGGGTCGTGCGGCGCGCATCGCCGCAGAGCGGACCTCGGAGCACCGCGCCCTCGGCGAGCACGACCCCGCTCCCCTCGTCGGAACCTCCTCCGCCACCGCGGGTTCGCCTCGCCGCGTGGGATTCGCTATGCTGCCGTCTCGACGCGGGAGCCTCCTCCCGCGTCGCGCATTTTCACCACCCACAGGTTTCGTAGCAGGTCGAGGGCCCAGGTCATGGATTTCATCACCGCCGAAGAGAAGGCGATGCTGCAGGAGAAGCTCGCGGAGCTCCGCGTGCTCGACAAGCAGCTCATCCAGCGCATCGCGGACGCCCGCGCCCTCGGCGACCTCCGTGAGAACGCCGAGTACCACGCGTCGCGCGAGGACAAGGCGATGAACGACGCGAAGATCAAGGAGATCGAGGAGCGCATCCTCACGGCGCAGGTCGCCGATGCGAGCGCGCTGCCCGACGACATGGTCTTCGTCGGCGCCACTGTGCGCCTGCGCGACGAGGACCGCGGCGACGACGACCTCTACCGGCTCGTCGGCCAGGCGACCGGCCGCTTCGATCTCGACTACGTCGAGGTCACGACCACCAGCCCGATGGGCATGTCGCTCATGAAGGCGCGCATCGGCGAGACCATCCGCGTCGACCTCCCACGTGGCGAGAAGCGCTTCACGATCCTGCAGATCATCCTCTGACGGGGACGCGGGGCCACGGCGCGTTCGCGCGCCGGAAGCCGTGCGCCGCATCGCCCCGTCGAGCGCCCCGACGAGCGCTCACCTTCAACCCTGATTCGCGCGCTCGATGAGCAGCCGCTGTCCCGCGCGCACGCCGCGGCGTTCCACCACGGTCTGATCGGGGAACCGCACCACCACATCGACCGTCTCCCACCCGGCGGGAATGCCGAAGTGCGCCTCGGGCGCTTGGTTCGACTGGAACGGACCGCCGCCGAGGATCCAGCGGCGCTGCACCATGGGCTTGGCGGGGCTCGCCGAAGCGTCGCCGGCCGGCGCACTCGCGGAGACCTCGACGACCGCGCCGATCGCGTGGCGGCTCCCCACGCGGGCATCGCGCGGGATCACGACCAGCCAGTCGCCGGCGGCGTCGTGGTCGTTGCGGATCACGCGGAGCGGCGCGTTCAGGCCGGCGATCACCGCGTCGACGTCGCCATCGTGGTCGAGGTCGGCGAACACCGCGGTGCGGTCGACCTTCGGCTCGAGCGACCAGTTGCCCGCGGCGGTGCGCTGGATGAACCGCGCGCCGACGCGCTCCATGAGCAGCGGCGGCTGCGCGTACGACGTGTCCATGGTCTCGGGCGTGGCGTTCGGGTAGACGTGGCCGTTGACGCCGAGGAGGTCCTCGTCGCCGTCGTGATCGAGATCGACGAAGGCCGCGCCCCAGCCGCAGAGCCGGCGGCTCGGCGCGCCGAGGCCGAACTGGTTGGTGCGGTCGTCGAAGCTGCGGCCGTCGAGGTTCGCGTGGAGCGTGTTGGTGTCGCTCGAGAAGTTGGTGGTGAAGACGTCGGGGCGGCCGTTGCCGTCGATGTCGCCGACCGCGATGCCCATGGTGGCCTGCGCGCTGCCGTCGCCATTGACCGCGATGCCCGAGCGCATGCCGTCGTCGGTGAAGCGGAATCCCCCTTCGTTGCGGAAGAGGTTGTTCGGCTGCGAATCGTTGCCGACGAAGATGTCGGGACGGCCGTCGCCGGTGAGGTCGAGGATCGCGAGGTTGAGCCCGAAGCCGGGCTTGACCGCGGCCACGCCGCTCTCGGCGCTGCGGTCGACGAAGCGCACGGTGCCGTCGCGCACGCCGGTGTTCTCGTAGATCGCGTCGGGCTCGGGCTCGTAGGGCCGCGGGCCGGCGAGCACCTCGATGCCCTTGAAGCGCGCGTTGGGCAGCGGCTTCGCGGGATCGACGGCGAGGTAGTTGCACACGTAGAGGTCGAGGTCGCCGTCGGCGTCGAGGTCGGCGAACGCGGCCGAGGTCCCCCACCGCGGATCGCCGAGGCCGGACGCGGCGGTGATGTCCTCGAAGGTCCCGTCGCCGCGGTTGCGCAGCAGCGCGTCGGGGCCGAAGCACGCGATGTAGAGGTCGTCGAAGCCGTCCCCGTCGACGTCGCCGACCGCGGCGCCGAAGCTCCAGCGGCGGTGCGCGATGCCGCTCGCGGCGGTGACGTCGGTGAAGCGCAGCGCGCCGTCGTTGCGGAAGAGCCGCGCGCCGGGGCCGTGCTCGGGATCCGCCAGCGTCGCGCCGTTCGGCACGAACAGGTCGAGGTCGCCGTCGTTGTCGAAGTCGATGAGCGCGAGGCCGCCGCCCTTCACCTCGAGGACATTCGTCGAGGGCGTCGCGCCGCTCGTGAGCGTGAGCGCGATGCCGCTCTGCGCGGTGACGTCGGTGAAGCGGATCGCGCCGCGATCGGCGGCGACGGCGGATGTGCCGGAAGGTGCCGTGGCCGCGGGCGCACTCGGCGGCGGCGCGGCGACGGCGGAGTCCGCGCGTGCGACTGCGACGGGCGCGATCGCGACCGGAAGTGCGGCGAGGATTGCGGCGAGCGACGGTGCGCGCATGTGCGGATTCAGGGCGCGGACGGCGCGGTCGGCGGAGGCGCGGTGGTCGCTGGCGGCGACGTGGAAGGAGAAGACGTGGAAGGAGAAGAGGGCGCTGCGGAGTCCGGCACCTTCGGAGCGGCGCCGGGCTGCGCGGGCGCGGCGTCCGGCGCGCGGCGGCCGAGCGCCTCGAGCACGCGCTGCTCGTTGGCGCGGGCGGCGTCGGCTTCGGCGGTCTTGCCGAGGCGGTCCTTCACGCGCGCGACCTTCGCCCAGGTCTCGTGCTGCGAGGGGCTCGCCTTGATCGCGCGGTCGAGCAGCTGCTCGGCGGCCGCGACATCGTCGCGACGAAGCGCGAGGTCGGACATGCGGGTGAGCACGCGCGCCTGGTCGACGGGCTTCGGCGTCGGCTCGCTGAATCCCTTGAGTGCCGCGGCGAAGAGCGCGTCGGCCTCGTCGAGCCGGTCCTCGCCGAGCGCGACGAGCGCGAGGCCGAACGTCGAGTCGGGCTCGCCGGGCGCGGCCTTGAGGTGCGCCTCGAACGCCGCGCGCGCGGAGGGATAGTCGCCGAGGTGGTAGCAGCACCACCCGAGGAAGTGCGCGACATGGCGGCGTTCGGGGAACGGCTGCGTGGAAGCCATCGCCTTCTCGAGCGCGGCGCGCGCCTCCTCGTACTTCTTCTGCTTGTTGAGCGCGATGCCGAGGATTGCCTGCGCACGATCGACGTCGGGACGCGCCTTGAGCACGGTGGACGCCGCGAGCGCCGCGACATCGAATGAGCCGCGCTTCATCATGCCGAGCGCGGCGTCGAGGCGCGGATCGTCGGGATAGGACACCGTCGCGGCGGCGGGCGGGGCCGGTGGAACGGCGGCGGGCGGCGTGGCCGGCGACTTGCCGTCTCCGATCGGCGGCGCGGCCGCGATGCAGCATGCCGCGAGGGCCGTCGCGAGCACTGCGGAGCGTCGCGTGATGCGGGACGCCGTGGAGGCCGCTGTGGAGGGCGCCGTGAAGGGCATCGTGCGATCCGTGGCGGGCGCCGCGCTGCTCCGAGAATTCAACGCCGTGCTGGTGTTCATGGGGTCTCCGGCCCACGCGTGCGTGCGGGGCGCTGCGTCGGAGGGGTCAATATACGACCGGCTTGGTACGAGAACCCATGATTCGCAGGGAAGGACATTTGCGCGCCCGCGGCAAGTTGGTTTTTTCCGTCTGTTCCGTCTGTTCGGGCTTCCACTTCGCGATTCGACGGATAACTTCTCCGAGTCGCCATCGGGCCGGGTGGCGTGCCAAGTGACTGCTTCGCGAGTTGTTGTGAGTCTGTTTCGCGACGCGGTTGTCTCGGCGCATGTCGGTGGTGTTCCTGTTCGTTCGTTCATCCCTCTCACTCGGCCCCGAACCCTCCGTGACGGGCCGACACGCGGATCACAGCTATGGCGAAAGACATGACTCTCGTTGGAACCGGTCTCCTCGCGTCGATCGCGGCGACCTTCGTCGCGTCCACCACGCTCGCCGGCGGCGGCGTCGTGCTGCAGCCGAAGGCGGGCGATCCGCTGCTCGGCCTGAGCAAGGGACAGACCGCGCTGTTCTGGGCGGGACGCGAGGCCTACGCCACGCCGTTCGGTCCCGAGACGGGTCTCGGCCCGGTGATGAACAAGTCGAATTGCCAGAGCTGCCACTCGAACCCCGTGGGTGGATGGGGCTCGATCTCGGTCACGCGCTTCGGCATCGACAACAAGGGCGAGTTCTCGCCGCTCGAGGAGCTCGGCGGCTCGCTGCTGCAGAGCCTCGCGATCAGCGACACCTGCCGCGAGATCGTGCCGCCCGAGGCGACGGTCGTCGCGTCGCGCCTCACGAACTCGTCGATGGCGTTCGGACTGATCGAGGCGATCCCCGATGCGGCCATCGCCGCCGGTGAGGATCCGCTCGACGCGGACGGCGACGGCATCTCGGGCCGCGTCCACTGGGTGCTTCCGCTCGAGAGCAGCCCAACGAGCCCGCTGCGCGCGGGACGCTTCGGCTGGAAGTCGCAGGTCGCGACCGTGCTCAGCTTCTCGGCCGACGCGACCCGCAATGAGATGGGCGTCACCAACGCGCTCATCCCGACCGAAACCGCGCCGAACGGCGACATGGACCTCCTGGGCGCGTGCGACACCGTCGCCGATCCCGAGGATCACGCCGATGCCGAGGGCTTCACCTTCGTCGACCGCGTGACCCACTTCCAGCGCTACCTGGCGCAGCCGCCGCAGACCCCCCGCTCGGGCATGACGGGCGAGCTCGTCTTCAACGCGATCGGCTGCAACAAGTGCCATGTCGCGCAATGGACCACCGGCAGCTCCGCCGGCCTCGAGTCGGCGATCGCCGGCAAGACCATCCGTCCATACTCCGACTTCCTCGTCCACGACATGGGCCTTCTGGCCGACGGCGTGCAGGACGGCGACGCGAACGAGCAGGAGTTCCGCACCCCGACGCTGTGGAACCTCCGCACCCGCGACCCGATGCTGCACAACGGCCTCGCGTCGGGCGGCGAGTTCGCCGACCGCGTCGCCATCGCGATCAATGCGCATGGTCCGTTCGGCGAGGGTGCGGCCAGCGCCGCCGCGTTCGCCAAGCTCGGCACGCTGCAGCGCCAGCAGCTGGTCGCGTTCCTCGACTCGCTCGGCCGCGACGAGTTCGACTTCGACGGCAACCGCTTCATCGACACCAGCGACCTCAAGACGATGGCGCAGTGCCGCGCCCAGGGCAGCACCAACCCGGATGATCCCTGCGCGATCGGCGACATCAACCAGGACAACACCGTCGACCTCGCCGACATGCAGGGCTTCCTGCTCGCGGCGCAGCGCGAGGGTCTCGACGTGACCGGCGACTGCGACGGCGACGGCACGGTCGACTTCGTCGAGATCTTCAACGGCGCGCCCGACCTGGACCTCAACGGCGTGCCCGACAACTGCGCGCCCGCCTGCCCTGCCGACCTGACCAACGACGGGACCGTCAACGGCGCCGACCTCGCCACCATGCTGAACAACTGGGGTACGGCGGTCGCCGACCTCAATGGCGACGGCACCACCGGCGGCGCCGACCTGGCGATGCTGCTCGGCTCGTGGGGTCCGTGCTGAGCGACTGTGTGAACGTGTGTGTGACCGGTTCGTCCGACGGCCAAGCGCCGTCGGGAGTGGATGAGCACGAGAGACACAGCGGGAACCCCTGATTCCCGCACAACGAGAGATGGCTCGGGTCCGCGGCACGCTGTTCCAGCGCGCGCCCGACAGACTGAGGAACACATGAAGAGCTTCAAGCCCCTCGCATTCATCGCCTCGATCGCGGTTCCGACCTCGCTGGCGTGCGCCCAGGCCACCTGGGTGACCTACGTCAACGAGTCGAGCTCGCGCATCGTCGCGTCCCCGAGCCTGATCGGTCCCGACAACCTCGAGAAGGACTTCGGCTGGGGCGACTTCGACCAGGACGGCGACATCGACATCGCGTGCATGCGCAAGTTCCCGGGCTCGATCCAGGGCGGCTTCCGCGACATCCTGTTCATGAACGAGGGCGGCGTGCTCGTCGACCGCACGGTCGAGTTCGGCAGCGCGGCCGATGTCGCCGGCTCGGCGGGCATGCTCGATGCGTGCAACGACCGTGACGTGAAGGCCGTCGACGTCGACAACGACGGCTGGCTCGACCTCGTCACCGCGACGACGATGAGCGACAACGTCTCGACGCTGCTCGGCCAGCCGCGCGTGTACCGCAACCTCGGCGACGACGCGAACGGCAACTGGCGCGGCTTCCGCTTCGAGGACAACCGCATCCCGCAGCTGTTCGCCGCCAACGGCACCGTCGCGAACCCCCGCTTCTGCGACGCCGCGATCGGCGACTTCACCGGCGACGGCTACGTCGACATCTACTACACCGACTACGACACGCCCGAGACCAGCGGCACCATCTGCTACGACCTCAACGCCGACGGCGACACCGCCGACGCAGGCGAGTGCCAGCAGAGCCCGGCCGAGGTCGCGACCAACGACTTCAACAACAAGTTCCTGGTCAACCAGGGTGCCGCGAACCCCGGCTTCTTCACCGACAGCACCACGACCCGCATGACCACGGCGCAGCTCGCGTCGGCGTTCGGCAACTCGGCGCTCGCCGCCGACATGAACGGCGACGGCAAGCTCGACGTCGTGCGCGTGAACACGCTGACCACGGGCCAGGACGTCGCGACCATCTACTCGAAGGCCGACGGCCTCGGCACCAGCTTCAACGGTCCGATCCAGGCCGTCGCGGGCGCGCCCTACTTCATCGATCACGGTGACCTCAACGGCGACGGTCGCCTCGACCTCGTCGTGGTCGACGACGGCCAGGACAAGGTCCTGATCAACACCGGCAACAACGCGCAGGGTTACGCGAACTTCACCTCGTACACCATCGCGGACAGCCTCGCGGAGTTCGGCAACACCTCGCGCGTGGCCGACCTCGACAACGACGGCCGCCTCGACGTGATCATCTGCGACGTCGACGCCGACCTCGGGCCGTTCTGCCCGAACACCGGCCGCCGCACCCACATCTACCGCAACACGGGCGTGGTCGGCACCGGGCTCCTCGACGAGCCGGGCCTGATCCTGCCGGCGGCGAGCCAGAGCGCGCTGTTCGACGTGGCCACGGTCGACGTCAACGGCGACGGATGGCTCGACCTGCTCGTTGGCCGCTGCGGCGGCATCGAGCTGTTCATGAACCGTCCGCCGTTCTTCGTGACCTTCTCGTATCCGAACGGTCGCCCGAGCACGCTCAACCCGACGACGGCCAACGCGATCACGGTCAACGCGGCCATCACCGGCGGCGGCAGCATCGTGGCGGGCTCTGCGAAGCTCCACGTCTCGACGAACGGCGGCACCAGTTACGCCGAGTACCCGATGACGCTCGTCTCGGGCACCACCTACACCGCGAACTTCCCGCCGCTCACCTGCGGCCCGGCGCTCCGCTACTACGTCTCGGCGGAGCTCTCGAACGGCGGCCTGCAGGTTGACCCCGCGGCGGCGCCGGCGAGCGTCTACACCGCGAGCATCGAGACCGGCACCTCGCTGGTGACCACCGAGAGCTTCGAGGGCGCGACCGCTGGCTGGACCGTGAGCAACGACGCCGCGCTCACCGGCGGCGGCTGGGCTGCGGGCGTGCCGATCGGCACCCTGTCGGGCACCGCCGCGTCGTCGCCGGCGACCGATGCGACGGCCGCCCCGGGCACGCGCTGCTTCGTGACCGGTCTCGGCGTCGCGGGCGGCACCGCGGCGAGCCAGGACATCGACGGAGGTACCTCGACGCTGATCTCGCCGAGCTACGACCTGACCGGCATGTCGGGCGCGACCATGAGCGTGGCGCTCTGGTACTTCTGCTCCGACATCGTGACCAACACGACCGCGGAGATCGACGCCCTCCGCATCGAGGCGTGGAACGGCACGTCCTGGGTGCTCGTCGACGACATCCGCACCAACCTCAACACGACCTGGACCACCCGCACCTACGCGCTCGAGAACTTCATCCCGATGCACTCGGCGGTGCAGGTGCGCTTCGTGGCGGGCGACCGCCCGGAGAACTCGACCACCGAGGCGGGCATCGACGAGTTCCAGATCATCGGCAAGCTCTGCGAGACGGCGGCGCCGTGCCCCGCGGACTTCGATGGCGACGGCTCGGTCGGTGGCGCGGACCTCGCGTCGCTGCTCAACTCGTGGGGTTCGCCGAAGGGCGACCTCGACGGTGACGGCGCGACCGGCGGTGCCGACCTCGCGGCGCTGCTGAACGCGTGGGGCGGCTGCCCGTAAGTCACGGCGGGTCGGATCGCCGAGCCTCGGGGGCGACTGCCTTGCGTCGGCGAGGGATCCCCGAGCGAGCGAGACCTCGCGAAGTCCAACTTGAAACCACACAGGCCGCGCGCGAGCGCGGCCTGTTTCTTGTTCATGGTCCGTCGCCGTCTCGCGCGGGCAGGCCGGGGTCCCGCGATCGCCCGCGGAGTACCACGACCTCGCCGCGGAATCCCCCGGGGAATCCCCCGCGGTACCATCCCGCTCCCATGCCCGACATGTCGGTCCATCTCGCGGGCGTCGCGCTCGCCAATCCCGTGGTGCTCGCGGCGGGCACCTGCGGCTACGTGAACGAACTGGCCGACGCGTTCCCGCTCGGGCGCGTCGGGGCGATCACCAGCAAGTCGATCACGGTCGAGCCGCGCGACGGTAACGCGCCGTGGCGCATCATCGACAGCCCCGCCGGCATGCTCAACGCGATCGGGCTCGCGAACGTCGGCGTCGACCGCTTCCTCGCCGAGAAGCTGCCCGCGGCGCGCGGGTTGCCCTGCCGCCTCATCGGCTCGGTCGCGGGACACTCGGTCGACGAGTACCTCCAGGTCGCGGCGCGATTCGACCGCGCGGGCGAAATCGCGGCGGTCGAGCTCAACGTCTCGTGCCCGAATACCTCGGATGGACTGCAGTTCGGCGAGCATCCGCAGGCGCTGCGCGCGCTGCTCGCCGAGGTCAAGCCGGCGGTCGCCTCGAAGCCGCTCATCGTGAAGCTCTCGCCGAACGCCGCCGACATCGTCGGCATGGCGCGCGCGGCGGTCGACGGCGGCGCGCAGGCGCTGGTGGTCGCGAACACCTTCACCGCGATGGCGATCGACGTGGAGTCGCGCGCGTTCCGCCTCTCGCGCGGACGCGGCGGGCTCTCGGGTCCAGGCATCCATCCGATCGTGGTGCGCATGGTCCACGACGTCTGGCGCGGCGTCGCCAAGGACGCGGGCGTGCCGATCATCGGACTCGGCGGCGTCTGCAACTGGCGCGACGCGGCGGAGTTCATCCTCGCCGGCGCGAGCGCGGTGGGCATGGGCACGGCGCTCTTCATCGATCCGCGCGCGCCGCTCGCGGTCGCCGACGGGCTCGCCAAGTGGGTCGAGCGCCAGGGCTGCCGATCGGTGTCGGAGCTCGTCGGCGCGGCGAGGTCGGCGTGACGGCGAAGGGATCGCGTGCGTCCGGCGACGCGAGGCGGAGGATGCAGCGAGGCTGATGCCGAGGGTGATTGTGAGGGCGATTGTGAGGGCGACGGTGAGGGCGACGGTGAGGACGATGGCGCGAGCGCCATCCATCCGAGGTTGAGCGGGGTTGAAGCGCATGAACCGCAGCGAACGCGAACGATTCGACCGACTGTTCGAGGAGGTGCTGGCGAGCCTCCCCGAGGGCGTCCACGCGCTCATCGAGGAGGTCCCGCTCGTGCTCGAGGATCGGCCGAGCCGCGAGATCCTCCGCGAGCTCGGCATCGATCCCGATGACGACGACGAGATCCTCTGCGGTCTGCACACCGGCGTCCCGCTGACCGACCGCAGCGTCGAGCGCGCCGACGCGTCGGATGTGGTGCAGATCTTCCGCGAGGGCATCGTCGACATGGCCGGCGGCTGGGAAGAGGACGAGGACGAGGAGGGCCCGTTCGGCGGCGTCGAGCGCATCCGCGAGGAGATCCGCATCACGATCCTGCACGAGCTCGGCCACCACTTCGGCCTCGACGAGGACGACCTCGACCGGCTCGGGTACGCGTGACGCCGCGGACGCGCCCGCAGCGCAGCGCGTCTCCGCATCGCAACCGCCGCCGCCGCGTGCGCGCGCCCCGACCGAGCGCCGCCCGTTCGCCTACCATGGCGCCCCTTCGGAGATCCCATGAACGCTGACCGCATCGCCCAGTTCGAGAAGATGGCCTCGGCCGACCCGACCAACGAGATGGCCCACTTCAGCCTCGGCAACGCCTACCTGCAGACGGGGCGGTTCGCCGAGTCCGCGCAGAGCTTCGAGCGCTGCGTCGCCATCAACGGCGACATGAGCAAGGCCTACCAGCTCGGCGGCGAGGCGATGATCAAGGCCGGCTGGGAGGACAAGGCGGTCGCGTTCCTCGAGAAGGGCTACGCGCTCGCCGCGTCGAAGGGCGACCGCATGCCGCAGCAGGCGATGGCCAAGCTGCTCGAGTCGATCGGCCGCAAGCCGGCGCTCCAGCCCGAGGAGGCCGAGGCCGCCGACCGCCTGCGCGAGGCGGGCGCGTTCGTTTGCCGCCGCACCGGCCGTCCGGGCACCAAGATGACCTCCCCGCCGATGCGCGGCCCGCTCGGCGCATGGATCGCCGACAACATCTCCCAGGAGACATGGCGCCAGTGGATCGGCCAGGGCACCAAGGTGATCAACGAGCTCCGCCTCGACTTCACCCGCGACCGCGACCAGGAGATGTACGACCAGCACATGCGCGAGTACCTCGGCATCGACGAAGAGGTGCTGAGGGAGCTCGCGGCGAAGGTGTGAGGTCCGCGGGCGGCCCCCGCCCTACACCCGCACCTGCCGCTGGTAGTACCACCACTCCACGACGACGACGAGCAGGCCGAGCGCGAGGATCCACGGCCACAGCGCGCCGCGGCGGCTCGATGCGACGGCGATCCCCTGCACGTTCGCGTTGCCGAGGCGGAGTTCGGGGAGCGGCTCGATGCGGCTCTCGGCCGCGTCGAAGATGTTGACGGCGACGAGGCGGGTGCGGCGCTCGGTGGCGCCGGGCGCGAGGAACTCGATGCGGTGCAGGCCGGCGACCTCGACCGGGCCCCAGGAGATGTTGCCCTCTGCGTCGGCCACGACCTTGCCGCGCTCGCCGTTCGGCGCGACGACCTCGATGTCGCGGCTGCCCGCGGGAAGGCGGAGCGCGATGGCCTCGCCGGGCACGAGGCCGCGGCTCGCGATCGCGTCGCCCATGCGGCCGAGGTGCTCGACGGCGCTGGCGGTGAAGTTCACGAACGAGCGCTGGAACGGCCAGTTCGAGTCGAGCGGGTCGAAGGCGACGTAGACCACGTGCATCTCGGCGCGGTCGTAGGAGAGGACGAGCGGACCCTCGGCGGCCTCGGCGATCACCTGGAAGCTGCGGTCGGCCTGCACGGCGGTCAGCTTCGAGACGAAGAGTTCGTCGAGGGTCGCGAGCCGGAAGACCGGATGCTCCTCGCGGACGAACCGCGCGTACACGCCCTTGTGCTCGCCGAACGCGGTGATGCCCTCGATCGGCGGCGGCGGGCCGAACACGAGGTAGCGGCCCGCGGGGAGCTTCTTCGGCCGCACCGCGTCGAGCACCACGACATCGAACGGCGCGAGCGTGTTCGACTCGACCGCCGCGTCGAACTGCGCGAGGTCCATGCTGTTGAACCGCTCGACGGGCAGGCCCTCGAGCAGCGTGCGCACGACGAAGCCGTCGCCGCCCACGTGGAGCACCGAGAGGCGCTTGGCGGGCGCGACCACCGCGAGCGCGGCGTCGTCGGCGCGCAGCGCGTCGTCCTCGACGATCGCGACCTCGA